>NZ_JAXCLC010000025.1:0-101377 GCF_034043715.1 Kitasatospora purpeofusca | reverse complement strand
CCCTCCCTCCCGCCCACCGTCGCACGGCGCCCCGGCCCACCGCCGGGGCGCCCGGAAGGCTGACCTCCGATGACTCCCTCCCGCTCCACCGCCGGTCCCGCCGCCGCTCCCGCTGCCAGGTCGACCGCCGGTCCCGCCACCGTCCCGGCGCTGGTCGCCCGGCAGGCCGCCGAGCGCCCCGAGGCGCTCGCCGTCACCGACGGCACCACCGCTTTGACCTACCACGAACTCGTCTCCAACGCACGGCGGTTGGCCGCCGAGCTGACCGCCCGCGGGGTCGCCCCCGGCAGCGCCGTCGGCGTGCTCTGCGCCCGCGGCAGCCGGATCGCCGTCGCCCACCTCGCCGTCTGGTGGGCCGGCGGCCATGTGCTGCCGCTCGACCCGGCGTACCCGGCCGCGCGCCTCACCGCGATGCTCGACGACGCCGCCGTCCGGCTCACCCTCGGCGACAAGGCGCTGCTGGCCGAGCTCGACCTGACCGAGGACCGCTCGCTGGTGCTCACCGAGACCGGCCCCGCCGGGACCGGTGACGACGAGCACGGGCCCGGTCCGGTCGACCCCGACCCGGCCGCCACCGCCATCGTCTACTTCACCTCCGGCTCCACCGGGCGCCCCAAGGGCGTGCTGGTGCCGCACCACGCCGTCACCGAACTGGTCACCGCCGCCGACGGGGTGGCGCTGCGCCCCGGCGACCGGATGCTGGTCCGCACCTCGGCCGGCTTCGACCTCTCCACCCTGGAACTCTGGGGCCCGCTGGCCAACGGCGCCGCGCTCGCCGTGCCGACCGCCGAACGCCCCAGCGCGGAGGAACTCGCCCGCGACGTCGAACGGTTCGGCGTCACCCACGCCGTGCTCGCCACCGCCCTGTTCCACCAGCTCGCCGCGCGCGGCTCACGGATCTTCGGTGTGCTGCGGCACGTCGTGGTCGGCGGCGAGGCGCTCGCGGCCGAACACGCCGGCGCCGTGCTGCGGACCTACCCGTGGCTCGAGCTGGTCAACGGCTACGGCCCGACCGAGGCCACCACCTTCGCCACCCTGCACCGCGTCCGGCCCGCCGACTGCGCGGGCCCGGTGCCGATCGGCCGCCCGTTCGGCGGCACCGGCGCCGCCGTCCTCGACCAGGACCGCCGGCCGGTCCCGGACGGCACCCGCGGCGAACTCTGGCTGACCGGACGGCTGGCGCTCGGCTACCTCGGCCGACCCGAGCTGACGGCCGAACGGTTCGTCGAACTCCCCGGCCTGGGCCGGGCGTACGGCACCGGGGACCTGGTCTCCCGGCGGCCGGACGGCACCCTCGACTTCCACGGCCGCCTGGACGACCAGGTGAAGGTGCGCGGCTACCGGATCGAGCCCGGCGAGGTCGAGCACGCGCTGCGCAGCCTGCCCGAGGTCGCCGAGGCGGCCGTGGTGGTGCGCCGCGCGGGGCGCGAGGACGCCGCGCTCACCGCCTTCGTGGTGGCCGCCGAGGGCGTCCGCCCGGCACCCGAGTCGCTGCGGCGGCAGCTCGCCGAGCGCCTCCCGGCCCATCTGGTGCCGACCGCCTGGACGGTGCTGGACGCCCTCCCGCTCACCGGCAGCGGCAAGGTCGACCGCCGCGCGCTGGCCGCCGAGGAGGAGCCGGCCGAGGCCGTCGCCGAGACTGCCGGGCCCGCCGCCGAACCCGCTGCCGAATCCGCTGCCGAACCCGCTGCCCTCGGGCCGATCGAGCAGGTCGTCGCGGCTGCCTGGTCGCGTGCCCTCGAGGTCGAAGTAACCGCCCCCGAGGCGGAGTTCTTCGCCCTGGGCGGCCATTCGCTGCTCGCCATGTGGGTGGTCGACGACCTCCGCGAGGACCTGGGGGTCGAGCTGCCGCTCGGCGACTTCCTGAGCCGGCCCACGGTGGCCGGCCAGGCCGCCCTGATCGAACGCGCCCTGCTCGCGGCCGATTCCGCCGCGCCCGGCCCCGATTCCGCCGCGCCCGGCCTTGTGCCCGCCGACTCCGGCCTCGTGTCCGCCGGCGCCCACTCCCAGGAGTCCACCCGATGACCGCCCCGATCGACCAGGCCGAACTGCTCCGCCGGGCCCGGGGCCGCACCAGGACGCCCGCGCCCGGCACCCCGGCCGCCGGCCCCGTCCCGCGCGGCACCGCCCCCGGCCCGGCCCCGCTCTCCCACGCCCAGCAGCGGATGTGGCTGATGGACCGCCTCGGCCAGGGCGGCCCCCGCTACCACGTCCCGCTCGCCACCCGGCTGCGCGGCCCGCTGGACCGGGACGCCCTCGCCGCCGCCCTGACCGGCCTCACCGCCCGCCACCACATCCTGCGCACCCGCTACGGCCACCAGGACGACCGGCCGCACCAGGAGCCCGCACCGCCCGCCCCGGTGCCGCTCCCGGTCCGGGACGCCACCGCCGAGGACTCCGCCGCCCTGCTGCGCGCCGAGGCGGCCCGCCCGTTCGACCTCGCGGCCGGCCCCGCCCTGCGCGCGCTGCTCCTGCGGCACGCCCCGGACGACCACACCCTTCTGCTGACGATCCATCACATCGCCGTCGACGGCGGCTCGCTGCCCGTCCTCGCCGAGGAACTCGGCGCCCTGTACGCCGCAGCCGCCGAGGGCCGCCCGGCCGGCCTGCCCGAACCGGAACTCCAGTACGCCGACTACGCCCGCTGGGAACGCGCCCGCGACGACCGGCTCGCCGAGGCGGCCGCCGCCCGGGCCGCCCGGCTCACCGGCGCCGGCCCGCTGCCGCTGCTGCGCCCCGTCCCGCCCGGCACCCCCGAGCGCCGCGCGGTCCTGCACAGCGCTCCGCTCACCGCCGACACCATGGACGGACTGCGCCGGCTCGGCGCCCGGCACGGCGCGACCGCGTTCACCGTCGTCCTGACCGCCGCCTTCGCGGCCCTGCGCGCCGCCACCGGCGGCTCCGACCTGGTGCTCGGCTGCGCCGGCGGCCACCGCTCCCGGCCCGAACTGCGGCGGCTGGTCGGCCTCCAGGTCAACACCCTGCCGGTCCGCGCCCGGCTGCCCGAGCCCGACGGCGACCCGGCCTTCACCGAACTGCTCGCCGTCGTCCGCACCGCCCTGCTGGACGCCCAGGGGCACCACGAGGTGCCCTTCGACCTGGTCGTCGAACGCCTCGGCGCCGCCGCCCGGGGCGCCGACGGCACCCCGCTGCTCGCCGTCAGCTGCGACCTGGTCCACCCGGCGGAGCCGCTGGCGCTGCCGGGCCTCACCGCCGAGGCGGTGGAGGTCGACCTCGGGCTCGCCAAGTTCGGCCTGACCCTGCTGGTCGAGGACGGTCCGAGGCCGCGCTGCCTGCTCCAGTACGACCCGGCCGCCCTGGACGGGGCCACCGCGGGCCGGCTGCACGCCGTCTTCGCCGAACTGCTGGCAGCCGTCGCCGCCGACGCCGACCGCCCGCTGTCCCGCCTCCCCGGCGAGCGGCTCCTCGGCGATCACCTCCCCGCCCCGGAGACGCCGGCCGACCACCCCGAGCACCAGCACCCCGCCGTCGCCGCCCTGCTCGCCGACCCCCGGGTCACCGATGCCGCCCTGCACCTCGCCGAGCACGGCCCCGCCCTCGCCTACGCGACCGTCAGCGGCCCGGTCGCCCCCAGCGGAGCCGAGCTGCGCGCGGCACTGCGCCGCCGGCTCGCGGAGCCCGGCACCCTCCCGCTCGCCGTCACCCTGCTGGACCGCATCCCGCGCCGGCCCGACGGCGCCCTCGACCCCGGCCGGCTCCCCGGCGCGCCCACCGCCCATCTGGACACCGTGCGCGACGTCTTCGCCGAGCTGCTCGGCGCCCGGCCGCCGGCCGAGGGCGACTTCTTCGGCCTGGGCGGCCACTCACTGGTGGCCGTGCAACTGGCGGAGCGGATCCGCGCCCGCCTCGGCCTGCCGCTGACCGGCCTGGACGTGCTGGAGCGGCGGACCCCCCGCGCCCTGGCCGCCCTGCTGGCCGAACGCGCCGCCGAACGCGGCACCGGCAGCAGCCGTACCGCCTCCGCTACCAGGGCCACCCACGCCACCCGGGCCGGGACGGTGCTGCTCACCGGCGCCAGCGGCGGCGTCGGCGCCGCCCTGCTCCAGGAACTCCTCGCCCAGGGCCGCCCCGTGCGGGCCCTGGTCCGGCCCGAGTCGGCGCATCTGGTGGCCGGGGCCGGGGTGGAGGTCGCCGAGGGGGACCTCGCCGACCGGGACAGCCTGCGCCGGGCGGTCGAGGGTGTGGAGACCGTCGTCCACGCCGCCTGCACCTTCACCGAGCACGCCGTCGACCTCGCCGCCATGCGGACCCTGGTCGAGGGCTGGCGCGGCACCGGCGGGTTCGTCTTCGTCAGCAGCATCGACGCCTACGGCCGACCGGAGCCGGGGGAGGTCCCCGAGGGCGGTCCCTCGGCCGGACCGCTCACCCCGTACGGGCAGGCCAAGCTCGACTGCGAGCGGATCCTGCTGGACGCCGCCCCGTCGGCGCGCGGCCCGGTGGCGGTGGTCCGCTCGCCGATCGTCTGGGGCCCGCACCGGCGGCTGCGCGACCAGCTCCGCTGGGGCGCCACCGGCGCGCTCTACCAGGCCGCGCTGGCCGGCCGCCCGATCCTGCTGCCGGAACCCGCCGCCGGGTGGGCCGGGGCCGGCTGGGTGCACTCCGCCGCCCTCGCCCGGGCGGTGACGGCGAGCCTCGGCCAGGCGCCCGGCCGGATCGTCAACGCCGTCACCGGCCACGTCTCCTGGGCCGACTTCGCCGCCGAACTGGTCCGGCTGCTCGGCTCGTCGAGCACCGTCGCGCACGGCCCCGGCGCCGAGGCGGAGCTGCTGCGGCCCTGGCACTACCGGGCCGACGCGCTCGCCGAACCGCTGACCCCGGAGCCCGGCGAGGACTGGCGCGCCGTGCTCGCCGCGATGACGGCGCAGCCGGCCGGAGCGCACTGACACCGACGCCCCGACGCTGCCGCACCGCCGTACGGCCGCACTGCCGCACTGCCGCGCTGGGACACCGACGCGCCGACGCTCGGGACGGCGCGACCGGCCCGCACGAGCGGACACCCCGGGGCCCGAGGCCCGCGGGGTGTCCGCTCGTCGTGTCACCGGTTCACCGGTTCGCGCTCAGCCGCGGCGCTCCCAGCGGTAGAACTCGCGCGCCATCGCGTCCTTCGGCCCCCGCCAGGTGGCCGGGTCGTACGCCTGGACGTACGTGGTCAGGGCGTCGCTGACGGCGCGGAACTCGGGGTGGCCGACCACCTGGGCGACGGCCGGTCCGGGCGGCCGGTCCGCCTCGATGAGGTGCAGGTACACGTCGCCGAACTGGAACAGGCTGCGCCCGGTGACGCCGATCAGATGGGGGAGTTCGCCCCGGTTGTCGGAGTCGGCGAAGACCTCGGCGATGCCGGTGGCCGCGTCGGGCTTCATCCGGGCGACGATCAGGGCGCGGTGGATCCGTGCGGTCGGGTTCTCGGTCGCGGGGGAGGTCATGGCTCAGAGCTCCGCGGCCTTCTTCTCGACCTTCTCGCGGATCAGCTGGAGCTGGATCCGGGAGTTGCGGTTGATGTGGTTGACCATGCCGTCGTCGTCGACGGGCGCGGTGGGCTTCATGGCGAAGTCCTGCACCCAGCGCATCCGGGTGCCGGCCGGCACCTCCGAGTACTCCCAGTGGATGTCCATGTACTCGAACGGGCCGGGTTCGACCCGCCGGGCCCGCACGGCGAGCGAGGGGCGGTCGGTGGTGCGCTCGGAGACCCAGCTCCAGACCTTGCCGTCGTCGTCCGGGTGCATGGTCAGCCGGAAGGTGACCCGCTCGCCGTCGCGCTCCAGCACCTCGACCGAGGCGTACTCGCTGAACAGCTGCGGCCAGTTCTCCAGATCGTTGGTGATCTCCCAGACCAGGTCGAGCGGGGCCGCGATGACGATCTCGTTGTCCGTGTGTCCGGGCATCTCAGGCACCCGCCTTCGCGGTCACGGCGGAGTTCACCAGGGCCAGGAACTCGGCCGGGGTCTTGGCCGACTCCGCGCCGTTGGTGACCTTCACTCCGTGCCGGTTCTCCAGCTCGCCGACCACGCCGAGCAGGCCGAGGGAGTCCACGCCGAACTCGTCGAAACCGGCGCCGGGCCGCTCGAGTTCGACCGGGTCGATCTCGACCCCGGCCCGGGCCCGGATGAGTTCCGCGAGTTCGGGATAGTTGAGGGTGTTGCTCACGGGGGTGTCCCTTCGTAGCGAGCGAGCGAGCGAGTGGTGGGGCGTGGAACGTGGGGCGGGCCGTGGGCGGGCGGACCGGGAGGGGATCAGTCCAGGTCGCCGCGCCGCAGCACCAGCGCCGAGTTGGAGCCCATCAGCCCGCGGCTGAGCACCAGGGCGGTGCGCAGTTCGGCCGGGCGGGCGCGGCCGGTCACCAGGGCCAGGTCGTGGGCGACCTCGGTGACGTTCGGGGTGGGCGGCAGCACGCCGTCCTCCATGGCGAGCACGGCGGCGACCGTGTCCAGCGGCGGTGCGCCGCAGTAGGCCCGCCCGGTACCGGACTTGGGGGCGGTGACCGGGACCCGCTCGGCGTAGGGGCCGAGCGCGTCCGCCAGCGCGAGCGCCTCGGCGCGGTCCGCGGCCGGGATGCCGAGGGCGTCGGCGAAGACCACGTCCACGTCCTCCGGCGAGATCCTGGCCCGGTCGAGGGCGATCCGGATCGCCGCCGCCAGGCCCTCGCGGGACTCCGCCCAGCGGGAGGCGCCGGTGAAGGTGGCGCCGTGCCCGGCGACGTACGCCCGGACGGCGGCCCCGCGCCGGCGGGCGGTGGCCTCGTCCTCCAGCAGCAGCATCGCGCCGCCCTCGGCGGGGGCGAAGCCGGCCGCGTCGGGGGAGAACGGCAGGTAGGCCCGGTCGGGCCGGTCGGACAGGCTCAGTTCGGGGTAGCCGAGCTGGCAGACCATCGAGTACGGCGCGAGCGGGGCCTCGGCGGCGCCGACCACCACCGCGTCGGTGCCGTGCGCGACGGACCGGGCGGCGTGCGCGATCGCGTCCAGCCCGCCGGCCTCGTCGCTGGCCACCACCGCGCAGGGGCCCTTGTAGCCGCCGCGGATCGACACCTGGCCGGTGCTGGCCGCGTAGAACCAGGCGATGGACTGGTACGGGCCGACGAACTGCGGTCCCTTGCCCCACAGCTGCTGCAGCTCGCCCTGGCCGAACTCGCCGCCGCCGGAGCCGGCCGCGGTCACCACGCCGACCGCGTAGGGGTGTTCGGGATCGGCGAGGAATCCGGCGTCCGCCACCGCCTGGTCGGCGGCGGCCATCGCGTAGTGCGTGAACCGGTCGGTCTGCACCAGGTGGCGGCTGTCGATGACGGCCTGCGGGTCGAAGTCCCGCACCTGGCCCGCGACGCGCAGCGGGAGATCCGCACAGCCCTCGCGGGATATCCGGTCGAGGACGCTCACGCCCTGCCGGGTGGCCTTCCAAAAGGCATCGGCTCCGACGCCGTTCGGTGCCACCACACCCAGGCCGGTGATCACCGCCCGGCGTTCCTGTTGACGTGACGTCATGGATCTCACCCCGTTCTCGTGAGCACGACGGCGGACTGGAATCCGCCGAAGCCGCTGCCGACCGAGAGGATGTGGCGCAGCGGTGTCTCCCGGGCGGTGCGCGGCACGTAGTCCAGGTCGCACTCCGGGTCGGGTGTCTCGTAGTTGGCGGTCGGCGGCACCACGCCGCGGTCCAGCGCGAGGGTGCAGGCGACCACCTCGATCGCGCCGATCGCGCCGAGCGAGTGCCCGACCATCGACTTGATCGAGCTCATCGGCGTCCGGTAGGCGTGCTCGCCGAGCGAGCGCTTCACGGCCGCCGTCTCGTGCCGGTCGTTCTGCTTGGTGCCCGAGCCGTGCGCGTTGACGTAGTCGACGTCGGTGCGGTCGACCCGGGCGTGGGCGAGCGCCTGGTCGATCGCCCGGGACATCTCCAGCCCCTCCTGGGTGAGGCCGGTCATGTGGTAGGCGTTGCCGAAGGTGGCGAAGCCGCCGATCTCGCCGTAGATCCGGGCGCCGCGCCGCCGGGCGTGCTCCAGTTCCTCCAGCACCAGGACGGCGCCGCCCTCGCCGAGTACGAAGCCGTCCCGGTGGGCGTCGAACGGCCGGGAGGCGTGCGCCGGGTCGTCGTTGCGTTCGCTGGTGGCCTTGATGGCGTCGAAGCAGGCGACGGTGATCGGCGAGATCGGCGAGTCCGAGGCCCCGGTGATGCAGATGTCGGCCCGGCCGTCCTCGACCGTCTGGAAGGCGTAGCCGATGGCGTCCAGGCCGGAGGTGCAGCCGGTGGAGACGGTCTGCACCGGTCCGTGGGCGCCGGTCCGCTCGGCGACGGCCGAGGCGAGCGTGCTGGGCGCGAAGGCCCGGTGCAGCTGCGGTTCGGCCAGCCGGTGGTCGACGTCCCAGCGGGCACCGCCGGCGCTGACCAGGGCGTAGTCGTGCTCCAGCCGGGTGGTGCCGCCGACGGCGGTGCCGAGCGAGACGCCGATCCGCCACGGGTCCTCGGCGGCCAGGTCGAGTCCGGCGTCGCTGATCGCCTCGTCCGCCGCCACCATCGCGAACTGGACGTAGCGGTCGGCCCGTTGGACGTCGTCCGGGCCGAGCCCGTGGGCCGCCGGGTCGAAGTCGCACTCGGCGGCGATCCGGGAGCGGAACCCGGCGGGGTCGAAGAGCGTGATGCCGCGGGTCGCCGTCCGCCCGGCGGTGAGGAGGTCCCAGAACGCCGGGACCCCGACCCCGCCGGGCGCGACCACGCCGATTCCGGTGACGGCGACCCGTCGGCGGCTCACGAAGCCACCTTGGCGGGTTCCGGCGGCCCGGCGTTGACCGCCGCCCCGGTCTCCTCGGTGTCCACGTGGCCGAGTTCGGGGCGCGGTGCCAGCGGGCCGAGGTGGAAGACCATCTTGGCCACGGTGTCACCGACGTTGCGGAACCGGTGGCGCATGTTGATCGGGATCATCAGCCCCTGTTCGGGCTTGAGGATCCGGGTCTCGCCGTCCAGGTCCACCTCCAGGTCGCCGGTGACGACGAAGACGAACTCCTCGGAGTACGGGTGGTAGTGCTCGCCGATCCGCTCGCCGGGCTGCACGATGGCCAGCCCCATGAACCCGCTGGTGGCGCCGCAGGTGGCCGGGGTGAGCATGGCGCGCAGGTCGCCGCCGCGCCGGCGGTTCTCCGGGGCCTCGGAGACGTTCACGATCCGTGGGTACTGCGTGGACATTGGTTTCTTCCTTCTTGCCGGGTGTTCTACCGGGTGGGCTGCCGGGTGCGGCCGGGTGCTGCCGGGTGGGCTGCCGTGTTCTGCCGCCTGCTGCCTGGACCGACCTGATCTCAGGAGTCGGCCGAAGTGCGGTCGGTGACCGGGTTCATGGCGCGCGCGGCGAGGAAGGCGCGCAGTCCGGCGTCGGTCCGCAGGTCGACCTCGGGGCCGAGGTCGAGCAGCCGGCCCAGGACGGCGGCCTCGCGCTCGCCCGCGATGCCGAGCGCCGCCGCCGGGTCCGCCTCCGGCGGCACCCGCAGGTCCACCAGCCGGACCACGACGTCGTCCCGGTGGAACACGGTGCTGGTGGCGACCGGGCCGGTCGGGTCGACGGTGGCGAGCTCGTCGTACTCGGCCAGGAGGTCGGTCACCGCCTGGCCGTTGCCGGGCTTCACCGGGTACAGCACGGCGTGCCGGTGCGGCCGTCCGGCGGCCGGGGTGCCGGCCACGGCCTGGTTCGCGGCGGGCAGCGCGGCCCGGGCGAAGAAGGCGCGCGCCGCCTCGGGGTCGCCCAGCCGGCGGGCCTCCTCCAGGTGCGGGTTGATCGCCTCCTCGACGGCCCGCACCTCGGGCTGCATGGCGACGTGCCGCAGCGCGTCGCCGAGGCTGCCGATCACCTCGACCGCGCGGACGACGCGGTTGCCGTGCATGAACAGCGAGGTGCGGCGCAGCCGGGTGGTCCCGTCGACCTCGGCCCGGGGGGAGGCGTAGCCGGACAGGATCCGGGCGACCTCGGGCTCGCTGCCGGGCTTCACGGTGAAGGTGAGCGCGTGCCGGACCACGCCGTCCGGGCCGGGGTCGGCCTTGGGCGGGCCGGCCTGCCCGGCCGGGGCGGTGCGGGGCAGTCCGGCCGGCACCTCGTCCGGGGCCCGGGTGCCGGTGGCGCCGGCGGCGGAGGTCTCGCGCAGGATCGTGTAGCGCATCGAGCGGAAGGTGTCGCTGACGCAGCCGTGCATCGGCTTGACCATCTCGCGGTGGGCCGGGCTGTCCACCCACTCCAGGAAGGTCTCCTGGTCCTCCCACTCGCTGGTGATGAGCCACTGCCGGGGGTCGTTGATGGACTGGCAGAGCTGGTCGCTGACGTGGCCGGGCACGGTGGCGACCTGGTGGCGGAGCTGCTCGTAGACGTCCATGAAGCGCTGCTGGGCGCCGTCCTGGATCTCCAGCATCAGCACTACCCGCAGCCGGGTGTCGGAGGCGGAGTGCTGCCGCGCGGGCGGTTCGGACAGAGTCGTCATGATCCACTTTCTGCTTCTGGGCCGCACGCGTCGGGGGCCGCGTGCGGCGGCTCCGGTGCCGGAGGGCTGGGCGGTCTCCGGCGGGGAGGGTGCTGGGGTGGCGTCGGCCACCAGGTCTGAGGTCGATCGTGCGCGGTGCTCCCGGGTGGCGCGAGCCATGCGGGCCATCCGGGCGATGAAACGCCAGAACGACCCCGGCGCGGGGGACGGTAGGACCGGGCCGCCGTGTCCGCGGGCCCCACCGAGGGTCGCGCCGAGCCCCGCATTCGGCCCCGAACTCCCGTACAGGCTGGAGCAATTGATGAATCCGAAGGTGGACGACCGGGTACCGGTCCTGATCGTCGGCGGCTCGTTGGTCGGGCTGTCGGCCGCACTCTTCCTGGGCCGACTGGGTGTCAGGCACCTGCTGGTCGAGAAGCACGCCGACACCTCGCGTCACCCGCGCGGCCGAGGCAACAACGTCCGGACCATGGAGCTGTACCGGGTGGCCGGCATCGAGGCGGCGATCCGCGAGGCGGCGTCCGTGCTGGCCCCGAACCACGGCATCCTGCAGGCCCCCTCGCTGACCGGTGAGGAGCAGGAGTGGCTGTTCCGCGAGATCGACCCGGGCGGGCGGCTGGCCCGCTTCAGCCCCAGCTCCTGGTGCCTGTGCAGCCAGAACGACCTGGAGCCGGTGCTGCGCCGCGCCGCCCGGGACCTCGGGGCGGACATCCGCTTCGGTACCGAGCTGCTCTCCTTCGAGCAGGACGCCGAGGGGGTGACGGCGCTGCTGCGCAGCCGGGAGACCGGGGAGGAGCGGACCGTCCGGGCGCAGTACCTGGTCGCGGCGGACGGCCCGCGCAGCCCGGCCCGCACCGAGCTGGGCATCGGCCAGAGCGGCAAGGGCGAGCTGTTCCACAACGTCAGCATCACCTTCCGGGCGAAGCGGCTGGCCGAGGTGGTCGGCGACCGTCACTTCATCGCCTGCTACCTCACGAACCCCGAGGCGGACGGCGCCCTGCTGCCGGTCGACAACCGGGAGGAGTGGGTGTTCCACGCGCCGTGGCACCCGGAGCACGGCGAGCCGCTGGAGGCGTTCACCGACGAGCGCTGCGCCCGGCACATCCGGGCCGCCGTCGGGATGCCGGAGCTCGACGTCGAGGTGACCGGCAGGGCGCCGTGGCACGCGGCCGAGCGGGTGGCGGAGAGCTACTCCTCCGGGCGGGTGTTCCTGGCCGGGGACTCGGCCCACGAGATGTCCCCGACCGGGGCGTTCGGCTCGAACACCGGCATCCAGGACGCGCACAACCTGGCCTGGAAGCTCGCCGCGGTGCTCTGCGGCTGGGCCGGTCCCGGTCTGCTGGACACCTACGGGCAGGAGCGCCGCCCGGTGGCGCGGGTGACCAGTGAGCGGGCCTCGGCCCGTTCCGCCGAGCACAGCCACCCGGGCTACGCGGTGGTGCCGGGCGTCGGCCGGCAGGCCGGGGTGCTGGCGGTGGCGCTCGGCTACCGCTACCCGCAGGGCGCGGTGACCGGCACCGACCCGCGGGGCCCGGTGGTCCCGGAGACCTTCGAGTCGGCGGGCGAGCCGGGCAGCCGGGCGCCGCACCAGTGGCTGCGGCGGGCCGGGGTCAGGCTCTCCACCCTCGACCTGTACGAGCAGACCATGGTGCTGCTGACCGGTTCGGGGGGAACCGACTGGCAGGAGGGCGCCCGCCGGGCGGCGGACCGGCTGGCCGTCCCGCTGGAGGCGTTCCGGATCGGCGCGGACGGCGAGGACGACCTCGCCCCCGAGCCGGGCGAGGACTTCGCCGCCCTGCACGGTATCGGCCCCGACGGCGCCCTGCTCGTCCGCCCGGACGGCTTCGTGGCCTGGCGCTCCGAGGGCCGGCCCGAGGACCCGGCCGGGGTGGTCGAGCGGGCCCTGCGCGAGGTGCTCTCGCTGTAGGGCCGCTCCTCCGGATCAGCGGAACGGGCCCGCCGGTGCGTACCGGCGGGCCCGTCCTGTTGCGCGGTGCGGGGGTCAGTGGCCGCCCGCGTCGACCACCTCGACGTCCTCGATGTTCTGCTCGATGACCTCGGCGGGCAGGGCGACCCTGATCGCCCAGTAGTAGATCGCCAGCGAGAACACGGCGACCGCGGCCATGTCCCACCACATCGGGATCCGGCCGGTGCCGTCGCCGAAGCCGCCCTGCCAGGAGACCAGGCCGAGGCCGAGCAGGTAGACCGGCAGCCACTGGGCGGCCCGCAGGTCCAGACGGGGGGCGTTCGGGAGGCCCTTGCGGGTGGCGTAGGCGGCGTAGCTGCCGAGCAGGACGTAGCCGACGACGATGGCGATGCCCAGGCGGGAGAGGGTGTGCCAGCCGGACCAGTAGATGATCAGGCTGGAGACCACGAAGGAGGCCGGGGCGATGACCGCGCCGCCGGGCAGGCGGTACGAGCGCTCCCGGTGCGGCAGCCGGCGGCGCAGCGCGCCGAAGGCCAGCGGGGCGCCGGCGTACATCAGCACGCTGGCGGAGACGATGAAGCCGACCAGCTCCTGCCAGCTCGGGAAGGGCAGGAAGCAGACGACGCCGGTGACGAACGACATGACCAGGCCGAACCACGGGGTGCCGCGCTTGTCGACGCGCTCGAAGAGCTGCGGCGCGTAGCCGTTCTTGCTCAGGCCGTACGCGATGCGCGAGGTCGACGTGGTGTAGATGAGGCCGGTGCCGCCGGGGGAGACGATGGCGTCGAAGTACAGCACCCAGGCCAGCCAGCCCAGGCCGACCACGGTGGCGAGGCCGGCGAACGGGCCGTCGATGCCGGGGAAGTCCAGCTTGTCCCAGCCGTTGGCGAAGGAGGCGGCGGGCAGCGCGGCGATGAAGACGACCTGCAGCAGGACGTAGATGACGGTGCCGATGGCGACCGAGCCGAGCACCGCGCGCGGGATGTCGCGCTTGGGGTTCTTGCTCTCGCCGGCCAACTGGATCGCCTGCTCGAAGCCCAGCAGGGCGAAGATGATGCCGCTGGCGCTGACCGCGGTGAGCACGCCCTTGATGCCGAACGGGGCGAAGCCGTGCGAGCTGAAGTTGGAGCCGTGGAAGTTGGTCACGGCGAGCACGAAGATCGCGAACAGTGGGACGAAGATCTTCAGCCAGGTGGTGGCGCTGTTGGTGCGGGCGAGCACCCGGACACCGAGGAAGTTGACCGCGACGAACAGGCCCATCAGCAGGACGGCGACCACGAAGCCGCTGGCGGTGAGGGTGCCGTTCTCGTTGAGGAGGCTCTTCGCGAACTCCCAGTGCCCCGCGTAGCCGATCATCGCCTCGACCTCGATCGGGGCGACGGTGGCGGCCTGGAGCCAGGAGAACCAGCCGAACGACATGCCGGCCAGGCCGCCGAAGGCGTAGTGCGGGTAGCGCGCCGTGCCGCCGGCGACCGGGAACATGCCGCCGAGTTCGGCGTGCACGAAGGCGAGCAGGACGATCGCGACCGCGCCGATGCCCCAGGAGACGAGCGCCGCCGGGCCGGCGACGACGACGGCGTTCTTGGCGCCGTAGAGCCAACCCGAGCCGATGATCGATCCGACCGAGGCCCACATGAGGCCGATCAGGCCGACCTCGCGCCGGAGCGACCGGTGGGTGGTGGTGCCGGTGGTGCCGGTGCTCGATCCGGGTGGGGAGAGCTGGTTGAGGGAGGCCATTCGCAATCTCTCTGTGCTGTGGGGGCTCCGGCGGTGCGAAGCGCGGAGAGTTGCCACACAGTAGGCGTATTCATAGACCTCTGCACAGATTTCATTACTGAATGTTTACCTACTTCGCTGGATATTCCCGCAGGTAGGAGGCCATGTGTTCATGTGCCCGTTACGTGACTCGCGGGTAGTCCCGCTATCTGAGCGCGAATTGAGCCTCGGTCCGTACTCGTGCAATATGGAGGGCATCCTGGTTTATGGAAATAGGCTGGAGCGCATAGAAATACCGCTGCGTGGCGTGCCGGGGGGCGTCGCGCGCCCGGCTCTAGCCTGGGGCGATGACCGACCGCCAGACCGGGCCGCGGCCGCCGGTCCGCTACCGACCGCTCTCCCCGCTGCGTGAGCACCTGGGCGAGTCGTTCTGGTTCGGCCCGCTGCTCGCCTGTCTGGCCGCCGTGCTGCTGGCCGGGCTGACCGCCGAGCTCGACGAGGCGGTGGTGAGCCGGAGCGTCGCCGACACCGGCTCGGTGGACGAGCTGCTGCGCTTCAACAGTGCCGCCAAGTCCGTCGTCGCCACCGTGAGTTCGGCGATGCTGACGTTCATCGGCGTGGTCTTCTCGATCTCCCTGGTGGCCCTGCAGATGGCCGCCGGCCAGTTCTCCCCGCGAGTGCTGCGGCTCTACGTCCGCAGCCGGCTGACCAAGGCCGCCTTCTCGGTCTGCCTGGCCACCTTCCTCTTCGCGCTGCTGGTCCAGTTCAGCTACGACGACTCCACCGACCCGGCCGAGCTCACCTCGGTGCCGGTCTTCTCCAGCGTGGTGGCCGTGCTCCTGGTCGTGCTCAGCCTCGCCCTGTTCGTGCTCTACGTGCAGTCGACCATGCGGCTGCTGCGCGTCCCGCACGTGATCAATCGGGTGGCCGACGAGTCGGTGGCCGTACTGCTCCAGTACCGGCTGATGCCGGCCGAACCCGCACCGCCGCCCGCGCCCGCCGACGCGTACACCCTGCTCCACGAGGGGCGCTCCGGCGTGCTGCGGGACGTGAACATCGGGCGGCTGCTGCGGATCGCCCGCAAGCACGACGCGGTGCTGTACCTGGTGCCGAGGATCGGCGACTTCATCGCCCCCGGGACCCCGATCGTCCGGGTGGCCGGCGAGCGCCCGCCGCCCCCGCGGCGGATCGCCCAGGCGCTGAACGTCGGCGTCGACCGCACCATGCACCAGGACCTGAGCTTCGGCTTCCGCCAGCTCGTGGACATCGCGATCCGCGCGCTCTCGCCCGCCGTCAACGATCCGACCACCGCCGTGCAGGCCGTCGACCGGATCCACCAGCTGCTCGCGATGCTCCTGCACGAGAACTTCGGCGACCTCTGCCACCGCGACCGGCGCGGTGCGGTCCGGCTGGTCGAACCGGTGCCGGGCTGGTCGAGCATCGTCGACCTGGCCTTCACCGAGATCCGCCTCTGCGGCGCCGGCCACCCCCAGGTGACCCGCCGCCTGACCGCCGCGCTGGACGATCTGCTGCGCATCGCCCCGGACCGGTGCCGGCCCGAACTCCTGGAGCAGCAGGTCCTGTTGGTCCGCGCGGTGACCCAGGAGCAGGGCGACCCGGAGGTCCGGGCCTTCGCGCTGCGCCCGGACCGCCAGGGCATCGGCTGACCGGCCCCCCAGGGGGGTGCGCGGCCAGGGGGTGCGCGGCCAGGGGTGCCGCGGCCCGGGGGCCCGGGCGCACCGACCCGGGCCCCCGGGGGTCCTCAGGGCACCGGTCGCAGGGTCGGCCGGGTCGGCACGAGGGCGCGGAGCACCAGATCGACGTGGACGTGGGCCGCGCCGGCCCGGAGCAGGGCGGCCGAGACCGCGCGCAGCTCCTCCGGCCCCGTGCAGGCCAGCCGGAGTTCCAGGTCGGCGCCGCCGGCCAACGCCAATCCGCTCTGCACAGCCGGGAGTTCGGCGACCAGCCGGTCGAAGTCGAGCGGGACGGGCCCGAAGCTCACCCGGGCCAGGGCCTGGAGCGGCCGGGCCGGCTCGGGCCGGGGCGCCCCGGGAACCAGCTGGAGTGCGCTCACCGGCGCTGGAGCTGTGCACCGGACCGGGTGGTGGGGCGCCCGGCCGCCGGGCGGGCGGCGCCGTCGGCGGACGGGTCGCCAGGATGCGTGGCCCGGTCGGCGGCCTGGTCGGCGGCCTGGTCGGTGGCCTGGTCGGCGGTCGGCGCGACGACCGGCGCCGCGACCAGTCGCGGGTCCAGGACGAACTCGTCGACGCCGAGCGGTGCGGTGAGCGCCCGCAGCGCCGGTTCGCCGAGTTCGACGGCGGCCTGCTCCGGGCCGAGCAGCTCGGCGAGCGCGGCCGCGGAGCTGAAGCCGACGGCGCAGCGCCGCCCGTCGCGCAGGCGGAAGAGGCGGAGGGAGGCGGTCCGTCCGATGACGGTGACCGGGACGTGCCAGACGACGACGCGGGTCATGCGGGTGCTCCCGAGTGCTGGAGAGGGGCCTGCCGGAACTGCGCCTCCGACGCTAGGACCGTGGCGCCCGGACGGAGAACCTTCCTGACGCAGCGTTGACCGAATGCGGCGCCGCGTTGACGAAGTCCTGACGGTCGGGTGCACCGCTCACCGGACGCCCTTCCCTATCCTTCCCTATCGTGCCCGGCCTCATGGTAGTTTGCGTAACGAAGCGACCAGGCGACGAGGCGAGCGACAAGGCGAAGGAGGCGGCCGGTGCCGGAGCACCCCCCGGAGTACTTCTCGGTCGAGCAGGTTGCCGAACTGCTGGGACTGCACGTCCGGACGGTCCGCGGCTACATCCGCGACGGCCGGCTGCGGGCCGCCAGGATCGGCAAGCAGTACCGGATCGCCCGCCGCGACTTCGATTCCTTCGTCGGCGGCCCCGGTTCCGACGGCCCTGGCGGCCCTGACGGCCCTGGCGGACCGGACGGTGCCCCCGGGCCCGAGACCCCGCCGCCGGCCCCGGGGCCGCTGCACGCCGAGGCGTCCGCCGTGGTGCAGATCGACGCCATCGGCCTCCGCGAGGCCGCGCGGCTGTCGAACACCCTGCTCGCGGCGGTCTCCGGCCCGCGGGGCGGCGGCGTGCCGCTGCGGATCGAGACGCTGCACAACGAGGAGCGCTCGACCCTCAAGGTGATCGTCCTCGGCGCCCCGGCCGACACCGCCGAGCTGCTCCTCCTCATCCACACCCTGACGACGGAGAACCGCCATGTCTGAGCCGCTCCCGACGCCCGCACCCGTGTCCGCCCCCGCACCCGTGTCCGCCCCCGCACCCGCACCCGCGCCTGCCCCCGCCCCCGCGCCGCGCGTGCTGCGGCTCCCCGCCGACGGCCCGGTGGTCCGCGACCCGCGCGACGGCCTGGACCTCCTCGGCGAGGCCTTCGCCCAGGACGCCGAATGGCTGGTGGTCCCCGCCACCCGGTTCGGGGTGGAGTTCTTCACCCTGGGCACCCGACTCGCGGGGGAGGTCACCCAGAAGTTCGCCCAGTACCGGGTCGGCCTCGCCGTGATCGGCGACCTCTCCGCGTACACCGGGGCCGGCGGCGCGCTGCGCGACTTCGTCCGGGAGAGCAACCGGGGCCGCAAGCTGTGGTTCCTCGCGGACGAGGCGGAGTTCGACGCCCGGATCGACGCGCTGCGCGAGGCCGGGAACGGCGCCTCGCGGCCCGCGCCGTGACCCGTCCGGCTTGCCCTCCGACCGCATCGGGTCGACCGTGGAGCTGATCCGTGCCGGGGGGAGGTGGAGCGCAGGGCCGGTCACGAGATATCTTGACGTCAAGACGTTGGAGACGCGAAGCGGAGTACCGATGACTGACTCGACCATCATCTATACGCACACCGACGAGGCGCCCGCCCTGGCGACGTACTCGTTCCTGCCGGTCGTCCAGGCGTACGCCTCGACCGCGGGCGTGAAGGTGGAGACGCGCGACATCTCCCTCGCCGGGCGGATCATCGCGAGCTTCCCGGAGCGTCTGACCGAGGACCAGCGGATCGGCGACGCCCTCGCCGAGCTGGGCGCCCTTGCCAAGACTCCGGGTGCCAACATCATCAAGCTGCCGAACATCTCGGCCTCGATCCCGCAGCTCAAGGCCGCCGTGGCCGAGCTGCAGGCACAGGGCTACGCCCTGCCGGACTACCCGGACGACCCGCGGACCGACGAGGACAAGGACGTCCGCGCCCGCTACGACAAGATCAAGGGCAGCGCCGTCAACCCGGTCCTGCGCGAGGGCAACTCCGACCGCCGCGCCCCCGCGTCGGTCAAGAACTACGCCAAGACCCACCCGCACCGCATGGGCGCCTGGTCGGCCGACTCCAAGACCAATGTCGCCACCATGGGCGCGAACGACTTCCGCTCCACCGAGAAGTCGGCCGTGATCGCCGAGGCCGGTGCGCTGCGCATCGAGCTGCTCGCCGAGGACGGCACCACCACCGTGCTCCGCGAGTCGGTCCCGGTGCTGGCCGGCGAGGTCGTGGACGCCTCGGTCATGCGCGCCGCCGCGCTGAACGAGTTCCTGGCCGCGCAGGTCGCCCGCGCCAAGGCCGAGGGCGTGCTGTTCTCGGTCCACCTCAAGGCCACCATGATGAAGGTCTCGGACCCGATCGTCTTCGGCCACGTGGTCCGGGTGTTCTTCCCGCAGACCTTCGCCAAGTACGGCGAGGCGCTGGTCGCCGCCGGTCTGAACCCGAACAACGGCCTCGGCGGCATCCTGGCCGGCCTCGACGCGCTGGAGAACGGCGCCGAGATCAAGGCCTCCTTCGAGGCCGAGCTGGCCGCCGGTCCGGTCCTCGCCATGGTCGACTCGGACAAGGGCATCACCAACCTGCACGTGCCGAGCGACGTCATCGTCGACGCCTCGATGCCGGCCATGATCCGCACCTCCGGCCACATGTGGGGCCCGGACGGCCAGGAGGCCGACACCCTGGCCGTGCTGCCGGACAGCAGCTACGCCGGTGTCTACCAGGCCGTCATCGACGACTGCCGCGCCAACGGCGCCCTGGACCCGGCCACCATCGGCTCGGTCCCGAACGTCGGCCTGATGGCCCAGGCCGCCGAGGAGTACGGCAGCCACGACAAGACCTTCGAGCTCGCCGCCGCCGGCACCGTCCGCCTGGTCGACACCGCCACCGGCGAGGTCGTCCTGGAGCAGGCCGTCCAGCCGGGCGACATCTTCCGCGCCTGCCAGACCAAGGACCTGCCGATCCGCGACTGGGTGAAGCTGGCCGTCACCCGCGCCCGGGTCAGCGGCGACCCGGCCGTGTTCTGGCTGGACGCGACCCGCGCCCACGACGCCGTGCTGATCGAGAAGGTCAAGGCGTACCTGCTGGAGCACGACACCACCGGTCTGCGGATCGAGATCCTGCCCCCGGTCGAGGCCACCACCTTCTCGCTGGAGCGCATCCGCCGCGG
The DNA here is from genome assembly GCF_034043715.1 of Kitasatospora purpeofusca. GTDB lineage: Bacteria > Actinomycetota > Actinomycetes > Streptomycetales > Streptomycetaceae > Kitasatospora > Kitasatospora purpeofusca_A. Next base: position 81,849 of record NZ_JAXCLC010000025.1, on the reverse strand, counting down.
CGAGAACACCATCTCGGTGACCGGCAACGTGCTGCGCGACTACCTGACCGACCTGTTCCCGATCCTGGAGCTGGGCACCAGCGCCAAGATGCTGTCGGTCGTCCCGCTGATGAACGGCGGCGGCCTGTTCGAGACCGGCGCCGGCGGCTCCGCCCCGAAGCACGTCCAGCAGCTGGTCAAGGAGAACTACCTGCGCTGGGACAGCCTGGGCGAGTTCTTCGCGCTGGCCGCCAGCTTCGAGCACCTGGCCCGCACCACCGGCAACGCCCGCGCCCAGGTGCTGGCGGACACCCTGGACCGCGCCACCGGCACCTTCCTCAACGAGGACAAGTCGCCGAGCCGCCGCCTCGGTGGCATCGACAACCGCGGCAGCCACTTCTACCTGGCCATGTACTGGGCCCAGGAGCTGGCCGGCCAGACCTCGGACGCCGCCCTGGCCGAGGCCTTCGCGGACCTCGCCAAGACGCTGACCGAGCAGGAGCAGGCCATCGTCGAGGAGCTCGTCTCCGTGCAGGGTGCCCCGGTCGAGCTCGGCGGCTACTTCCAGCCGGACCCGGCCAAGGCCACGGCCGTGATGCGTCCCTCGAAGACGCTCAACGAGGCGATCGCCAACCTCGGCTGATCCCGCCCGCACCGCGCACCACCCGGGAGGCCCCGGGGTCCGTACCGACGGACCCCGGGGCCTCCCGGCGTTCCACCGCCCAGGGGGGCGACGGGGACCGGTCAACGGTCATTTCCACGGAGCCCCGGAAACGACGGGGCCCGGACACGACGAAGCCCCCGTCCGCGATGGGACGGGGGCTCGTCGATGGCTTCGGCCGCGGTCCGGCCGGGGTCCGGCCGACTCAGCCGGCGTCGGCCGCCGGCCGCCGGTTGCGCTGGTCCAGCGAGGCCAGATAGGCGTTGTAGGCCGCCAGCTCGGCGTCACCGCTGCGGTCCTCGGCGCGGTCCCGGCGGCGCGAGAGCCGCTCCTCCGAGCGCATCCACTGGTAGACCAGCGCGATCAGCACGATCGCGGTCGGGATCTCGCCGAACGCCCAGGTGATGCCGCCGGCGAGCTTCTGGTCGGCCAGCAGGTCGGTGCCGGGCGGCGCTCCGCCGGTGGTGAAGGTCTTGACCAGCTGGTGGTTGGCCATCATCACCGCGACGCCGAAGAAGGCGTGGAACGGCATGCCCATGAACAGCTCGATGATCCGCATCACATGGCCCGGCCGGTGCGGGCCCGGGTCCACGCCCATGATCGGCCAGAAGAACACCAGCCCGGCCGCCAGGAAGTGCACCATCATGGCGATGTGCCCGAGCCGGGACTGCATGAGGAAGTCGAACAGCGGCGTGAAGTAGACCCCGTAGAGGCTCGCGATGAACAGCGGGATGGTGAAGCCCGGGTGCGAGATCACCTTCACGTAGGTCGAGTGCAGCAGCGCCACCAGCAGCTCGCGCGGCCCGCGCGGACGCCCCTTGCCGGTCGGCCGCAGCGCGCGCAGCGCCAGGGTGATCGGCCCGCCGAGCAGCAGCAGGATCGGCGACAGCATGGAGAGCACCATGTGCTGGATCATGTGCGCGCTGAACATCACCATGCCGTAGTCGTTCAGCCCGGTGCAGGTGACCAGGATCACCGAGCCGATGCCCAGCACCCAGGCCGTCGTGCGCCCGGCCGACCAGCTGTCCCCGCGCCGCCGAAGCCGCACCACGCCGAGGAGGTACAGCGCGAGCCCGGCCAGGGCGGCGGCCAGGAACACCCAGTCGGGCGACCAGGTGAGCACGTTGGAGAGCGTGAAGGGTCCTGGTTGGGTCATCCCGCCGTGGTGGTGCATGCCTGACATTCCGTCGCCCATCGGCGGGTCCTGCTTTCCGTCCTCGCGGTCCCTGGGTGGGTCCGGTTCGCCCGTTTTGCTTCGTCCTACAGCCTAGGCGGGCCTTACCCCGGCCGGCCCCCCGGCCCCCCGTCGACGCGGAACAGGCGCAGCCCCGTCATTCCTCCCCCGGCAGCCGAGCGACCGCGGTGACAAGTCGGGGTCTGTGCCACAGTCGCCCACGGGCGTGAAATGCTCGGTGCATGAGGTACGTTCAGCGCCCTGGTGCGCCCCGGCGGAGGCCCGCCCCGGCGGCGGAGGCCGACTTCGCGACAGCGGTGGTCCAGCAGGTTCTGGCCGGTCTTCCCGGATCCGCGGCGATGCTGCGGGCCGAGTACGGGCCGCAGGGGGAGGTGACGGACTTCCGCATCGTGGCCGCCTCGCCCGAGACCGTCGACATCGGCGGGCGCCGGGGGCCGGAGCTTGCGGGGCTGAGCGTGCTCGAGACGTATCCGAGCGTGCTCGGCACCCCCATGTGGCAGGGCTATCTCCAGGTACTGGAGACCGGGGCCGCCTGGGAGGGAGAGCTCGAGTACCAGGAGGCCGCCGCCGGTATCCCGCACCTGTCCCGGTACGGCGTGCGGGCGGCGCCTTGCCAGGACGGGCTCATCGTCTCCTGGAAGCGTCTGGACTCCGGCGAACGCGAGCAGCGTCGACTGGCACTCATGCAGCGCCTGGGCCGGATGGGATGGATGGACCGCGACCTCGTCCGCGGCGGGATCACCTGGTCCGAGGAGGTGTACTCGATCTTCGGCCGGGACCGGGCACTGGGCCCGATGACGCTGGAGGAGCTGGCCGCTCACGCCGAGAGCGGGGACCGTGCGGCCCTGGACGATGCCGTGCGGCTTCTGCTGAAAGCCGGCGAGCCGATCGACCACACCTTCCGCATCAGGCTGCCCCAGGGAGAGCCGCGGCATGTGCGGGTAGTCGCCGAGGCCGAACCGGACGCCCACGGTCGCCCGGTCCAGATCCACGGCTTCTTCCAGGACCTCACCGCCGCCAGGCACACCGAACAGCAGCTGCGGCGACACGAGCAGACCGCGCTCGCGCAGCAGAGCCAGCTGGCCGCCGAACGCGAAGTCGCGACCCGCCTCCGGGAGACCTTGCTGCCGGTGCCCGAGCAGGTGCTGCACCTGGCCGGCCTCACCGTGGATGTCGCGTACCAGCCGGTCGAGGAAGGTCTCAGTCTCGGCGGCGACTGGTACAGCGCCATCGAACTGCCCGACGGCAGCGCCCTGCTCGTCGTGGGCGACGTGGCCGGGCACGGACTGGACGCGGTGGCCAGCATGGCGCTGCTGCGCTTCACCGCCAAGGGCATGGCCATCACCGGCACACCTCTGCCCGCCGTCCTCGCCAGACTCAATACGCTGCTGCTGCACACGCCGGAGCGGAACTGCAACACGGCCACCATGATCATGGCCGTCTACCAGCCCGCCACCTCCCGGCTGACGTGGGTCCAGGCGGGACACCTGCCGCCACTTCTCGTCCGCGACGGGGAAGCCCGGTTCCTCCCCACCCCCGCGGGCGTCCTGCTGGGCGCGACCACCGCACCCAGCTACGAGGAGGCCGGGCTCGACCTGCTGCCCGGCGACCACTTGTTCCTCTACACGGACGGCCTGGTCGAGAAGCCCGCCGAGGTCATCGACGAAGGGCTTTCCCGGCTGGCCCGCACCGCCCTGGCCTACGCCGGCGACTCCGGCCGCCTGGACGGGCTCGTGCAGGCGCTGGTCGATCCGCGGACACGCCGCGACGACATCTGCGTCCTGCATGTCAGCTGCTGACCCCTGTGCGCTCGGATGTCGCCGCGGGCGAGGGGGCCCCGTGCCGGGTATCCGCACGGCGGCCGGGCAGACGCCTCCCGACGCATCCCATCGTGCGGACGGCAGGAGGGCCCGACATGAATCCGGTCGAACGCCTGATTCGAGCCGTGGACCGCGCCCAGCAGCGCCGCACCGCCGTGGCGGTGGGGGTCGGCGTGGTCAAGAAGTACGGCGACGACCGGGGCGGCCTGCTCGCCGCCCTGATCACCTACTACGGGTTCGTCGCGCTGATCCCGCTGCTGCTCCTGCTGTCCACCGCGCTCGGCTTCGTCCTGCACGGTCACCCCGGCGCGCAGCGGGCCGTGGTCGACTCCGCGCTCGCCGACTTCCCGATCATCGGCGACCAGCTGAGGCAGAACGTCCACACCGTCCAGGGCAGCGGCCTCGCGCTGGCCGTCGGCATCGCAGGGCTGCTGTACGGCGCGCTGGGGATCGCACAGGTCCTGCAGCACACCATGGCCGAGGTGTGGAACGTGCCGGGGGTGAAGCGCCCCGGCTACTGGCCGCGCCTGGCCCGTAGTCTGGCCCTGTTCGCTGTCCTGGGGGCGGGACTGATCGTGGCCACCGCAGCGGCGAGCCTGATCGCCACCACGCTGGGGGGCGTCGGCGCGCGCATCGGCGCCCTCGTTCTGTCCGCGCTCGTCAACATGGCGCTGTGCCTGGCGTGCTTCCGCACCCTCACCCCCCAGCCGATCGCTCCGCGCGCCCTGCTGCCCGGCTGCGTGGCCGCCGGGCCACTGTTCACGCTGCTGCAGGCCTTCGGCGCGGTCCTGGTCGCCCACGAGCTGCGCCACGCCACCGAGGTCTACGGGTTCTTCGCGACCGTGATCGGCTTGCTGTCCTGGCTCTACCTGGTGGCGCAGGTGACCGTCTTCGCGGCCGAGACGAACGTGGTCCTTGCCAGACGACTCTGGCCGCGCACCCTCGTCCAGCCCCCGCTGACCGAAAGCGATCAAGAGGTCCTGGAATCCATTGCCCGCCAGGAGGAACGCCGGCCCGAGCAGCACATCGACGTCGCATTCGACGACCCCTCCGACGGCTCGGGGGACAAGGACCACGCCGGCCCCCCGGACGACGAGTAGCCCTGGCACCGGCGGCCAGGGCCACTCTCGTCGCTCGTCAGGGGCTCCGGCGCGAGAGCGCCGGAGCCGGGGCCTGCGGCCTGCGGACGCCCGCTACCTTCGGCCGACAGGCATGGTCTTCGGCTCAGCGCCGGAGCGGATGCCCGTCACCAGCGGTACCGGCGTCACCAGCGGTACCAGCGTCCCCGGCTCCCGCCGGCCGTCGTCCCGCGGGCGACGAACCCGAGAAGCCAGACGACGAAGACGGCCAGGGCGATCCACCACAGGACCTTGACGGCGAAACCGACACCGAACAGGAGCAGGGCGAGCAGCAGTACGAGTACGAGGGCAAGCATCGGGACGGACTCCTCACATCAGGGACGATTCGATCGCAGCTCGGGTGCCCCGACTGCGCCGGGCCATGCTTCGAGGGCCGTCGCGTCCGGCGTCCCACCAGAACCGGCCGTCGTATCCCGTCCTTCGGGCGCGAGCCCGGACCGTCGTCCTGTTACGGGCCGTGCCGTTGGGGCAGACGGCTGGTGCCAGGAAGCGGTCGGCGATCCGGGAGGCGATCCGAAGTGCTGTTGCTGTGGCTGAGCGTGCTCGGCGGCTACGGGGTTGGCGCCGTACTGACGGCCCGCGCCGTATTCGAACGCGGAAGGACCGGCTTTCTCGGCACGGCGTCGGGCAGGTCGCTGGCCGAGTTCGAGCGCAAGGAACGTCCGCACATCGAAGCGATCGCGCTGTTCTCGGGCGTGCTGTGGGTGACCGCGGTCCCGTTGCTGCTCCTGAGGCAGTTCGTGGCGCGGGTGGTCCTCGCGCGTCCCGGCCACGGCGGCCGGGACGCGCAGCAGGTCCGTGCCCGCATCGACGAGCTGGAACGCGCTCTCGGCGTCGGCGCGTACGCCGCCGACGACAGCCGCCGTCGTCGGGGGTGATCTCGGTCCTCAGTGAGTCGACTTGTCGGCCATGGGCTGCTGCCGATCGGTTGGGAGCGACGGGGACGGGAAGGCTTCTGCCGGCTGTTGTCCGCTGCCTGCCCGCCGTTGTCCGTTGTCCGCTGTCCGTTCTCAGGAGGGGCGCCATGGGGCGCACGGGTTCACGCTCGACCGCTCAGAAGGGTCATCCGTTCGGTCGCGGGCCCGTCGGCGGACTGGCCGACGTGCTGTGGGACTGGTCGAAGTCCGGCACCCGGCACGCGGTGCGCAATCGGCTGCTGCGGCGGCTGCCCGGGGTCGGCTCCGCCTCGGCGTACCGGTTCGGTCTGGTCCAGCGCCCGCACTACGCGTACGGCGTTCGCCGGGCCACCGAGCTGGCCGCACGACTGGGGCACCGGGGCGTCACGGTGGTGGAGTTCGGGGTGGCCGGCGGCAACGGACTGCTGGCCCTGGCCGAGCACGCCCGGTACTACGCCGGTGCCACCGGTGTGGCGGTGCGGGTCGTCGGCTTCGACGGCGGGGTGGGCATGCCCGCGGCCAAGGACCCCCGAGACCTGCCCTACCTGTTCGGCCCCGGCTTCTACGCCATGGACCACGACCGGCTGCGGGCCCGGCTGGGCGAGGCCGAGCTGGTGATCGGGGACATCGCCCGGACGCTGCCCGAATACCTCGACACCCACGCGGACCTGCTGCGCGATCACCCGGTCGGCTTCGTCTCCCTCGACCTGGACTACTACTCCTCGACCGCCACCGCCCTGGACCTCTTCCGCCGCCCCGCGCACGAACACCTGCTGCCGCGGGTCACCTGCTACCTCGACGACCTGCCGGGCACCATCGAACAGATCGGCGAAGCCGCCGCCGTCACCGACTTCAACGCGGCCCACCCCGACCGGCCGATCGGCCGCGTCCTGGGCCTGCGGGCGTTCACACCCCTCGACCCGCCGTGGGCCGACCAGATCTACGTCCACCACCGTCTGGAGCACCCGGACTACGCACGCCTGGAAGTCGGCGCCACCGGGGACCAGCTCCCCCTGGACCGCTGACGGCGCTGACGGCCTCCCCTCCCCATCAGTCGGGATCGCGGGCCAGCCAGGCCCCGACGGTCGGCAGGGCCTCGGGGCCGCTGTCCGTCTCCACGGAGGCGGCGAGGTCGGCGATCGTGACGGCGGCCAGTGACGCGCGCCAGGCCGCGTCGGCGGCGCCCATCACCCGGGCGATGGGGCACGGCCCGGTGCACTGCTCCGGCGGGGTGCCCAGCGGGCCGCGTTGGCGGATCTCGGTGCAGACGAAGGCGGGGTTCGCCCCGTCGACCGCCTGCACCACGTCGAGCACGGATATCTCGGCGGGCTTCCTGGTGAGGACGTAGCCGCCGGTCTTGCCCTGCACCGAGTGCACCAGCCCGGCGCGGGACAGCGCCTGCAACTGCTTGGCCAGGTAGCTGGGCGACACGTCGTGCAGGGTGGCCAGCCGGGCGGCCGGCACCGGATCCGCGGCCGTGGTCAGCACCACGCAGCAGTGCAGCGCCCACTCCACGCCACCCGACAGCTTCATTCCGCCTCCACTTGACTCGGACAAAGGATATCCGAGTAGAATCTCGGACAGAAGATGTCCGAGTTTGAGCCCGCGCCCCCGCCCGGCTCACGAAGGAAGGCACCCCATGAAGATCACCGTCATCGGCACCGGCCTGATCGGATCCCAGCTCGCCGCCGAGCTGGCCACCCGGGGCCACGAGGTGACCACCGCCTCGCTCTCCTCCGGCGTCGACCTGCTGACCGGAGCCGGCCTCGACCAGGCGCTCGCCGGCGCGGACACGGCCGTCAACGTCACCAACTCGCCCACCTTCGACGACCAGTCGATCGCGTTCTTCCGCACCACGGTGGGCAACCTGCTGGCCGCCGGTGAGCGGGCCGGCGTGCGCCACCAGGTCGCGCTCTCCATCGTCGGCGTCGACCAGGTCCCCGCGCTGGACTACTACCGCGCCAAGTCGCTCCAGGAGGAACTCCTGCGCGGCGGCCCGACGCCCTGCTCGATCGTGCGCGCCACCCAGTTCTTCGAGTTCATGGAACCGACCATCTCCTGGACCTCGGACGAGAGTGCCGTGCGCCTGCCCGCGACGCCGATCCAGCCGATCGCCAGCGCCGACGTCGTCACCGCGCTCGCCGAGGTGGCCACCGGTGCGCCGCTCGACGGAATCCTGGACGTCGCCGGCCCCGACCGGTTCACACTCGACGAGATCGGCCGCCTCACGCTGGCCGCCCGCGGGGACCGGCGCCCCGTCCTCGTCGACGACCGGGCCGGCCTGTTCGCCGCCGTCCCCGGCGACGCCCTCACCCCGGGCCCCGGCGCCCGCCTGGCCGCCACCCACTACCAGGACTGGCTCGCGACGGCCCACTGACCGCCGACCACCCCCCGGCCGACGGATCCGCCCCGCAGGCGGGTGCGCACACGACAGACCCGGTTGTCTGCCGTTGTTCGACAGCGGTCTCGGCGAGAACGGCGTCGGTGGGCTGCCGGTCGTCCAGGGTGTGCGGGGCGCGGCCGGCGCGGTGGACGGATTGGACCAGCGGGCTGCAGCCGAGCCGGCGGAGGCGATCGGGAGCAGTCCGGTTCCCTCGCGGTACGGTCGTCATGTGAATCAACTTCCCTCCAGTTCGGCCACGTTGGTGGTGCGTACCGACTTCTCCGGCCCCGCTTCGTGGGAGCGCCTGCGCAAGGTCCTGGCCACCCCGAACGAGTCCGGCTTCCTTCCCGACGTCGCGCTTGTGGACGATCCCCGCTTCGCGGGTGCGACCTGTGCCGAGGCGAGGAACCTGCTGCCGGGCGACTACCGGCACCCGCTGCTCGTCCTGGCGGACACGGTGGCGCTCGGCTCGGCCGAGCTGCCGGTCGTCGTCGTGGACCTGTGGGGTGAGCCGGGGCGCTTCATCCGGGTTGTCGCCGCGGAGCTCTGGGGGATCGAGAACAACCTGTCGATCGCGAACATGGCCTTCGACGATTTCGCCCGCGCCGTCGACCAGGACGGGGTGTTCAGAACCTTCTGAGCCGGACCGGCCGGCCTCGCCGAGCGCTGTCTCGCTCAGCTTGAGTAGGGCTGCTTGCCACGCTGATCAAGCAGCACCGCGAACTCCACGATCGCGTTTGGCACGCGGCTTGGTGTGAGCCGGCCGCGAGTTTTGGCGCAGCCAGGCCGGCGGGCTGGACTCGCGGGCCCGTAGCCCACTCCGGCCGATCGCCGCGAAGCGCCAGGAAGGTGGTGGCTCGCCGCACGCTTGATCCGAACCGCCCGTTGCACAGGTGGGAGGTTCCCGTCGCGACGGAACCCCTCAGCTGAGGCAGTGTCGGTGCTGCGGAATACGCTGGGCGGCCATGGACTGGCTGGAGCGGGTGGCGAAGCTGAGACGGTGGACGAACAACGATGTTCGGGCGCCGCACAAACCGTTGCTGCTGCTGTACGCGCTGGGCAGCTTCCAGCGCGATGCCGACGGCGAACTGCGGTACAGCGCCGTCGAGCAGGAGCTGAAGCGGCTGCTCGAGGAGTACGGGCCGTCCCATTCGACCACCCCCGCGTACCCGTTCCATCATCTGGTCAGTGACGGCGTCTGGGAGGTCAGGACCGACCAGGGGCCCGGGAGCCCGGGAAGTGGCGTGCGGGTCCTGCGCTCCAGTGGCGCGACCGGGAGGCTCGCGCCCGAGCTGCGGGCAGCTCTGCGGAAGGAGCCGGCGCTCCTGGGCCGTCTGGCACGGGTGCTCCTGGACTTCCACTTCCCGCCGTCACTGCACGCCGACCTGTGCGAAGCCGTCGGCCTCGATCTGGACCCGGCCGAGGCCGCGGAGGTGACCGGCGGCCCGGGCGGGACGGGGCGGGCGGCGCGACGGCAGCGGGACCGGCGGATGCGCGAACTCGTCCTGACCGCGTATGAGTTCCAGTGCGCCTTCTGCGGCTACGACGGGATGCTGGGAGCGAGCACGGTCGGCCTGGAGGCGGCGCACGTGCGCTGGTGGTCGTACGACGGGCCGGACGAGGTCGACAACGGCCTGTGCCTGTGCTCGCTGCACCACAAGCTCTTCGACAAGGGCGTCCTGGGCCTGGGGGAGGGCCGCCGCATACTCGTCTCGCGGCGCTTCGTCGGCCGCAGCGAGGCCAGCAGGCAGCACGTGCTCGCCCTGGCCGGACGGCCGGTCATCGGGCCGCAAACGGGGGTTCCTCCGGTCGCCGGCCGGCACCGGCAGTGGCACGCCGAACAGGTCTTCCGAGGTGAGGCCCGGGAGTTCCTGACCCCGGCGTAGGCGGGCTGACAGCGGCCGCCCGACTCCGTCTCCAGTGGCCCGTTCCCGACCGTTCAGACTGGACGGCACCGGGTGCTCCGCCCGGAATCGGTGAGTGGTCATCGGCCGTGGGTGGCTCTGCTCCATCGCGATCCGGCCCACCTGCTGCCCGGTGACCAGCTCCCGCAGCTTGGCGCGCGTCTCCGGGGCCGTCGGGGCCGGCGAGGGCGAGCGGGTGGACGGCTACCGGCTCGGGTCGGGGTCCGTCGTTCACCGGGCCCTGCCCGAGGACTGCGTCTGCGCGGCGGCGGGTGGGCCGACGTGCACGGCGCCGAGGAACCGGGCCGGGATCCGGTCGGGACTGCGGACGACCGGGTCCGGGTCGGTGACGGCGAGCGCCGCGGCCCGTAGGAGGTGCAGGGGTGTCAGCGAGGACAGGCCGACACGCCAGCGGCGGCCCGGCGCACCGGTGACTAGTCGGCGGGCGGTAGCAGGCTGCCCAAGGGCCCCAGATCCAGGTTGAGATCCTGCATGGTCAGGCCGTAGCGCGAGCAGAGTTCGCCCATGCGGTCGTGAAGGGCCATCAGCGTCGCGCCGAGCGCCTCCTCCTGTTCCTCGGTGAGGTCACCGGCGTCGACGCGGTGGATGGCCTGGCGCTCCATGAGTTGACGCAGCAGTTCGACGATGGTGAGGACGAGCTTCATCAAGTCCCGCTCGACCGTCTCCGGGTTGGTGGAGAGCTTGTGCGGCCGCCCCGGTGCTGTGCCGGGCGCTCGGTGCTGACTCTGCGAGGTCGCGGGCAGCAGGCGGAAGGCCCGGGCGGCCGCTTCGGCGACCTCGTCGAACCGGTCGGGGGGCCGGCGTGCGTCACCGGTCATGGCGGTTCCCTGCCCGGTGGAATGCCGAGCATGTGAGAGGAGGGATTCTGTTCGCTGACGGAGAGGATGAGCGCCCGCAGGGAGATCCGGACGAGATCGATGTCCGCGATGGACAGGACGAGGTCGCCGGTGAGGACCACACCGCCGCTGAGCAGCCGGTCCAGCAGGTCGATGAGAGCGGCCTGGCGTTGCGGCGCGGGCGCGCCGGACGGTGTGCCGGGGGGTCCGTTCATGGTGCGCTCTCCCCGGCCGGGCCCCGGTCGGCGAAGGAGTAGGGAGCCCATGGCCCGGTGACGACGACGCGCACACCGGTCAGGCTGTCGGTCGAGTTCAGTACGTCGGCCCGGAACGCCTCGGCGTGGTCCAGCGGCACGAGGTAGGCGTCGTTCATGACGTTCACGCCCGGTTCGACCGCCAGCTCGCCCTGCTGGACCCGGTGCCGGGCACGGCCGGCGGCGTGCTCGCGGGCCGCTGCCCCGATCCGCTCGGCCGCTTCCTCGGCGGCGCGGAAGGCGTCGTGCTGCGACTCCTGCTCGGCCCGGCGCCGGTGCAGGTACGCGCGTCCGGGGCTGAGGTCCGGCGCTCGGTCCGGCGCTCGGGACGGCGCCGCCTGCGCGCCGGCCGGGGCCTCGATGTACAGCTTGACTCCCCACTCCACGTGCTCGGCCAGGCGGGTCAACTGCTCCAGGAAGGCGCGTTGCCCGTCGTCGAGCACGCTCCGTACCCGGTCGTCGTCGAGGTACACCGTTGCCAGGCGCAGCGGGAGAACGGTGGTGCACCCGGCGATGGCCTCGATCACGCCGTGGTGGGAGCGGGCGAGTGCTTCGAGCCACTGGAGGTCCTCCAGGTGGGCGGCGAGCGCGGCCTGGTCGAAGTCCTCTCCCGGCACGGGGCTCACGGTGGCCACGGCCTCCCCGCCGCGGCTCGGGCGCACGAGGTGCACCGGCGCGCCGACGACTCCGGTGAGGCTGTCCACGGCTCTCCGCAGGTCGGGCGCGTCCTGTGCCACGGCGTAGGTGTAGGCCAGTGACCGGGCGGTCATGCTTCACCCCGCCGCGTGGCGGACCGGGTCGCGGGCTCCGCTCGCTTCGGGCGGGCCGGACGGCGGGGGGCCGCGGCCTTCTCCGCCGTGCCTTCGGTGGGCGGCAGCCCGGCGGGGTCGGCGCGCAGGGCACTGAGCTGTTCGCGCAGGCGCCGGTTCTCCTCGATCTGCTCCCGCAGCAGCCGGTTCTCCTCCTCCAGCGACCGGGCGCCGCCCGCTCGGGAGGAGAGCGAGGGATCGTGTTCCCACCAGTCGATACCCATCTCCTTCGCCTTGTCCACCGAGGCGATCAGCAGGCGGAGCTTGATCGTGAGCAGTTCGATGTCCAGGAGGTTGATCTGGATGTCGCCGGCGATGACGATGCCCTTGTCGAGGACGCGTTCCAGGATGTCGGCGAGGCTGGCGGAGGACTGGCCGTAGGGCGGCGCGGATCTGGAGGGCAGGGGGCCGAGGCGGTTGGCGATGGGGTCTGTCACGGCTCGACCTCGTTTCGCTGGCGGGTGCGGCGGGTGCGGCGGGTGCGGCGGGTGCGGCGGGTGCGGCGGGTGCGGCGGGGGTGCTTACGGGGCGCCGCGTCGCCGGTGGGCGCTGATCTCGTCGAGCCGGTCGAGAAGTTCGTCCTCGCGGCGGTCGAAGGTCTCGCCGTCGATGTCTCCGGCCAGGAGCGCCTTTTCGAGTTCGGCGAGTTCGCGCTCGACCGGCGCGGGATCGTAGTACTCGTCCTCCGCTGCCTCGACCACACGCTCCAGCACCCACACGGTGGCGCGCACCGGTGCGAGCGGCAGGGTGATGATCTGGGTGAGCAGTCCCACGGGGTGCCTCCCTAGACGAAGCTGTAGGGCGGCAGCGGACCGTGGAGGCGGAAGTCGAACTCCTGGCCCAGTTCGTGGGTGAGGCCCTTCTCCGCGGCGAGGAAGACCTGCCGGTGTTCGTCGTCCACGAGGAAGGAGATGTTCAGGAAGTCGTCGCCGGTCGGCTCGGAGATCCGTTCCTGCCGGGTGTGGGGGCGCAGTGCCTCGACGACGCCGGAGGCCAGGGCCTGGTGGCGGGCCAGGACTTCGTGGGCGACGAGTTCGCCCAGGGCAAGCGGCAGGTCCGGCCTGGTGCTGCCGGCCCTGATCTCGTCGTTGAGCTGTCTGGCCTCGGGTGTCTCCTGAAGGATCCGGCGCAGCAGCACCTCCTCCTCGACCGCCCCCTTGAGGTGGTATTCGGCGCACCCCTCCAGTGCCGTCAGGCGCTGGGTGTATTCCTCCCGGCGCTCCGTGAGCACGGCGCGGACGGCGTCGTCGTCGGGCGCGGTGAAGCCGAAGCGCAGAGGCAGGACGGGGCCGGTGCCCATGAGGCGCTCCTGGACGGCCTGGTGGGCCACGAGGTCGCGCCGCTTGGGCCGGAGTCCTTCGGGGGCGTCGCTGACCACTGCGCACAGCGGTCCCGCGCACACGGTACGCAGCTCCGCGGGGGCTTCGCCCACCCCGGTCAGGCCGCCGAGGTCGGGGGAGTGCGGCGCCGCGGTGATCGAGTAGACGTAGACGGCCACGTCATTCCTCCCGTCGCCTGGTGGGCCGTCGAGTGGGTCGGGCCCGTTTCGGCTCGGCCTCCTCTTCCTCCTTGTCGTTCTTGTCGTCCTTGTCGCGTCCGAGGTGGAGGGAGTCGGTGACGGCCTCGACGGCGCCGGTGAGCGCGCCCTTGCTCTTGCCGTGCGCCCCGCCCTCGGTCACCTCGCCGACGATGTCGGTGAGCTGCGCCGGCGCCTTGCGCCCGGATTCCAGGTCCAGGCGGTTGCACGCTTCGGCGAACCGGAGATAGGTGTCCACGCTGGCGACGACGATCCGGATATCGATCTTGAGGATCTCGATCCCGACCAGTGACACCCGGACGAAGACGTCGATGACCAGTCCACGGTCCAGGATCAGTTCGAGGACGTCGTAGAGGTTCCCGGTGTTCCCGCTGCGGGACACGCCGGCTGTGCTCTGCGGCACCACAGTCACGGTGCCTCCCTTCGCCGGTCCGCCGTTGCGGAGGAGAGCGGTCGGCTCCGCTTCGAAGCGGCGGGGTGTGTATCAGGGACGGGGGTCGATCTGTCCACGGGTGTATCGGCGGATCCGCTCGTACGCCACCAGCTCGCCCTCCTCGTCGAGTGACACCCGGTAGCTGGCCATCACGCTGGTCGTCTCGGGGATGCGTTCCAGTTCCACCACCTCGACGTCGGCTCGCCACCCGTCCTCGGTGGGCTTGAGTGCCGAGACCGACTCGGGCACCCGGCCCAGGAGTTGGGCGAGCTGCTCGGCGGCGTAGCTCATGGCCTGCGGAGCCGAGACACGGCGGGAGCGCCGCCTCGCCGCGCCGGCCGCGCCGGCCTCGCCCGCCGCCCGGCGGCCGGTGGAGCCGGTGCGGGCCGAGGGCGGATCCGCGTGGGCGGGTCGACGCTCCCGGACGCCGTCCTCTCGCTTCTCTGGGGCCATCTTCCTTCTCCGGAATCGGAGGTGACGTACCAGGCTGAGTGGATTTAGGGCTTATTTCATGATAGACGGCAATTCTCTGCTGAGTGGCATGGTCGGCGCCCCCGGCAGAGCTGCGAGGCGATGCATTCGGTCCGGCCCCACAGGGCTGTTGGCGGCCCGGCCCCGGCAACCCGCCGTCCTGTGGCGGCCGGGGAAGTCCGGATGGGCGCGGTGGCCACCTGGCGCGCAGTTTCATGTCTGGCCAGACTGGACATACGGAGTGCTGGTACGAACATCGGGCCGGGACTCCTGGTCGCAGTGGGCCGGCAGATGGGCGGGCATCGCGCAGGTGCCGTACGAGCGGACCCCGCCCGCGTCCCGGTTCCGTCGATCGCGGTCGTGGCCTGCGGCAGACGTCGCCCCCACGCTGTGCGCTCGATTCCGCCCGCCTCGGGCGGCAGGAGATCCTGACGAGGGCGCCGCGGTCATCGACAGGCCGCCCGCGTCGCCGGGCCACGCGGTCAGGGCGGGCGCCGGAAGGGATGACCCATGAAGGACACCACCAAAGCGGCTCTGGCGGCGGCGGTCGCCGGGGGGTACGTACTGGGCCGCGCGAAGAAGGGGCGGCTCGCATTCGCCGCCGCGACGTACCTCGCGGGCAGGCGGTTCGGGCTGGATCCGCGTCGGCTCGCCACCGAGGGGCTGCGGCGGCTCAGCGATGTGCCGCAGGTCGCCGAGCTGAACGAGCAGGTCCGGGGCGAGCTCCTCGACGCCGGCAAGCGTGCGGTGGCCGCCGCGGCAGACCGGCGGATCGGCGAGTTCGCGGACACCCTGCGGGAGCGCACCCTGAGCGTCGGCAAGCCGAAGAAGGCCGAACCGGAAGAGGAGGAGGACGAGGAGCCGTACGACGAGGAGGAACCGGAGGAGGCGTACGAGGAGGGGGAGCCGGAGGGAGAAGAGGACGACGGAGAAGGGGGTGAAGAGGCCGAAGAGGCCGAAGCCGAGGAGACACCGCACCGCGAGCGCGCACCGCGGCGCCGCCGGACTGCCGCCGCCACCGACGAACAACCGAGCCCCCGCGCGGCACCCAAGGTCGCGTCGAGGTCCTCCGCCACGCGTAAGCCTGCCAAGAAGTCCGCGGCTCCGGCGAAGAAGACCGCCCCGGCTGCGAAGAAGTCCCCCTCGAGGACGGCCCCGCCTGCCAAGCGGTCGTCGACCCGCTCGACCCCGTCGAAGGCCACCGCCACCAAGAACCCGGGCAGGACGGCGGCCGCGCCCGCGAAGAAGTCCGCAGCGAAGAAGACCGCGGCCGAGAAGACGGCCGCCTCGTCCTCCAAGCGGCCCACCCGGCGGAGGTAGGTCA
The DNA here is from genome assembly GCF_034043715.1 of Kitasatospora purpeofusca. Lineage (GTDB taxonomy): Bacteria > Actinomycetota > Actinomycetes > Streptomycetales > Streptomycetaceae > Kitasatospora > Kitasatospora purpeofusca_A. The sequence goes on along the minus strand of NZ_JAXCLC010000025.1, from coordinate 66,187 downwards.
TGGCCAGGACGGAAGAGAAGCCCCCCGAGGTGTCAGGTGTCGATCGGCTCAAGGAGGAAGCCGCCCACTACCTGGGTGCCCAGGCGGAGCACCTGATCGGGAAGGCCGGCGACAAGGTGGCCGACATCACCGGTCAGCTGGGCGAAGTGGCGGAGAACGGCGGCGTGTTGCCCAAGGTGGGCACCCGGGTCCTGCAGGGCGACTCACCGGCCGCGGCGTTCCTCGGTGAGAAGGCGAGGAGTATCAAGGACGACGTCGTCGGCAAGGTCAAGGGAGCCTTCGGTGGGGGGAAGGCCGGCCGAAAGGCCGGCAAGAAGGTCATGAACATCGTCGAGACACTCGACGTCGGCGTGCCCGTACGAACCGCGTACGACCACTGGACCCAGTACGAGGACTTCAGCGGCTTCGCCAAGGGTGTACAGGACGTCTCGCAGGGCGACGAGGTGACCACCGACTGGAAGGTCAAGGTCGGACCGTCGAAGCGCAGCTTCAAGGCGACGGTCCAGGAGCAGATCCCGGACGAGCGAATCGTGTGGTCCTCGTCGGGTGCCAAGGGCAGCACCCGCGGGGCCGTGAGCTTCCACGAGATCACTCCGACCCTGACGCGCATAGTGCTGGTCGTCGAGTACTACCCCTCGGGCCTGTTCGAGAAGACCGGGAACATCTGGCGTGCCCAGGGCCGCCGACTGCGGCTGGACTTCAAGAACTTCCAGCGGCACGTCTCCCTCGCCAACGACGAGGCCGAGGGGTGGCGCGGTGAGATCCGCGACGGCGAGGTGGTCCGCACCCACGACGAAGCCGTGGAGGAGGAACAGGCGGCCGGGAACGAGTACGAGGAGCCCGAGGGCGAGGGCTACGAGGACGAGGAACCGGAGGAGGGCGAGGAGTACGACGGCGCGGAGGACGAGGACGAGGACGAGGACGAGGACGAGGCGTACGACGAGGAGGAGCCCGAGGAGGAGTACGAAGACGACGCCGGAGCCGACGACGAGGAGAGCGAGGACGAGTACGCGGACGAGCCCGAGGACGAATACGCGGACGAGGACGAGGACGAGTACGACGAGGAGGAACGCGGCCGGCCGACGCGATGAATCCGAATGAACGGCGTCGAATCGGGCAGTCGCAGGGTGACTCACCGACCCGGACAGGAGAACGTGATGAGTGCGGGCAAGAAGATCAAGCACACCGCAGAGACAGCCGAGGGCAAGGTCAAGGAGGCGACCGGGAAGGCCGTGGGAAACGAGAGTCTCGTCGCCAAGGGCAAGGCCAAGCAGGCCAAGGGCGACATGGCCCAGGCCGGCCAGAAGGCCAAGGACGCTCTGAAGCACTAGAGGGACACCTCAAGGAGCTGGGGCGGTCTGTTCCGTTGCGTCGAACCGGTGGTCGGCACCCGGTGCGGGGGTACGCCGGGTGCGCCCGGTCTGCGGCCGCTGACCGGCCATGAGAGGTCCCGCATGAGTCTGGCCGTCCGCCGGTGGCCGTCCGCCGTGCGCGCCGCGGCCAGCGCCGCGGCGGGCGAAAGGAGTCGGCACAGTCCGGTGGCGAGGAGCGGGCCGGTCACGAGCACGGTCTCCGGACGGCCGGCTGGGCGGTGGCGGGTCCGGCGCGTGGTCCCTGACAAGGGGCGATGGCGGGCGACTGCCCGGAAATCCGCGGCTGGCAAGCGTGGTCGGCGGCCCGTGCGGCGTTGGGCCATGGGTTGGTCCCGGCGGGAATCGTCGGCCGTCGTCCTCCCCAGGGCGGGGATCCGGTCGTGCTGGTGTGTCGCGTGGCCTGTCGGGTCAGTTCTTCGGGACGAGGGTGTTCTCGTTGGTGCGGCCGGCGGCGTAGTCGTCGATGTTGCGGGCGGTGGTGTCGATGATCTGGCCGACGGCGGTGTGGGTGAAGTAGGCCTGGTGGCTGGTGACGAGGACCTGGGGGAAGGTGACCAGGCGGGCGAGGATGTCGTCGGTGATGCCCTGGATGGACTGGTCGGTGAAGAAGACGCCGGTCTCCTCCTCGTAGACGTCGAGGCCGACGCCGGAGAGGTGTCCGGCGCGGAGGGTTTCGACGAGGGCGGCGCTGTCGACGAGGCCGCCGCGGCTGGAGTTGACGAGGATGGCGTCGTTCTTCATCCGGGCGAGGGCGGTGGCGTCGATGAGGTGGTGGGTGGAGGGCAGCAGGGGGACGTGGAGGCTGATGAGGTCGGCGCGGGTGAGGAGTTCGGGGAGTTCGGTGTAGGTCATCCCGAGGTCGAGGCAGGCGGGGTTGGGGGTGATGTCCCAGCCGAGGAGGTGGGTGCCGAATCCGGCCGCGATCCGGGTGAAGCATTCGCCGATCTTGCCGGTGCCGATGACGCCGACGGTCATGCCGTGGATGTCGCGGCCGAGGAGGCCGTCGAGGCGGAAGTCGAACTCGCGGGAGCGGTTGGCGGCGCGGGTGAGGCGGCGGTTGACGGCCAGGGCGAGGGCCCAGGCGTGTTCGGCGACCGCGTGGGGGCTGTAGTGGGAGACCCGGGCGACGGTCAGGCCGAGGTCGGCCGCGGCGTCGAGGTCGATGTTGTTGAAGCCGGTGGAGCGCTGGGCGATCAGCTTCGTCCCGCCGGCGGCGAGGACGGCGAGGGTCGCGGCGTCGAGTTCGGCGTTGACGCTGCTGCTGACGACCGGGTAGCCGGCGGCGAGCGGGGCGGTGTCACGGTTGAGGAAGACGGACAGGCAGCGCAGCGCGTGCCGGCCCGCGAAGGCGGTCTCCAGTAGCGGCCGCTCGTCGGCCTGTACGCCGTACGCGAGGATCTCCATCGCCTGGTCCCTCCCGGTGGTCCGCTCCGTTGCGCTCCTCCGGTCACGCTAGGCCGTGTCCTCCCGATCCCGCCAGGCGGACGCCGCCGCGGGGTGCTCGCGCGTGCTTCGCCGGGGTGCTCGCTGGGGTGATCGCTGCGTGTTCGGCAGGTGACAGAAAATGACCGAATTTATACGCAACCCTACGTACCCCCGCCGATCGGCTGTTCCGTAGGTCAACAAGCATTGCGACCATCGAAACCAGTGATTCGATCAAGGAATCACCTTCGTTTAACGATGGACCAATCGCTTGTGAACAGTGCCCGAACTCCGGTTCGGGTACCTGAGGGGGTATCACCATGTCCGAGGACACCCATGCCACGGAGCTGACGCGCCGACGGATGCTCCAGGGGGCCGCGGCCGCCCTGACCGTCGCCACCGGCACCGTCGTGATCGGTCTCGCGGGCCCCGGCGGCGGGGCCGCCACCGCCGCCGACCCGGGCGCGTCCGACAGCTTCGACGAGGTCTTCCAGGGCCGGCGGATCCAGGGCCGCCCGGCCGACGGGGGGAGCCACCACCACGGCGGCGCCGCCGGCACCGGCTACGAGGTGCGGATCGACGGCGACGAACTGCACATGATGCGCAACGCCGACGGCACCTGGATCAGCGTCGTCAACCACTACCAGACCTTCGCGACGCCGCGCGCGCTCGCCCGGGCCGCCGTCAACGACCTCCAGGGCGCGACGCTGGTCCCCGTCGCCACCGCCTGATTCCGGCCACCCGGCCTCCCGGCCTCCCGGCCACCCGGTCACCCGGGGCCGATACACCACCACAAGAGGGGGGACTCATGGCAGTCCGCAAGAACCAGGCGAACCTGACGGCCCAGGAGAAGCGCGGGTTCGTCAACGCCGTGCTGGCGCTCAAGGCGAACGGCGGCTACGACCCGTTCGTCACCACGCACAACCAGTTCATCCTCAGCGACGTCGACAACGGCGAGCGCACCGGGCACCGCTCGCCCTCCTTCCTGCCCTGGCACCGCCAGTACCTGCTGGAGTTCGAGCGGGCGCTGCAGGCCGTCGACCCGAGCGTCAACCTCCCGTACTGGGACTGGACCGCCGACCGCTCCGCCACCTCCGGCATCTGGGGCGCCGACTTCATGGGCGGCAACGGCCGCAGCACCGACGGCCAGGTGACCACCGGCCCGTTCGCCTTCTCCGGCGGGAACTGGCGGCTCAACGTCAACACCGACAGCCGCACCTACCTGCGCCGCCAGCTCGGCACCGGGGTGGCCCAGCTGCCCAGCCGGGCCGACGCCGAGTCGGTGCTCGCCATCACCACCTACGACGCCGCGCCGTGGAACAGCTCCTCGGCCGGCTTCCGCAACAACCTGGAGGGGTGGCGCGGGGTCAACCTGCACAACCGGGTGCACGTCTGGGTGGGCGGTCAGATGGCCACCGGCATGTCGCCCAACGACCCGGTGTTCTGGCTGCACCACTGCTTCGTCGACAAGCTGTGGTCCGAGTGGCAGAAGCGCAACCCCGGCAAGACCTATCTGCCGACGGCCGGCACGCCCGACGTGGTCGACCTCAACGACCGGATGAAGCCGTGGAACACGGTCTCCCCGGCCGACCTGCTCGACCACAGCGGCATCTACACCTACGACACCGGGTTCTGATCGGCTGATCACCACCGGTCCGGTTCCGCTCCCGGCGGGGCAGTCGCCGGGAAGGCCCCGGCCCCCGAGAGTCACGCTCTCGGGGGCCGGGGCACCGGACGTACGGGGCAGGCGGTCAGATGACCGTCTCGGCCTCCAGGTAGCGGTCGGCCGGCACGGTCTTCAGCTCGGCCACCGCCTCGCCCAGCGGCACCAGGCTGATGTCGGTGCCCTGGAGGGCGGTGATGTGCCCGAAGGCGCCCTTGTGGACGGCCTCCACGGCGTGCCAGCCGAAGCGGGTGGCGAGGACCCGGTCGTAGGCGGTCGGGGTGCCGCCGCGCTGGGTGTGGCCGAGGATCACCGGACGGGCCTCCTTGCCGAGCCGGTGCTCCAGCTCGCCGGAGAGCTGCGTGGCGATGCCGGTGAACCGCTCGTGGCCGTAGATGTCCTTGCTGCCCTCCTCCCAGTGCATGGTGCCGGGCTCGGGCTTGGCGCCCTCGGCGCAGACCACGATGGCGAACTTCTTCTGGCGGTCGAAACGCTCCCGGACCACCGCGGTGAGCTTCTCGATGTGGAACGGCCGCTCCGGCACGACGATCGCGTGCGCGCCCGCCGCCATGCCGGCGTTCAGGGCGATCCAGCCGGTGTGGCGGCCCATGACCTCGACCACCATGACGCGCTGGTGCGACTCGGCCGTGGTCTTCAACCGGTCCAGTGCCTCGGTGGCGACCGAGACGGCGGTGTCGAAGCCGAACGTGACGTCGGTGCACGCGATGTCGTTGTCGATGGTCTTCGGCACGCCGACGATCGGCAGGCCCGCGTCGCTCATCAGCTTGGCGGCCTTGAGGGTGCCCTCGCCGCCGATCGGGATCACCGCGTCCAGGCCGAGGTCCGCGCAGTACTGCTTGGCGCGCTCGACGCCGTCGCGCAGATGGCTCGGCTGGACCCGGGAGGACCCGAGGATGGTGCCACCCTGAGCGAGGATGCCGCTCACCGAGTCGAGGGTCAGGGGCCGGTGGTGTCCTTCGAGGAAACCGCGCCAGCCGTCCTCGAACCCGATGATCTCGTCGCCGTGGTCGACCACCCCCCGGTGGACCACGGACCGGATCACCGCGTTCAGGCCGGGGCAGTCACCGCCGCTGGTCAGCACTCCAATACGCATTGCTTTGCAACTCCCGAGCAGAACCGAGGAACGGCCGGACTACAGGCTGGGACGACGGACCGCCACCATGACAAGCCGTACCCGCGCCGGGTGGACGCGGAGGTGACTGTCGGGTGAAGGACCGGCCGATTCGGACAGAACATCCGAAACCGGCCGTGGAGTCGAGCATACGGTCCCTGCGTCCGGCCGGGCAGGAGCCGACGCGGGAGCGGCGTCGTCGACGCCCCCGCGTGGAAGTGCAGCCTGCTGCCGAGGAGGGTGTGCAGCCGGCAGCCCCGGGACGGGGCAGCCCCATTGTCGTACCTCCCGGCCCGCCCGTGGAGCCCATGACCGCATCGCGGGCACCGGCGGACGGACCGGGGAGTACTACGCGGGGCGCGTCGTGGCCGCGATGCGCTCGGAGCGCAGCGCGTCGTACCAGGTGGTGTCGGCCGGCGGCAGGGCGTTCACGTCCAGCGCCAGCTTGAGCAGCATGTCCGCGACGGCGGGGTTGCGCGCCATCACCGGGCCGTGCAGGTAGGTGCCGAAGACGGTGTCCCGCCAGGCGCCCTCGGTGCCGTCGCCGGTGCCGTTGCCCCGGCCGGCGGTGACCCGGGCCAGCGGCTTGACGCCCTGGCCGAGGTGGGTCACGCCCTGGTGGTTCTCGAACCCGGTCAGCTGCGGCAGGCCGAGCTGCGGGTCCACGTCGGCCAGCACGTCGCCGACGCAGCGCTCGCCCTCGCCGCGGGTGGTCCACACGTCCAGCAGGCCGAGGCCCGGCTCGCGCTGGCCGAGGTCGTTGACGAACTCCTGGCCGAGGATCTGGTAGCCGGCGCAGACCGCGAAGATGATCGCGCCGTTCTCGGCCGCCCGCACCAGCCCGGTGTCGTTGCGCAGCCGCTCGGCGGCCAGCCGCTGCGGGCGGTCCTCACCGCCGCCGATCAGGTAGATGTCGCCGCTGGTGGGCACCGACTGGTCGGAGCGGACGTCGATCCGGGTCACGTTGAGATGGCGCTGGCGGGCCCGGCGCTCCACGACCAGGGCATTGCCCCGGTCGCCGTAGGTGCTGAGCAGGTCGGGGTAGACCCAGACCACGCGCAGGCTGCTCTCACTCATCCTCGAAGGCCTTCCATGACGTACGTGCGGTGGGCTGCTGGGTGCTGCGGGTGCCGTTCCGGCATCAGCCGGCCACGACCTTCCGCAACTGCTGGAAGGCGGTGTAGTTGGCGATCGCCTCGATCCGGCCGGGCGGCGCCATCCGGACGGCCTGCTCCAGCGAGTCCACGACGTGGAACTGCAGCCCGGCGACCTCCAGGCGCACCGCGAGGTCCAGCTTGCGCTGGCCCAGCACGAAGACCGGGTGCCCGGCCAGTCGCTCGTAGTCGACGTCCCACAGCCAGGAGGTGTCGGTGCCGTCCGCGTCGAGCGCGTTGACCGAGAGCACCACCGGGGTGGGCGGGCCGTCGATCAGCGAGAAGGTCTCCAGCCAGCCGGCCGGGTTCTTGGCCAGCAGCAGCCTTATGTCACGGCCCTGGTACTGCACCACGTCGTAGCGGCCGGCGACCGCGGTGACGCCGCGCATCCGCTCCAGGGCGCCCTGCGGGGAGACGCCGAAGACGGCGGCGACGGCGGCCGAGCTGGTGGCGTTGGCGAGGTTGGCCCGGCCGGGCAGCTGGAGCTGGATCGGCCAGGCGCCGCGCTGCGGGTCGACCACATGGGTGCCCTGGAGCGCCCAGTGCGGGTTGGGGCGCCGGAAGCCGCACTCCTGGCAGAACCAGTCGTCGCCGGGGCGCTGCATCACACCGCCGCAGGCGGGGCAGGACCAGGCGTCCTCCTTCCACGCCTGTCCGGCGGCCACCCAGACCACCTTCTTGCAGGAGGAGGCGGCCCAGGTCACCAGCGGGTCGTCGGCGTTGGCGATCACCACGGCCTCGGTGTCCTGGAGGCCCTCGCGCCACTTCTCGGCCATCATCCGGGTCTCGGCGGCGCGGTCGAGCTGGTCGCGGGAGAGGTTGAGCAGGGCGATCGCCTTGGGGCGGGTGTCGCGGGCGACGCCGGCCAGGTACTTCTCGTCGACCTCGATCACGCCGAAGCGGGCCTCCGAACCGCCGGCCAGGGCGGAGGTGATGCCGGCCGGCATGTTGGCGCCCAGGGCGTTGGAGACGACCGGGCCGGCGGCGCGCAGCGCCTCGGCGATCAGGCGGGTGGTGGTGGTCTTGCCGTTGGTGGCGCTGACCAGCACCACGTCCAGGTGGTCGGCGAGGGTGGCGAGCAGATCGGGGTCGAGCCTGAGCGCGACCTTGCCGCCGATCACCGAGCCGCTGCCTCGGCCGGCCTTGCGGGACACGGCGGCGGCCACCTTGCCGGCGGTCACCGCGATCTTCGCGCGTGCCGGCAGCGAGGCGTCGCGTGCGCCTGTGGGCTCCGATTCGGTGCCTGCCATGCTCAGTGGTTCCTCCTTGCTGCGGCACCGCCCGGGGGCCGGACTACGGGCCGTCGGGCGGCGGGGACGGGGTCAGCCTACCGACTCCGCCGCCCGGCTCGACGCCCCGGACCCGGTGCCGCCTGCTGTGACGCCCGTGGAGCGGCGGTCCGGGAGGCCCTGACGCGGGGTCAGGACGGGCGGTGTACGGACGGGCCTTCCGCCGTCGGGGACGCCTGAGCGGGGTGCGGCGGTTCCGCGCACGCCCCGGGCCGGGCGGCGCGGGGGCCGCCCGGCCCGGGGCCGGTGGGGTTCTTGGTGAGGATGTGGTGAAGAAATGACCGGACGATTACCGGACCTGTCCGATCTGCTCACCGGTACCGCTCGACCGCGGGGCCCGGCGGCGCCGTGGGCAGTCGGCGGGCGGTCCGTGGGCAGTCGGGCAGCGGCCCGGTGAGCAGCCCGGTGGGCAGTCCGGCAGCGGCCCCGTTCTCAGCGGCCCGGGCGGGTCTGCCAGGGCACCGGCAGCTCCTCGGCGGCCTCCGCCAGATGGGCGGTGATCACCAGGGTGCCCTCGTCCACCTCGTAGTCCAGCGGGGCCGCCAGCCGGCGCATGGTCGCGATCAGCCCGGTGTTGGACGACTGGGTGACCGCGTACACCGTCTCCACCCCGGCCTCCAGGGCCAGTGCGGACATCCGCCGCATGAGGTCCAGGCCCAGTCCGTGCCGCTGCCAGGCGTCCTCGACCAGCACCGCGACCTCGGCACCGTCGTCGTCCCACATCAGGTGCCCGAGGGCGACGATCCGCCCGTCCGCCGTCTCCACCGCCAGGGCCTGCCCGTGCCGGGCGTCCAGCAGGTGGTCCAGGTAGCGGTCGGCGTCCCGGACCGGCCCGTGGTAGCGCTTGCGCAGGGTCTCGGGGGAGCAGCGGTGGTGCATCGCCAGCGCCGCCGCCTTGTCGGCCGCGTCCGCGCGCCGCACGGTCAGCTCGGCGCCGGCCGGCACGCTCGGCCGGGCCCGGACGTCCGGCACCCGGGGGCCGAGCAGGGTGTCCAGCTCGACCAGGGCCTGCGCCCGGGCGAACTCGGTCGGGGTGAACGGCAGCTGCGGGCGGGTGAGCTCGATCAGGCCGCCCGAGGGCACGGGCAGCCGCATCACATGGCCGTCCACCCCGGCGGTGCCACGCGCGGCCGCCCCCGGGTACTGCCGGATGCTGCACTGCCCGAAGAGCCGGCGCAGCGCGATCGGCAGCTCCGCGGCGTCCAGCGCCGTCCGGGTGGCGAGCGCCAGCACATGGGTGGGCACGTCCACCAGGTCGTGCGCGTCGGCCGGGCCGGTCCAGATGTCGTGCCCGCCGGCCCCGGCCACCAGCGCGGTCAGGTCGGCCCGGGTGAGCGAGCGCGGCGCGCGGACGAAGAACTCGTCCACGGCGCCGGTCGGCAGCGGGTGGGACTGCATCGAGACGATGTTCACCTGCCGCCCGGCGAGGGCCGTGCAGACTCGGGCCAGGCTGCCGGGGGAGTCCTGCACGGTGGTGCGGATCCGCCACAGCGCGCTGCCCTCGAAGTCGTGCAGCGGCCCCCGCAGCGGCTCGGCGCCGGGCGCCCCCGGCGGCGCGGGCGCGTCCGGCGCCGGGGGGCCGTGCAACTGGTGGCGGTGTGCCCACCAGGTGTGGAACAGCGCGGTGGCGAGCAGCGCGACGGCGGACGCGGCCAGCACCACCGGTCCGTCCGGCCCGTGCACCACCAGCTTGGCCACCAGGTCGGCGGCGGTCACCGAGAGGAAGACGGCGGAGAGCTCCACCGCGTCGCGCCGCCAGCGGTGGCCGCGGACGCCGCGGCGCTGGGCACGGGAGGGGGTCGTGGTCGGATCGGTCGTGGGCGTCAGCTGCTCCGGGTGCTCCATGCCATCAATCTGCCGCTTCCGTGTTTCACGATCACGAATCCTCCGTGACCCCGCGGTTAATGGTGCCGTGACTCGATCACCGCGGCCGGTCACCCGGTGTGCTCGCGCCCGGCGGCCTTCACTTCGGCGAGGAGGACGGTGAGGTCCTCCTCGGTGGTGGCGGGGTTGAGGAGGCAGGCGCGGAGGATCTCGCGGCCGCCGAGGCGGGCGCCGGTGAGGAAGGCGCGGCCGCGGCGCTGGACGGCGGCGGGGAGCTCGCGGTTGAGGGCGTCGAGGGCGGCCTCGTCGGCCCGGCCGGTCTCGTCGACCGAGCCGGTCCTGCCGGCGGGGCGCAGGCGGAAGGCCACGATGGAGGTCTGCACCTCGGCGAGGAGTTCCAAGTCCGGGTCGGCGGTGACGAGTTCGCCGAGCCGGCGGGCCAGGGCGGTGGTCCGGGCGATGTCGGCGGCCAGCCCCTCCCGGCCCCGGTGGGCGATGGTCGCCCACACCTTGAGGGCGCGGAACGGGCGGGTCTGCTCGGTGCCGTACTCGGAGAACCAGCCGAGTTCGCCGGCCGCCTCGTCGCGCAGGTAGGAGGGCACCAGGCTGAAGGCGGCGCGCAGCTCGGCGGGGTCGCGCACCAGCGCGCAGCCGCAGTCGACCGGGACGCCGAGCCACTTGTGCGGGTCGAGGGCGAGCGAGTCGGCGCGGGCCAGCCCGGCGTAGCGGTGGGCGATCTCCGGGTCCAGGACGCCGAACGCCCCGTAGGCGCCGTCCACGTGCAGCCAGAGCCGCTCCTCGGCGCACAGGTCGGCGATCGGGTCGAAGGCGTCCACCGCCCCGGTGCCGACCGTGCCCGCCGAGGCCACCACCAGGAACGGCAGCAGTCCGGCGGCCCGGTCGCGGGCGATCGCGGCGCGCAGCCCGGCGGGGTCGAGGCGGCCGTCCGGTCCGGCGGCCACGGTGCGCAGGTGCTTGCTGCCGAGTCCCAGCAGCTCGGCGGCCTTGCGGACGCAGGAGTGGGTCTCGCCGGTGACGTAGCCCACCAGCGGCGGCATCCCGGCCAGGCCGTCCTCGCGGACGTCCCACCCGGCGGCGCGGGCCGCGCGGTCACGGGCGGCGGCGAGGCAGACGATGGTCGCCATCGAGGTGCCGGAGGTGAGCAGCCCGCCGCCGGGCGGGTGCGGGAAGCCGACCAGTTCGGCGATCCAGCGGACCACGGCCCGTTCCAGGTGGACGTCCGCGTGGTCGCCGCCGGCCGAGCTGGGGTTCATCGCGGCGGCGGCCAGGGTGGCGAGCACGCCGGCCGGGGCGGGCGCGGAGTTCACCCAGCCGAAGAAGCGCGGGTGGCCGTTGCCCATCGGGTACGGCAGGACGTCGCGGCCGACCGTGGCCAGCAGCTCGTCCAGCGGACGGCCGGCGGTGGGCAGCGGGGCGTCCAGCAGGGTGCGGCGGGCGGCGTCGCCCATCGGCTGCCAGACCGGGCCGGCGGCCAGCCCGGCGAGGTGGTCGGCGGCCAGGTCGGCGGCGGCGTGCGCGGCGGCGCGGAAGTCGTCGGAGGTCATGCGGCGGCTCCAGGTGGTGCGGGGCCCGGTGGCGCGGCGTCCTCGGCGCACCCGAACGCCGCGATCCTACGGAAGCGGGCCCGCGCCGTGCGGCGCGGGCCCGGTATCCGGGATGCCCCCGGCCGTCCCGGTGGAGGGAGCCGGTCGGGGAAGCCGGTGGAGGGAGCCGGTCGGGGAAGCCGGTCGAGGGAGTCAGTCGAGGGAGGCGGAGAGCCCGCCGGCGGAGCGGCAGTAGCCCTGCATCTCCTTGTCGGAGAACTTGGCGCAGAGCCGGCCGGCCGCGCCCGCGTCCGTGTAGTTGACCGTGTAGTAGCTGACCAGCCCCTCGGCGCAGGCCTTGCGCTGCCAGCCGTCCGCGGCGGTGGCGCACTGCTGGGCGGCCCAGTCCTCGCGGTCCAGGTTGTACTTCATGGTGCGCGAGCCGACGCCCCGGCTGCAGTCGACCGCCCCGCCGGACGCTTTGCCGTCGAGGCACCACTTCAGTGCCGCGGCGTACACCTCGGGGTGGTTCGGGTAGTCGTGCGAGGAGAGGTAGAAGGTCGGCGCGTAGAAGAAGCAGGCGGACTGGAACAGCGCCGGCTGGTCCTTGCACGGGTACAGCGGGTCCTGGGCGAGCTTGTCGGCGGGGAGGTTGGCCTTGGCCTTCTCGTCCTCCTCGTCCGGGCCGAAGAGCTGCATGAACAGGCCCTCGGAGCAGCGGATCCGGTTCTGGTCGGTGGTGAACTTGTTGCACAGCTCGCGCGCCTTGGCGACGTCCTGCTTGGCGACGAACATGGTGCCGTGGCCGACGCCGTGGATGCACGGGCCGCTGTTCTTGGGCGCGCAGAGCTTGACCAGGTCGGTCTCCGGCTGGGCGGAGGCGTTGAGCATCTCCTCCACCGCCCCGTGCAGATAGCCGGCCGCACAGGTCTCGTGCGGGAAGGAGATGACCTTCTGGAAGTCGGCGTTGAACCGCTTGACCGCCGCGTGCCCGAGCTCGTGGGCGATCGGGTGGCAGAACCGGACGGTGTACGGCAGCTGCTTGGTGATCCGGTCGAGGTCGGCCAGGGCCACGCCGGGGTCGCTGGCGTCCATCTCGGCCATCAGCTTGTTGCGCAGCGTCGAGCGGGTCCACACCGCCGGGTCCCCGGTCGCGGTGGCCGACGCGGCCGGCTGCCCGCTGCCGGTGGGCGCGGCGCCGGCCGGTCCGGTGCCGCCCTCGGTCCCCGGGACGGCCGCGGCGAGGGCCGCGCGGTCGGCGGCCTGCTGGGGCGTCCAGTCGGTGACGGCCACCGATCCCAGGCCCAGCACCCCGAGCAGCAGGGCGGTGAGAATCGCGAAGGCTCGCGGTTGCATGACGGAGATCCCCCGACGGATCGAGACGGACGGGACGTTCCCCATCCTGACGGCACGGGTCTCGGATTCCGTGTTTTCGGCCGCCATTCGGGAGGTGTCGGCGACGCTATCGCACGTCCCGACCGGTCAACGACGCGGGTTCGCGGCGGGTCACGCTCCCCCGGGTGGCGCAACGGCGCACCACCCGGGGCACCGGGGTCAGAGTTCCAGCGACACCTGGTACTCCGTCAGCCAGGCGTTCAGGTCCAGGGCCAGATCGGCCGCCAGCCGGACCGTCTGCGGGTCGGTGTCCGGGGCGAGCGCGTCGGCGAGCGCGCGGCGGTCGAGCAGGGCGAGGGCGGGGGAGCCGGGGTCGGCGGCCAGTGCGGCGAGTTCACGGCGGAGCAGCTCCGGGTAGCGCGGGTCCTGGACGATCGGGTACGGGCTCTTCATCCGGTCGGCGATCTCGGCCGGCAGCACGTCCCGGACGGCGGCGCGCAGCAGGCTCTTCTCCCGGCCGTCGAAGGACTTCATCGTCCACGGCGTGTTGAAGACGTACTGCACCAGCCGGTGGTCGCAGAACGGCACCCGCACCTCCAGCCCGTTGGCCATGCTCATCCGGTCCTTGCGGTCCAGCAGGATCCGGACGAAGCGGGTCAGGTTGAGGTACGACACCTCCCGCATCCGCCGCTCGAACGGGTCGGTGTCCGGCAGGTGCGGCACCTCGGTGAGCGCCTCCCGGTACCGGGCGCGCCGGTAGCCGGGGAGGTCGAGCTTGGCGAGCAGCTCCCGGTCCAGCAGCTGCTCGCGCGGGCCGGTGCCCGCGCCGCCGAAGCCGCTGATCGCGGCCGCCCACGGGAAGTCCTCGGCCTCGAGGGCCTTCGGGTCGTGGAACCAGCGGTAGCCGCCGAACAGCTCGTCCGCGGACTCGCCGGACAGGGCGACCGTCGAATGCTCGCGCACCCCGCGGAAGAGCAGCAGCAGCGAGGTGTCCATGTCGCCGACGCCGCCCGGCAGGTCCCGGGCGCGCAGGGTGGCGAGCCGCTGCGCCGGGTCGGTGAGGGCGGCGCTGTCCAGCTCGATCACCGAGTGGTCGGCGCCCACGTGCCGGGCGAGCAGCTCCGCGTACGGCCGGTCCGGGGTGGAGCGGATCGCGTCCGGGTGGAAGTGCTCGCTCTGCCCGGTGAAGTCGACCGCGAAGGAGCGGATCGGTCCGGCGCCCGCCGCGTCCAGGCTGCGGGCGGCCAGGGCGGTGACCGCGCTGGAGTCGAGGCCGCCGGAGAGCAGCGAGCAGAGCGGCACGTCCGCCTCCAACTGGCGGTGGACGATGTCCTCCAGCAGGGCCCGGACGGTGCCGATCGTGGTCGCGAGGTCCTGGGTGTGCCGGCGTGCCTCCAGCGCCCAGTAGCGGTGGACCGAGACGCCGCCGCGCCGCACCCGCACCAGGTGGCCGGGCTGCACCTCGGCGATGCCCCGGTACGGGGTGAGGCCCGGGGTGCGGGTCATGGCGATCAGCTCGCGCAGCCCGTCCAGGTCGACCACCGCGCGCACCGCGGGGTGGGCGAGCAGCGACTTGGGTTCCGAGCCGAAGACCACGCCGTCCGGAGTGGGGTGGTAGTGCAGCGGTTTGACGCCCATCCGGTCGCGGACCAGCAGCAGTTGCTCGCTGCGGGCGTCCCAGACCGCGAAGGCGAACATGCCGTTGAGCCGCTCGGCGACGCGCTCGCCCCACTCCAGGTAGCCGCGCAGGACCACCTCGGTGTCGCCGCGGGTGCGGAAGCGGTGGCCGGCCGCCACCAGCTCGGCGCGCAGCTCGTGGTGGTTGTAGACCTCGCCGTTGTAGCTGAGGGCGGCCAGCAGCCGGCCGTCGTGCTCGGCCGTCATCGGCTGGGCGCCGCCCTCGGGATCGAGCACGGCGAGGCGCCGGTGGCCGAGGGCGGCGTGCCGCTCCAGGTGGGCCCCGCCGTCGTCCGGCCCGCGGCAGAGCTGGGTGGCCGTCATGGCGTCGAGCACCTCGCGTTCGAGGGTCAGGTCGCGGTCGTAGGCGACCCATCCGGTGATCCCGCACATCAGCAAGCCTCCGGTTCTTCCGACACTCTTCCGATGCTCCCGCCCCCCTGGTCACCCCGTGGTCCCCCCGGTGTGTGAGCAGGTCATCACGCTACGTGGTGGCCCCGGTGCGGACAAGACCCCGAGGCTGCGCCGACTACCGCCGAATCCTGCCCGATTTCGGGCAGGATCTTTGATCTTTCCCGGAAAGGCCGCCTAGGCTCACCGACTGTGTCCAGCTCGACAGGTTCCTCGCACCCTCACGAAGACCTCCTCGCCCACCTCACCCGGACCAGCCCGCTCGGGCCCCGGGAGGCGGCGCGGGTGGTGGCGGAGGTGCTGGCGTACTTCTCCGAGACCACCGAGGAGTACGTCCGCCGTCGCCACGGCGAGCTGCAGGCGCGCGGCCTGACCAACGAGAAGATCTTCGCCCGGCTCGCCGAGGAGCTGCCCGCCCGCCGGGTCGCGGCTCCGGAGCTGTCGGCCCGCCAGCTCCGCCGGATCGTCTACGGCTGACCGGCCGCGGCCGGAACGCCCAGTAGCGGAACCAAGGAACCAAGGAACCAAGGAGTCCACCACCATGTGCGGAATCGTGGCCTACATCGGCCCCAAGGACGCGACCCCCTTCCTGCTGGAGGGCCTCGCCCGACTGGAGTACCGAGGCTACGACTCGGCCGGCGTCGCCGTCGCCGGACGCACCGGCGGCCTCAAGGTCCGCAAGGTCAAGGGCCGGGTCGCCGACCTCGCCGCCGCCGTCCCCGCCCGGTTCAAGGGCGCCACCGGCATCGGCCACACCCGCTGGGCCACCCACGGCGTCCCCAGCGACGCCAACGCCCACCCGCACCTCGACAACGCCGAGCGCATCGCCGTCGTCCACAACGGCATCATCGAGAACGCCGACGAACTGCGGGCCAAGCTCGCCGCCGACGGCGCGGTCTTCCGCTCCGAGACCGACACCGAGGTGCTCGGCCACCTGATCGCCGCCCACGCCGCCGAGGGGGTCGAGCTGGAGGAGGCCGTGCGCGCCGCCCTCGGCAAGGTCGTCGGCACCTACGGCATCGCCGTCCTCGACGCCGAGCAGCCCGACCGGATCGTGGTCGCCCGCAACGGCAGCCCGATCGTGCTCGGCATCGGCGAGAAGGAGATGTTCGTCGCCTCCGACGTCTCCGCCCTGGTCCGCTACACCCGCCAGGTGGTCCACCTGGAGGACGGCGAGCTGGCCACCGTCCGCTCCGACGGCTTCCGCACCTTCACCGAGGACGCCCGCACCACCCACCGCCAGCCGTCCACCGTGGACTGGGAGATCGACTCCTACGACACCGGCGGCTACGAGCACTTCCTGCTCAAGGAGATCCACGAGCAGCCCGGTTCGGTCGAGCGCACCCTCGGCGGGCGCCTCGACGAGCGGTTCGCCACCGCCCACCTCGGCGGCCTCAACCTGGACGCCCGCGAACTGCGCGAGATCCGCCGGGTCAAGATCCTCGGCTGCGGCTCCGCCTACTACGCCGGCGAGATGGGCGCCCAGCTGATCGAGGAGCTGGCCCGGATCCCCGCGCACAGCGAGCCCGCCTCGGAGTTCCGCTACCGCAACCCGGTGATCGAGGCCGACACCCTCTACATCGCGGTCAGCCAGTCCGGCGAGACCTACGACACGCTCGCCGCCGTCCAGGAGGTCAAGCGCAAGGGCGGCCGGGTGCTCGGTGTCGTCAACACCGTCGGCAGCGCGATCGCCCGGGAGTGCGACGGCGGCATCTACCTGCACGCCGGCCCGGAGATCTCGGTCGCCTCCACCAAGGCGTTCACCTCCACCGTCGTCGCCTTCGCGCTGATCGCCCTGCACTTCGGCCGGATCCACGACCTCTCGCCCGCCGACGGCCGCCGGATCGTCTCCGCGCTCAAGGCGCTGCCCGACCAGATCCGCGAAGTCCTCGCCCAGAGCGACGCCATCGCCGAACTCGCCGCCGAGTACGCCGGATCCGAGGGCATGATGTTCATCGGCCGGGTGCGCGGCTACCCCGTCGCCCGGGAGGGCGCGCAGAAGCTCAAGGAGATCTCCTACGTCCACGCCGAGGCCTATCCGGCGAGCGAGCTGAAGCACGGCCCGCTGGCGCTGATCAGCCCCGAGCTGCCCACCATCGCCCTCGTCCCGGACGACGAGCTGCTCGACAAGAACCTCACCACCCTCGGCGAGATCAAGGCCCGCTCCGGCCGCGTCCTCGCCGTCGCCCACCGCCGGCCCGAGGCCAAGCTCGCGGACCACTGCGTCCTGGTGCCCAAGAGCGAGCCCGAGCTGGACCCGCTGCTGCTCAACATCCCGCTCCAACTGCTCGCTTACCACGCGGCGGTGGCGCTGGGGCGCGACGTCGACAAGCCGCGCAACCTCGCCAAGAGCGTCACCGTCGAGTAGTCGCGGACGCCCCCCGGGACCGGCCGTGCTCCACGGCCGGTCCCGGGGCGCGTTCCGGGGCGCGTTCCGGGCGCCGTCGCGGGCGCCGTCGTGGGCCCGAAGGCCGGACGGTCAGCCGGCCGTCCCGCGCACCGCCCCGGCGGCGCGGACGACGGCCTCGGCCAGCCGGTGGTTCTCCGGGCCGAGCGGGAGGGAGCTGAACCGGCGCCGGGTGTACCCGTAGGCGACGCCGCTGCGCGGATCGGCGAAGGACTGCGCGCCCACCGCGCCGCTGTGACCGAAGGCCTCCGCCCCGAGGAACGGGAAGCGGGTGCTCTGCGCCTCGAAGCCGAGGCCGAAGTGGTCCACCTCGCCGGTCACCACGTCGGTGCCGTGCGTGCGGACCGGACCGAACTCGGCGATCGTGGCCGGTGCCAGGAACGGCGTCCGCCCGTCCAGCCCCTGCGCCGCCGCCGCGTACAGCGCCGCCAGGCCGCGGGCGTTGCCGAAGCTGCCGGTCGAGGCCGGGCCCTGCGCCTGCACCGAGCGGAGGTTGCCGAAGCCCGTCAGGTCGGTGGGCGGGGAGGCGTTCAGGTTGAAGGCGATCCCCGTCAGGCTGTCGGGTGCCGGCGGCTCGCCCTGCTGACCGGGGAGGGGGACCGGCGGAAGCACCGGCAGGTACCGCGACTCCAGCTCCGCGGGCAGGCCGAGGAAGAAGTCCAGCCCGTACGGGGCCCGGATCCGCTCCTCGAACAGCTCCTGCACCGTGCGGCCGGTCCGGCGGCGGACCACCTCGCCGGTCAGCGCGCCGATCACGTAGGCGTGGTAGCCGTAGGCCGTCCCGGGCTCCCAGTAGGGCTTCTGGCCGGCCAGCCGGTCCGCGATCCGCCGGTCGTCCGCCAGCTCCTCCGTCGTGAAGCCGCCGTCGACGCCGATCAGCCCCGCCCGGTGCTCCAGCAGCTGCCGAAAGGTGAGTGCGCCCTTGCCCTCGGCCGCGAACTCCGGCCAGTAGTGGGCCACTTCCTCGTCCAGGTCGAGCACGCCCTCCTGCACCAGCAGGGCCGTCACCAGGTGCGCCGCCCCCTTGGCGGAGGAGTAGAGCGCGAACAGCGACTCGCCGGAGACCCCCTCGCCGGCCCAGAGGTCCACCACCCGCCGCCCGTCCAGGTGCACGGCCAACTGCGCGCCACCGCCCGCCGGCTCCTCCGCCACCACGGCGGCGAACTCCTCCCGCACCGCCTCGAAGCCCGGTGCCACGCTTCCGCCGACGACGTCACTGCTGGACATGCTTCCCCCTGTATGCGCTCCTGCGGCCTTGATCACCGGCCTGCCGGGGCGTCAACCCGGCCCAGCGCCGGAGTATTCCGGCGCCGGGCGGGCAGTGGGCGGCAGTGGGCGGGGAGCGGGCGGGCCGGTGTCAGTAGTCCGCGCTGGGTGCGCGGGTGGTGGGGCCGAGGTCAGGCTCGTCGCGGATCTCCAGGGCCCCGGCGTGGCGGTCCAGTTCGAGCACCACGAGGGTGTTGCGGCCCGCCAGCCAGAGCGGCCCCGGCGCGTACAGGGTGCGCTGCGGCCCCTCGTCGGTGTAGCGGCCGAGCAGGAAGCCGTTGAGCCAGAGCAGGCCCCGGCCCCAGCCGGGGAGTGCGAGGAAGGCGTCCGCCGGTGCGTCGACCTCGGTCTCGAACCGGTGGAAGACGGGGTCGCCCTCGGCGGCGCCGACATCCTCGCGGAAGGCCAGGGCGGAGAGGTCGGCGAGCGGCAGCGGCCGGATCTCCCAGCCGTGCAGCCGCTGGCGCTCGTGCGAGACACCGCGCCGGATGCCCTTGCGATCGTCCAGCTGGGGGCCGTAGTTGGCGCGGCCCAGAGCCTCGACCAGGATGTCCAGGGTGACCCCGGCCGGGCCCACCGCCAGCGGCAGGGTGCCGCCCGGGGCGTTGCGGTCCAGCACGCCGAGCGGGCGGCCGTCCGCGAAGACCTGCGCGCGGTCCCCGATGCCGTCGATCCGCAGCGGCATCTCCGGGCGCGGCCCGGGGACATAGGTGCGGTAGTGGATCAGGCCGAGCGACTGGCCCACCCGCTCCATCGGCTCGGTGGTCGGCCGGTGGACGGGCGTCGACAGCGCGTCCAGGGAGTCCAGCAGCCGTGCCCGGCCGGTCGCCCGCTCCAGCCGGCGGGGCTCCAGCCGCGGCGGCCGGCCCGGGAGTTCGCCCTCGGGGAGGGGCACGTACTTGCCGATGACGGCCCGCAGGGCGTGGAACTTCTCGGTCAGCTCGCCCGCCTCGCCGATCGGCGCGTCGTAGTCGTAACTGGTCACGGTCGGCTCGTAGCCGGCCGTGTCGGGCCCGGTCCCCGAGTGGTTGGCACCCGCCCAGAAGCCGAAGTTGGTACCGCCGTGCGCCATGTAGAGGTTGACCGAGGCCCCGGTCGCGAGCAGCTCGTCGAGCGAGGCCGCCGCCTCCCCGGCGTCCCGGACGTGGTGCGGCTCGCCGATCCGGTCGAACCAGCCGATCCAGAACTCCATCGCCGCCAGCGGCCCCTTGGGCTGCTGCCGCCGCAGCACCTCGAAGCGCTCCGGCGCCCGCGAGCCGAAGGTGCCGGTGGCCAGCAGACCCGGGATCGCCCCGCCCTGCTGCATGAAGTCCTCGGAACCGTCGGTGGTGAACAGCAGGCAGTCCACGCCGCGCGCCACCAGCCCGTCCCGCAGATGCGCCAGGTAGGCGGCGTCGTTGCCGTAGCTCCCGTACTCGTTCTCCACCTGCACCGCCACCACTGGCCCGCCCCGGCTGCCCAGCAGCGGCAGCAGCTCCGGGACCACGGCGTCGAACCAGCCGTCCACCTCGGCGAGGAACGCCGGGTCCGAGCTGCGCAGCCCCATCCCGTCGGCGGCGAGCAGCCGGGCCGGCAGGCCGCCGGACTCCCACTCGGCGCAGATGTAGGGACCCGGGCGCAGGATGACGTCCAACCCGTGCCGCCCGGCGGTCCGGACGAACCGGGCGATGTCCCGCCAGCCGGTGAAGTCGGTCACACCGGAGGGGAGTTCGTGGAAGTTCCAGGGAATGTAGGTGTCGACGGTGTTGGCGCCCAGCGCGCGCAGCCGGCGAAGTCGGTCGTCCCACAGCTCCGGGTGCACCCGGAAGTAGTGCAGCGCGCCGGAGACGATCCGGTGCGGCGCGCCGTTGCGGCGGAAGCCGTCGTCGTCGAAGTCGAGCTCGATCATGCGGACCAGCTTTCGGTTGACGCGGTCGTCGGTCGGGTACTGCTGCGTCGGAACCGGCCCGGGGGTGTCGGCCCACCGGGCCTGCCCTCGTCCAGCCAGCGTATACGAGCTGTGTACGCGCCCCACCTACGTTTCGGCGGGCACGCAACACTCCGTAGGAAGGCGAGGTCGCCGACGCCCATGCGCCGGGATTCCCTCAGAAACAAGACGCGGTCCCTGGTGGCCGCGATGATCGCGGGGGTGATGGCGGTCCCCCTCGTGGGCGCCGTGTCACCGGCCGCCCACGCGGCGGAGGCGCCGCCGTACCTGCACCCCTGTTTCAACACCAACCGCGCTGTTCCCAAGGTGGTCTACCGGGGATCTTCGGAGTGGGTGATGCCCGCTCGGTTGATCCAGAAGGACGACGGTAAGTGGGAGTATCAGAAAGACAGGGACGGCAATGACATCGTCGGCACGAGGATTGAGAACCGGGGGATCGACCCGACCTTCGCCAACGGATTCTCTGCGGCCGGCGGCGACTACCACGTCCGAGCGCTGTTGGACCAACGGGGTGGTTGGCAGAGGACCGGCTATGTGAGCACCACGACCGACGAACTGGTGGCGCTGAAGTTCGCTTTCCAGAGCCCTTCGACGGTCAGGACGAACACGTCCAAGGAGATGGAGTACACCTTCGAGGGGACCATCTACTCGATCAGTGGCAACCCCAAGAACATGTTCTACGTGGACGACCAGCTGAGGACGGTCCCGCCGGATCCCTTGCACTCCTTCGAGCCGCAGAAGGAGTGGGCGGCGATCAAGAAGATCAATCCGAAGAGTGTCGTCTCCGCGCGGTCGTACACCTGGGTCATCTACCGGAAGCCGGGCAACCCGAAGGGCGAGTACTACACCCTCAATGGCACTCCGCTCAAGTACGCGGATGACGGCACGGAGTTCTATCCTGGCGCGCTTGCACTGAACTCCACCCGGATCACCATGCAGCAACTGCACGACTGGGGTATGACCACTGGTGAGACCACGACCAACCGCTTCAAGGAGGGAACGGACTACGACCCGGACTCCGACCCGACCTCGGGTTGGAGCAGGAACGTGCTTGTCGGTACTCGGGCCGACGTGCCCGCCGAACCGCAGAACTGCGGGCCGCAGGGCGAGGACCCCGGGAAGTTCCCGCTCTCCTGCGATCTGCCGCCGGCCACCACCACGGCCGCCGTCCGGCGCACGGTACTGGCCGCGCCGCCGGTGTCGACGGTTTCGGCCGCGGCGCAGCGGCCGGGCGACGGTGAGACGTACCAGTTGAGTGCGACCGCCTCCGTCGGCGGTGCGGTCCACGACCTCGATGTCCGTGGCGGGAAATCGACCGACGGCACGGTCGTCCAGTCCTATCCGCGCAACTGCACAGCGTCCCAGGACTGGACGCTGCGCGCGGCCGAGGGTGGGACCTTCGCGCTCGAGAGCGCCCTGGCCAAGGACAAGGTGCTGCAACAGGACATCTACTCCCATGCGACGATCCTCTGGCCGGTCCAGAAGGACGGCGCAGGCCGATCGGCCGCAGGCCCCGGTCAGCGCTGGACGCTGCGGGACAGCGGCGGCGGCACGTACAACCTGGTGAGCGCCGCCGACCAGCGCTGCCTCACCATGGCGGGCACCCCGTCCGCCGGACTCTCGGCCGAAGCCTGCGACGGCGGCACGGCCCAGCGATGGCAGTTGTCCGTTCCCTGCACGCCACGGTCGTCGGGCGCCAAGCAGGTGCCCGGATTCCCCGGCCTGACCTGGCCGACGCTGCCCCGCTACCCCGAGGTCGCCTGGCCGTCCGTCCCCGGTCGGCCGGACATCCCGTGGCCGAACATCCCCGGCCAGCCCGGAATCCCGTGGCCGGGGGCCGAGGGAGTTCCGACGATCCCGTGGGAGGGATATCCGAAGCTGCCCTCCGCTCCCGTCATGGCCGGGCACCCCGACCTTCCCTGGCCCCGTCTGCCCGGTGACGCCGGCATTCCCTGGCCGGCGATGCCGGGTGCGCCTGGGGTGCCGTGGCCGGTCCTGCCAGCCGAAGGGTCCGAGGCCCCCTCGGCCGTCGTGTCCGTACCCGGACTGCCGGTCATCACCTGGCCGGTCATCGGCAACCACCCGGAGACCCGGTGGCCTTCGGTTCCCGGACGTACTGACGTGCCGTGGCCCGCGCTTCCCAGTCACCCGAACATCCCTTGGCCGGGGCTGCCCGGTCTGCCGGATGCGCAGTGGCCGGGAGCCCCGGCGGTTCCGGCCTTCGACTGGCCCGTACTGCCGGGCGGCAAGGGCACTTGGCCGTCGGTCCCTGGACGTTCCGACATCCCGTGGCCGTCGCTGCCCGGATTCGACAGCGTGCCGTGGCCCTCGGTCGACGGCGTGCCGGGCACGCCCGCGCCGGAGCAGCCGCGGCCGGCCGACCGCTGCGGCGTGGACACGAAGCCGACTGACCCGGGTACCAACCCCACTGACCCGGGCACCAACCCGACCGACCCCGGTGGTGGCGACAACGGCGGGACCCCCGGCGGGCCCGTGCCCTCGCTGCCCGGGATCAGGCTGCCCAACTTCCCCTTCCGCCCCCTCCTCCCGCCGTGGGGCTGGCTGTTCTCCAGCGGACCCAGCGGACCCAGCGGGCCGAGTGGCCCCGGCAGCGGGCAGAAGCCCGATCCGGTGCAGGGCATCGGCCTGGTCTCGGCCGCGGACCCGCAGCTGGTGCCGGACGTCACCGGCGGGGTGCCCGCCAACGGGACGGCCGTGCAAGCGTGGACGCCGAACGAGACCGACTCGCAGCGGTGGGCGTTCTGGGACCGTGGCAACGGCAACTGGCTGATCGAGACCCGGCTGACCTACGGCGGTGCCGACCCCGGCGCCCGGCTCGTCCTCGGGCAGGACCTCGCCACGCACCGCACCGCGCTCCAGCCCGCTGCCGCCAACCGCACCGAGCAGCAGTGGCGGTTCGGCGACGCCGGTGACGGCCGGACGACGATCGCCAACGGCGACGGCGGCGGCTGTCTGACGCTCGCCGCCAAGGGCCAGCCGCTGACCGTCGCTCCTTGCGACGGTTCCGACCGGCAGAAGTGGCGGCTCAACGGTGTGTTGGCCGGCGGCGACGGCGACACCGGCGGTGCCTCCCTGTACTCGGCCTTCCCCGGCAGGTGCGCGGACGTCACCGGCGGCAACACAGCCGACCGCACCCCGATCGACCTCTACGACTGCAACGGGACGCCCTCCCAGCGCTGGACGGCGTCCGCGAGTACCGGCGTGTTCGCCCTGAAGGCGTTCGGCAAGTGCCTGGACGTCTCCGGTGGCCTCACCGCGCACGGCACCCGGGTCGGCCTCTACGCCTGCAACGACTCGCCGGCGCAGCGCTGGCAGAAGGGTCCGGACTCCTCGCTGGTCAACCCGAACTCCGGGCTGTGCCTGGACGTGACCGGTGGCGTCAACGTCAACGGGACCGTCCTGCAGATCTGGGACTGCAACGCCAGCGACTCCCAGCGCTGGGGCCTGGGCACCGTCCCGCCGCGTGCGCCGGTGACTCCGACCCCGACCCCGCCGCCGGGCACCGGAGCGGTGGTCAACCCGGGGATCGGCACCTCCCAGGTGTCCACGCTCGTCTCCGCGAACAACGGGATGGTGGCCGACCTGGACGGGTCGAGCACCGCCTCCGGCACGTCGGTCAAGGCGCTGGCGCCGAACGGCAACGACGCGCAGCGCTGGGCGTTCTGGACCACTGCGAACGGTCGGTGGATCATCGAGACGCTGCTCACGGACGGGAGGACGGCGTCCGGTCAGGGCATGGTCATGGACCACGACCCGGGCCCGCACCGCACCCACCTCATCCGCACCATGGACGGGAACGCCAATCAGCACTGGGCGTTCCGCGACGCGGGCGGCGGCTGGTTCTGGGTGACCAGTGACACCGACAACGGCTGTCTGACGGCCGACAACGCCGGTGAGGCCCTGGCGGTCTCCGCCTGCGACGGCGGCCAGCGGCAGAAGTGGCGGCTCGGTGACGTGACCGACGGCCCGGCGCAGCCCGGCCAGCCGCAGCCGAACCGGCCGGACCCGGCGACCAATCCGGCGGTCACCCCCGGCGGCGTCCGCAACAACCAGGTGGCGGTGCTGCGTTCCGCGAACAACGGGATGGTGGCGGACCTGGACCGGTCGAACACCGGCTCCGGCACGTCGATCAAGGCACTCGCTCCGAACGGCGGCGACGCGCAGCGCTGGGCGTTCTGGGACGCCGGCAACGGCCGGTGGATCCTGGAGACGCTGCTCACGGACGGGAGGACGGCGTCCGGTCAGGGCATGGTGATGGACCACGATCCGGGGACGCACCGGACGCATCTGATCCGGACCATGGACGGGAACGCCAATCAGCACTGGGCGTTCCGCGACGCGGGCGGCGGCTGGTTCTGGGTGACCAGTGACACCGACAACGGCTGCCTGACCGCCAACAGCGCCGGTGAGGCGCTCGCGGTCTCCGCCTGTGACGGCGGCGACCGGCAGAAGTGGCGGCTCGACGGTCTCACCCAGGGACCGAACCCGCCGAATCCGGCCACCGGCACGGTGGTCAACCCCGGGGTCGCGAACAACCGGGTCGCCACGCTGCGTTCCGCGAACAACGGGATGGTGGCCGACCTCGACGGTGGGACGACCAACTCCGGCACCTCGGTCAAGGCGCTGGCGCCGAACGGCAACGACGCGCAGAAGTGGGCGTTCTGGAGCACCGCGAACGGCCGGTGGATCCTGGAGACGCTGCTCACCGACGGCAAGGCCGTGGCCGGTCAGGGCATGGTGATGGACCACGATCCGGGGACGCACCGGACGCATCTGATCCGGACCATGGACGGGAACGCCAATCAGCACTGGGCGTTCCGGGACGCGGGCGGCGGCTGGTTCTGGGTGACCAGTGACACCGACAACGGCTGCCTGACCGCCAACAGCGCCGGTGAGGCGCTCGCCGTCTCCGCCTGCGACGGCAACGACCGGCAGAAGTGGCGGCTCGACAACGTCACGGACGGTCCGGCCGTCCCGCAGCAGCCCCAGCCGGGCAACGGCGGGTCCGGCGGCTCCGGCGGTTCGGGCGGCTCCGGCGGGTCAGGTGGCGGCGGCCCGGTCGTCCGTCCGGCCGTGGGGAACAGCCAGGTCGCGACCCTGCGGTCGAACAACAACGGCCTGGTCGCCGACCTCGATGCCGTCAGCACCGCCTCCGGCACCTCGATCAAGGCGCTCGGCGGCAACGGCAACCCCGCCCAGCGGTGGGCGTTCTGGGACGCCGGAAACGGCAGCTGGATCCTGGAGACCCTGCTCACGGACGGCAAGTCCGCCCCGGGCCAGGGCATGGTGATGGACCACAACCCGAGTGCGCACCGGACCCACCTGACGCAGAACCAGGCGGGCAACGCCAACCAGCGGTGGTCGTTCCGCGACGCCGGGAACGGCTGGTACTGGCTCGTCAGTGCCACCGACGGCGGCTGCCTGACCGCGAACAACGCAGGTGAGCAGCTCGGCGTCTGGCGCTGCGACGGCTCGGACAAGCAGCGCTGGCGGCTGGACAACGTCCAGACCGGCCCGACCCCGGGCGCCGGTTCCGGCGGCGGTGGGAACACCGGCGGCGGTGGCACAGGAGGTGGCGGCGGTAGCACTGGTGGCGGCGGTGGTGGCACCGGCGGTAGCACTGGTGGCGGTGGGGGCAGCTCCGGCGGCGATCGTATCCGGCCCAGTGGTGACGGCTGTGAGTTCCAGACGCCGGACGCCGAACACCGGGGCGGCTGGATCTGGAAGGGCTGGAACCTGTGCCGCAACACCGAGATCAGCGACTCCGACAGCGAGCAGTCGACCACGTTCCG
This sequence comes from Kitasatospora purpeofusca, assembly GCF_034043715.1. GTDB lineage: Bacteria > Actinomycetota > Actinomycetes > Streptomycetales > Streptomycetaceae > Kitasatospora > Kitasatospora purpeofusca_A. The sequence goes on along the minus strand of NZ_JAXCLC010000025.1, from coordinate 39,950 downwards.
GATGCGGGGCGACGGCACGCTGGAACTCGTCTACTCCTGGTTCAGCGACATCACCAGCCGGTGGAACACGGTCGTCAGCTGGACGGCTCCGAACAGCACCGGGTGCGGCCGCTGGGCGTCCATGCAGATGGACGGAAACTTCGTGGTCTACGGCGAGGGCTCCAAGGTCTGCTGGGCCAGCGGAACGGGCGGCCACGACTCGGCCTGGATGGAGGTCAACCGGAGCGGCACGCTGACGATCTGGTGGGTCGACGACAACGAGTTCCAGCGGGCACGCGCGCAGGCCGGCCGCCCCGGCCCGGGCCTCGGCGGCAGCTTTCTGGATGCGGTGATCGCGATCGCCTACCTGATCCCGCGCCGGGAGTGGGGGGTGGGAACGCAGCACCGGATCTCGACGCCGAACTGCGGGAAGATCCACTGCACCTGACGCGGTAGCGCTCCGCAGGACGGAGGACCGTCCGGGCACCCCGCCCGGGCGGTCCTTCCGCGTCCGGAACCCGGGGTGTTCCACGTGCCGCTCCGGCCCTAGACTGCTCAGCTCGCGCGGCATTACCGACGGGTAGGTACGTATCCGCGGGCGCCGCCACCGACTGGCAGGGATGGGGAGTCCGGATGGCCGACGAGCGGGTGCACGCGTACACGGACGACGCGCTGGGGGAGCACGACGCGGTGGCGCTGGCCGCCCTGGTGCGGGCCGGTGAGGTCGGCCCCGCCGAGCTGGCGGCAGCCGCGGCGGCGCGGGCCGAACGGGTCGACGCGGCGCTCGCCCCCGTCGCCTTCGCCGCGTACGGGCGGTCGCGCGGGGCGGAGGGCAGCGCCAAGGACGGCAGCGCGAAAGGCGGCGGCGCCGAGGACGCCCCGCTGTACGGCGTGCCCAGCTATCTGAAGGACAACACCGACCTGCGCGGGATGCCGACCGGCCAGGGCAGTTCGGCCTACCGGGCCAGGCCCGCCCGCCGCAGCGCGGGCTTCGCCGAGCAGTTCCTCGGCACCGGCCTGGGTGTCCTCGGCAAGACCAGGCTGCCGGAGTTCGGGCTCAACGCCTCCACCGAGTTCGCCTCCGCCCGCCCCGTCCGCAACCCCTGGCGGACCTCGCACTCCCCGGGCGCCTCCTCGGGCGGCGCGGCCGCCCTGGTCGCCTCGGGCGTCGTCCCGATCGCGCACGCCAACGACGGCGGCGGCTCGATCCGGATCCCGGCCGCCTGCTGCGGGCTGGTCGGGCTCAAGCCCACCCGGGGCCGGGTGGTGCCCAACGCCCAGGGCCGCCGGCTGCCGGTGGACCTGGTGACGGACGGCGTGCTGACCCGCTCCGTCCGCGACACCGCCGCGTTCTTCGCCGCCGCCGAACGCCACTACCGCAACCCCGCGCTGCCCCCGCTCGGCCTGGTCGAGGGCCCGGGCGCGCGCCGGCTGCGGATCGGCCTGGTGGTGGACTCGCCGGTCGCGCCCAGCGACGCGGCGACCCGGGCGGCGGTCGAGGAGACGGCCGCCCGGCTGGAGGCCCTGGGGCACGAGGTGACCCCGGCCGTGATGCCGTTCGGCGAGGAGTTCTCCCGGGACTTCGTCCTCTACTGGGGCTACATCGCCTTCCTGATCGCCACCACCGGCCGGCTGACCATCGACCCCGGCTTCCGGGCGAGCCGTCTCGACGGGCTGACCACCGGGCTGCGGCGGCTCTTCCACCAGGAGTTCCGGCGCGTACCGGGGGTGGTCGGGCGGCTGCGGCGCGCGGAGGAGACGTACGCGGCGATGTTCCGGACCCACGACGCGGTCCTGTCACCGGTGCTGGCGCACGTCACGCCGCCGATCGGGTACCTGAGCCCGAACATCGCCTTCGACGAGCTGATCGACCGGCTCACCCGGTATGTGGCGATCACACCGGTCAACAACGTCACCGGTGGCCCGGCGATCGCGCTGCCGACCGGTGCGAGCGCCGACGGCCTGCCGGTCGGCGTCCACCTGTCGGCGGCGCACGGGGAGGAGCGGGTGCTGCTGGAGCTGGCGTTCGCCCTGGAGGCGGACCGGCCCTGGCGGCGGATACAGGACTGAGGGCGGTCGCCAGGCTGCGGACCGGGGTGGTCGTTCAGCCGAGGACCGGGGAGGCGATGGCGCAGGCGGCCCGGACCTCGCTGCGCAGCGGGCCGAGCACGTCGGGGCCGCTCGCCCCGGTCGCCCCGGTCGCCCCGCTCGCCCCGGTCGCCCCGGCGTCCGTGGGCCGGCCGGCCGCGTCCCCGTCCGGCCTCGGCAGCGGAGTGCCGGTGCGCAGCGCCCCGGCCAGGGCGGACAGGTCCGCCGCGATGGCGGCGACCTCGCCCGGCGGCGGCGCCGGTTCCCCGTGCTCGACCCGGACCCGGGTGGCGGTGGTGGCCTCCACCACCCGTTCCACCGCGATCACCAGCGGCCACCACGCCGCCGCCCGCGGTCCGGTCGGCGGCGGTTCGGTGAGCGCGCGCTGGAATTCGGAGCGGACCGCCGAGAGGTCCCGGTAGAGGCGCCGGCGCCGGAGCGGCCGGGCCGGCCGGTCCTGGCCGGGGGCGCCGGCGAAGGCCAGCGCCACGTACGCGGAGGCGTCCGCCACGGCGTCGGCCAGCCGGTCGCCGATCCGGGTGTGCCAGGACTCCGGCCAGCACAGGTACCCGGCGACCAGGGCGATCCCGCAGCCGATCAGCGAATCGTAGAGCCGGGGCAGGACGAGTCCGAAGCCCTGGTGGTTGAGCAGGTCGGACAGCAGCAGGATGACCGGGGTGATGGCCGCCGTCTGGAACGCGTACCCCTTGGCGGAGAAGGCCGGGATCAGCGCGGCCAGCACCGCGACGGTCGGCACGTCCCACCAGCCGCGCGGCACCTCGGCGAGCACCGGCACGGCGAGCAGCAGCCCGCCGGCGGTGCCGAGGGCGCGCAGCACGGCCCGTGAGAACACCGAGCCGAAGTCCGGTTTGAGGACGAAGGTGACGGTCAGCGCGACCCAGTAGGAGCGGGGCACGGGCAGCACCGACACCACCACCTGCGCCAGGCCGATGCACAGCGCGAGCCGCAGGCCGTAGCGCCAGGACGCGCCGGAGACCAGCGCCGCCCTGGCCGCGCGCCGGGTCCGCACCCAGGGGGCGGCGGGGCGGCCGAGCCGGTCGGGGGCGGCGGCCTGCGCGTGGTCGGGCTCGGCGCCGACGGCGGCCGCGTAGCCCAGCGCCTGGTGCAGGGCGCGTTCCGAGGGCCCGGTCGGCGCGGGCAGGTCCAGCGCGGCGGTGCCGGTCCGGGAGCCGTCCTCGATGCTGTCGGCGAGTGCGAGGACGGCCGCCGGCCAGGCTTCCGGCAGTGGGCCGAGCCGGGCCGGGCGCAGTTTGGCGGCGGAGGCCGCCTCGACGATCGGGATCAGCGCGTTGAGCCGGGCGATCAGCCGGGTCAGCCCGGGGGAGCGGCCGTGCCGGCGGGTGCGGTGGGCGAGCAGCAGGTCGTACGAGGCGTTGAGCGACTGGGTGACGGCCTGTCGCCGTTCGTCGTGTTCGGAGGTGCCGGCGGCCCGGACGAACGCGGCGACCGAGCGGTAGGAGGCGGCGACCGCCGCCCGTTCGGGGACGCCGCCGCGCAGCGGCCAGCCGAACAGGGTGAGCAGCAGCACCACCGCCCCGCCGGCGGTGAGCAGCAGCGGCGCCGTCCACCACGGGCGGGGCATCGGCAGCCCGGCTCCGACGACGGCGTTGAGGAGGAGCAGGAGCCCGGAGACGGAGGCGACCGAGCCGATCGAGGAGATCATCCCGGAGACCAGCGCCACCAGGGTGAGGACGGCGACGGCGGTCCAGTCGCGGCCGTACACCAGGGTGCCGAGGGTGACGCCGACGGCGCCGAAGAGCTGGGGGACGGCGATGTTGAAGAACCGCATCCGGTAGGCGTCGGCGGTGTCGCCGATCACGCCGGACAGGGCGCCCATCGAGACCAGCGCGCCGTACGCGGGCCGCCCGGCGGCGAGGCCGACGGCCAGCGGCGCGGAGAGCGCGACCGAGGCGCGGGCCACCGCCGCCCACGGCACCGGCGCGGGTTGGGGCCGCAGCCCGGCCGTCAACCAGGTCGGCGGCGAGAGCCGGGCGCCGTGTGCGTGCTGTGCCATGGGCCCAACCTACGGCGCCCGCCGGTACGGCCCCTGGCGCGGCGCGCACGGGCGGGCCGGGCCGGGCCGAGCCGCAGGTGAGGGCAGGTCAGGCGGTCGCGGCGGTGGTGGTGCCGGGCGCGGGCGCCGGTGCCGGGTCGGCCGGGCGGCGGGCGGTGGGGAGGTCGCGGACCCGGCCCACGGGGGAGAGCAGGAGGACGAGCGCCGCCAGCGGCACCCCGGCCGTGGTGACCCACATCGCCGGGCGCAGGCCCACCGCGGTGCCGAGGACACCGGCGAGCAGGGCGCCCACCGGGATGGTGCCGAAGTTGAGGACGGCGGCACTCGCGGTGATCCGGCCGAGCAGCTCGGGCGGGCAGTAGTGCTGCTGGAAGCCGGACTTGATGACGTTCCCGGCCACCACCCCGGCCGAGACCCCGAACCCGCCGACGGCGTAGCAGAGCACGCCCGCGCCGGTCCCGGTGAGCGGGATCAGCAGGGCGAGCGCGGGCAGGCCCAGCACGAAGAGGATCAGAGCGCGCGCCGTGCCGACCCGGGCGGCGACCCGCCGGGCGGCGAACGCGCCGAGGACACCACCGCTGCCGGCCGCCGCTATCAGCCCGCCGACGGTGCCGGAGGCGAGTCCGACCTCGCGGACCAGGAAGGCGACCAGGATCGACTGGTAGCCCATCAGCGCCAGGTTGCAGGTGGCGCCGTAGAGGGTGAGGGAGCGCAGCCAGCGGTCCCGGGCGACCAGCCGCAGGCCCTCGCCGATCTCGCGCCGCAGCGCCCGGTCGGCGCGGCGCCCGCCGTGGTTCGTGCCGTTCCCGTGGTGGTTCGTGCCGCGCCCGTCGTGGTCGGTGCCGCGCCCACTGCGGCCGGTGGGCGTTTCGCGGTGCCGGATCCGGCCCAGGCAGAGCAGCGAGACCAGGAAGGTCGCGGCGTTGGCGAGCATGCCGTTGGCGGCCCCGGCGAGCTGGGCGACCAGGCCGCCGGAGCCGAGGCCGACGATCTGGGCGGCGGAGGCGCTGCCGTGCAGCTTGGCGTTGCCCTCGGGCTGGTCGGCGGGGGCGAGCAGGTCGGGCAGGTAGGCGGTGTACGCGGTCTGGAAGAACACGGCCGAGGTGCCGGTGAGCAGGGCGACCGCCAGCAGCAGACCGGTGCTCAGCCGCCCGGCCCAGGCGGCGGCGGGGACGGCGGTGAACAGGACGAGCGAGACGGCGGCGGCCACCAGCATCACGGTCCGGCGGGGTAAGCGGTCCACCCAGACGCCGGCCGGCAGGCCCATGACCAGCCAGGGTGCCCAGGAGGCGGCGCTGAGCAGGCCGACCTGGAAGGTGGAGGCGTGCAGCTCGGAGACGGCGATGAGCGGCATCGCGACGCCGGTCACGGAGGCGCCGAACTTGCCGGCGGTCTCGCCGCACCAGAGCAGCCGGAAGTCCCGGTGGCGGCGGAGCAGGCTGGGGCGGGGGTCGTCGCGCGTCACTCGGCGCTCCCGGGCGTGTCGGTGCGGGAGCGCCGCGGGAAGGACTGGAGCTGGACGACGATCGGCAGCGCCGCCGGGTCGGCCGCGGCGTCCGGGGCCGGGGTGTGGCGCTCGACGACGGCGAAGATCTCGTCGTTGAGCGCCTGGAGCTGGGCCGGGTTCAGCCGCAGCCGGCGCCAGTCCGAGATGGTGCCGACGTTGCGCCACTCGTCCGGCCAGTCCTCGGTGATGTAGTCGTTGACCCGGTTGAAGTACTGCTGGACCAGCTGGTGCAGGTAGAGCGAGACCGCGCCGCGGCTGTCCGGGTCGTGGCGGAAGTCGGCGGTGTCGAGCCGGTTGGACACCTCCACCCGCCGCCACCAGCGCTCCCGCTTGGTGCCGCGCCCGGTCTCCTCCTCGATGAACCCGTGCTCCGCGAGGTGGCGCAGGTGCCAGCTGACGGTGCCGGTGTTCTCGCCGAGCCGCTCGGCGAGCCGGGTCGCGGTCGCGGGTCCGTCGAGGTTGAGGAGCTCGAAGATCTCCATCCGCAGCGGGTGCGCGAGCCCGCGCAGGCTGCGGGCGTCGAGGCGGCGCTGCGGCGGTCCGGGCGGCCCGGGCGGCCCGGGCGCGGGTTCGGACGCGGCGGGTGGTTCGGGCGCGGTGGCGGCGTCGGGCGTGGCGGAGGTGTCGGGGCGCTCGGTGGTCATGCCGGCAGCCTAGATTGCAGAGGATCCTCTGCATAGACCTGTCTGCAGAGCATCCTCTGCATGTTCGCGTTGTCCCGAATCGCCTCCCGGAGGGTCCGATGATCTTCTAGAGTCGCGTCCGGTAGGACCGTACGACCGCACGGCGCGCCCCACCCGGCGCACCGGTCCCAGGGAGAGGCAGCACCATGACCGAGCCGCAGCCGAAGCCGTTCGAGCACGTCGACGAGGACTGGCAGAGCGCCCTCGTGGTCGTCGCCCACCCCGACGACATGGAGTACGGCGGGGCCGCCGCCGTCGCCCGCTGGACGGACCAGGGCAAGAAGGTCGTCTATGTGATGGCCACCAGCGGCGAGGCCGGGATCGACAGCATGGACCCGGAGCAGTGCGGCCCGCTGCGCGAGGCCGAGCAGATCGCCTCCGCCGCCGTGGTCGGCGTCGACACCGTCGAGTTCCTCGGCCACCCGGACGGCACCGTCGAGAACGGCCTGCCGTTGCGCCGGGACATCGCGCGCGCCGTCCGCCGCCACCGCCCGGACATCGTCATCACCATCAACTTCCACGACACCTGGGGTGGGGCGTTCCTCAACCAGGCCGACCACATCGCGGTCGGCCGGGCCCTGCTCGACGGGGTGCGGGACGCGGGCAACCGCTGGATCTTCCGCGAGCTGACGGCGGAGGGCCACGAGCCGTGGAACGGTGTGCGGGAGATCTGGGTCTCCGGCTCGCCGGAGGCCGGGCACGCGGTCGACATCACCGAGCACTTCGACCGGGGCGTGGCCTCGCTGGAGCAGCACAAGGCGTACCTGGCCGGCCTCGGCGGCGCGATGGCGGACGCGCGCGGCTTCCTGGAGGGCTTCGGCCGCGAGGCGGGCACCCGGCTCGGCACCCGCTTCGCCGTCCCGTTCGAGGTCTTCCCGCTCGGCTGAGGTCGTCCGGGCCCGTTTCCGGGCCCCGTTCCGGGGTCAGTTTCCGGGCCACCGGCGGGGGCGGCCTCCGAGACCGGGTCGGGGCGCCGTCCTCAGCCGTCCTCCGGCCGCCGCTCCCGTTCCTGGTCCCGTTCCCGTTCCGGGTCCCGCTTCCGCTCCGGTCCCCGCAGTCGACGACGGCGCAGCAGTTGCCGGACGGCGAGTGCGGCGGCCAGGACGCCGAGTGCGGCCAGCAGCCAGAGCTGGTAGCGCACCGCCGTCCGCCAGACCGCGCCGACGTTGGCGCCCGCGACATAGCCGAAGGTCGCCCACACCCCGACCCAGAGCGCCGCGCCGAGCACGTTGAACACCTGGAAGCGGGGCCAGGGCATGCCGGTCGTCCCGGCGATGATGCCGCTGGTCTGCCGCAGGCCGTCGACGAACCGGGCCACCGTCACCACCTTGCCGCCGTGCCGGGCGAAGAAGACCTCCGCGCGGGCCGCCCGTTCCGGGGTGAGCAGCACGTACCGGCCCCAGCGGTGGACGAAGGCCCGGCCTCCGGTGGAGCCGATCAGATGGCCGAGGGTGTTGCCGAGCACCGCCGCCGTGAAGGCGATCGCCACCACGGCGGCGAGGTTCAGGTGCCCGGTGCCCGCGTAGACGGCGGCCAGCACCAGCACGGTCTGGCCGGGCGCGGGGACGGCGCAGTTGTCGAGCAGTACGAACAGCGCCACCAGCGCGTAGCCGTACTGCTGCAGCAGCGGCGCGAGCGCGGCGAGCGGCCCCGGCAGTTCGGGCGCGGTCGCGGCGAGGAACCGCGCGGTCCAGGGTGCGGGGGACACGGCTCACCGCCCCGGGCCGAACGGGCGCGGGGCGGTGAGCGGTGGCGTCAGCGGGTCGCCTCGCGGGGTTCGATGTTGCAGTCCGGGCCCGGGTAGACCAGGCCCGTGTGGCCGTCCTCGAAGCGGACCACGTACGGCGGCGAGCCGTCCTGGCCGCGCACCTCGACGATCTCGCCCTTCTGGTCGACCATGCCCACCGCCCGGCTGTGGACGTGGAGCTGGTCACCTACCGCTGCGTGCATGGTCGTGCTCCTCGGGTGTGTGCGGACGTCGGCGGCCGACGGACCGCCCGGCTCCCCGTCCGCTGTCTCCACTCTGCTGCGGGCGCGCACCGCCCGCAACGGCGCGCCCGTGCGCCCGTGCGCCCGGCGGGAAGGAGGCGGCTCAGCGCGGCCCGAGCAGGTCGGCCAGGTAGCACCGGACCAGCCGCTTGCACTCGGTGATCATCGCCGGGTCGCCGTCCCGGTCGCCGCGGAAGGCGAGCTTGAGTACCGCGTCGGCCGCTTCCAGCGCCACCCGCAGGGCGAGGGTCAGCGCGCCGGGGTCGGTCGTGCCGAACAGGTCGCCGCCGAGGGCCTGGAGCCGCAGCGCGACCGCCGTGTTGTTGTCCAGCTCGGCGTCCAGCAGGTGCCGGTCGTCGTGGACGCGGCCCGGCGCGGCCGGTCCGGAGAGCCCGAAGTCCACCTGGCCGAAACCGGGGACGGTCCGCTTCATCGCGACGAACTCGTCCACCGCGAGATCGGTGAACCCGGCCGGCCCGCTGGGGGCCCCGGCGCGCAGCCGGTCGTCGAGCCGGTGCAGATAGCGGTCGAGGTTGCGGCCGGCCAGCGCGGCGAGCAGGTCCTCCTTGCCCGCGAAGAACTGGTACAGGGTGCCGATCGGCACCTGGGCGCGCTGGGCCACCTCCTTGGTGGTGAGCGCGGCGGGCCCGGCCTCGTCGAGCAGCGCGGCGCAGGCGTCCAGGATCCTTCCGTAGCGTTCCTGGCTGCGCTGCTGCACCGGCTGTCGCCGCCCGGGGCCCGTCCACCCCGCCGTTCGGTGACTCCTCGTGTCCGCGCTCATGTGGCCACTGTGCCGCATCCGCCGTTCGGCGGGCCAATCCCCGGAGGGACAGGCCGTAGGCTCTCTGCGCTGATCATCAGGGGCAGGAGAGGAAGCCATGGGGCAGAAGATCATCCGGTTCTCGGACCTGACCGGCAGGCACGCGGAGGACGAGGACCAGCTGGTGCGGGTCGTGGTCCGCGCCCACCCGGAACTCGCGGACGGACCGGTCGCGATCGAGGCGCTCGCCGGGGAGCTGGCCGAGGTGCGGGGGCTGGCGCTCGACCTGGTGACGATCGAGCTCCACCGCCCGGACGCGGAGGAGCCGGAGACCGTCGTCATGACCGCCGAGGCCTTCGACCGGCTGGCCACGGTGACGCCGATGGCCGAGGTGCTGCGCGGCGCCGAGCGGGTCGCGGCCCGGGCGGTGCCGGCGCAGGCCGCGACCGCCGGGGCGGGCCGGGAGCGGGTCAACTACGCGAGCCCGGAGCACGCCGGCCGTCCGCACAAGGGCCGCACCACCGACGCCGAGAAGCAGGTCGTCCGGCAGCACCTGGACGAGATCAACGAGCGGCTGGCCGCCGAGGGCGTCCGCACCGTCGACCTGGCCAACCCGGAGCACGTCGCCCGGTACGGCCTGGAGGAGCTGGCCGCCGAGCGCGGCGTCACCCTCGGCTGATCCGGCTGATCCGGCGGGGCCGTCCCCGGGAGCGCGGTGTCCGCGTTCCCGGGGCCGGGGTGGAAGGACAAGGCGCGAAGGGTTCTCGGCGCTTCGGATGGGTCTCAGCGGAACGCCGGTGCGGTGCGGGCGGCCCAGTCGGCGAAGGTGCGCGGTGCGCGGCCGAGGACGCGCTCGACGTCCGGGCCCGGCGTCCGCTCGGCGGGCAGCGGCAGGCCGAGGATGGCGAGGGTGCCCTCCACCACCGGCTCCGGCATGAACGCCAGCAGCTGGGCGCGCGCCTCGTCGCGGGTCTGCTCGACGAACCGCACCGGGCTGCCCAGTGCGGCGCCGATCGCCTCGGCCCGTTCGCGCGGGGTGACCGGGGCCGGGCCGGTGAGCTCGTACGTCCGGCCGGTGTGGCCGTCCTCGCGCAGGGTGGCGGCGGCGACCGCGGCGACGTCCGCCGGGTCGACGGTGGGCAGTCCGACCTCGCCGAACGGCGCGGCCGCCGTGCGGTCGGCGCGGATCGATTCGGCCCAGGCGAAGGCGTTCGAGTTCAGGCCGCCGGAGCGCAGCACCGTCCAGTCGAGGCCGGAGTCGCGAACGGCCTCCTCGAACCCGGCGGCGTGACGGTAGACCTCGGGCCGCGTCCCGACGCCCTGGGAGGAGAGCAGGACGACCCGGCGCACCCCGGCCGTCCGGGCCAGCCGGAGGATCTCCCGCGGTTCCTCGCCGGCCACCAGCAGGAACAGGGCCGTCGCGCCGTCGAGGGCGGGGCGCAGGCTCTCCGGGTCGGCGAGGTCCGCCGGTACGTGCCGGACGCCGGCCGGGAGCGGCCCCGGCCGACGGGAGACGGCGGTCACCTGCTCGCCGGCGTCGACCAGTGCCCGGACCAGCTCGCGGCCGACGTTCCCGGTCGCACCCGTGACAACAATCATCGTGAAACCCCCTGTGGGGAGCGGCGGTCGGCCGCCCCGATTGAGTTAGTCAGTTGGCTGACTGAGAAGGACAGTAGCCGATGCCTCGTCAGGCGTCTACTCTTAGTCAGGTGACTGACTCAAAGACCTCGAAGACCGCGAAGACCTCGAAGACCGTGACGACCTCGAAGGCTGTGAAAACCGAGAAGGCCGAGAAGGCGGCGAAGACCGTGAAGGGCACCGGCCGTGCCCCGGGCAAGCGCGAGCGGCTGGCCGCCGCAGCCGCGCGGGTCCTGCACGAGAAGGGCGTGGAGCAGACCACGCTCGCCGACATCGCGCAGGCGGCGGACGTCCCGGTCGGGAACGTCTACTACTACTTCAAGACCAAGAACGAGCTGGTCGAGGCCGCGATCCAGGCCCACGGAAGCGGGCTGGAGGAGCTGATCGGGCAGCTGGACGCGCTCCCCGCCCCCCAGGAACGGCTGAAGGCGCTGCTGGCCGGCTGGGTCGGGCAGCGCGAACTCACCGCCCGGTACGGCTGCCCCACCGGCAGCCTGGCCTCGGAGCTGGACAAGCGCGCCGACGGCCTCGACGTCGCCGTCGCGGAGGTCATGCGCAGGCTCCTCGACTGGGTCGAGGCGCAGTTCGCGGAGATGGGGCGCGAGGACTCCCGCGAGCTGGCCGTGGCACTGGTCGCCGCCTACCAGGGGATCTCGCTGCTCACCAACACCCTCCGCGAGCCCGGGCTGATGCTCGCCGAGGGGGACCGGCTGGAGCGCTGGATCGACTCGCTGGGCTGACGTCGGCCTCGACCGTCGGTGTCCGGAACGTGCCGGGGGCGGAACGGGGACGGGAGCGGACCGCCGGACTCCGCCGCCGAGTCGGTGCACGTCGTCCGCGAGGTCACGGGGGAGTTCGAACGGCCGGTGATCCTGTTCTCCGGCGGCGAGGACTTCATCGTCATGCTGCACCTGGCGCTGAGCGGAGGCGCACGGCTGGGACTTCCAGGACATGTCTCCCATCGGGCGGTGTCCATTTCAACTTTCTTTCGGCCAACCGTGCGAGAGGTCTGTTCGAGGCCGCAGCACCCCCCTAGAGTGGACCGCGCTCGTCCACAAGTGACCTTTCCGGCACAGCAGTTCACTGCTTCCTCGAACGTTCGGCGCAGCCTGTTCGCACCATCGAGCCGGAAGGGCGGGTCCGTGACGCAGGCGTTCCAGTCCCCGGGCTTCGCCGCACTCGCGGCGGGCCGCGCGGTCGAGACGCGGCTCGTCGAGGAGCGCTGGCAGGCGGTGGCCTGGGACCTCGGGACGGACCGGCGCCGGGTGGTCACCGACCGGCCCGGCGGCGTCCACCTGAGCGAGATCGAGCCGGACGGCGACGCCATCTGGTGGTTCGACGCCGACAGCGACGAGCGGGGCCGGTGGCGGCGGGAGCCGTTCGCCGGCGGGCCGGCCGGCGAGGCGCTGCGCGGGGTGCCGCCCGGGCGTCCGTACGGCGTCGCCTTCGACCGGACGGGCGCGCTCGCGGCGGTCGCCCTCGGCGTCGACGGGGCCTCGCACTGCTATGTCGGGCCGCCCGCGGGCGAGGCGCGGCTGGTCGGTTCCGCGCCGGGGTACCTGAGTCTGGCCGACCTGTCGCCGGACGGCCGGCTGCTCGCCCTCGGCGGGCGGCCCGACGGGGAGGACGCGGTGCTCCTGTGGCCGACGGACGGCCGCGCGGACGGCCGCGTGTACGGCCGCGCGGGCGCCCGCGCCGACGGCCCGGTGCTGCTCGCCGGGGGCGGCGGGCTGCGGCTCTGGCCGATCGAGTTCAACCCGCTCGCGGTCCTCGGCCCGGAACTGCTGCTGGTGGTCGAGGAGGACGAGCGGTACACCGTCGCGACCTGGCGGGCGGACACCGGGCTGCGCGGGTACCCGGGCCTTTCGTTCGACGCGCAGATATCGGCGGGCTGGTACCGGGGGCCGCGCGGGGTGCTGATCCAGCACGAGCGGGCCGGGCGGAGCCGACTGCTGCTCGCCGACCTCGACCCGTCGCCCGTCGTCCGGGAGCTCGGCACGCCCGGCGGCACCATCCACGACCTGTCCTGCGCCCCGGACGGCACCCTGCACTGCGTCTGGAGCCGGGAGTCCACCCCGCCCCGCCCGCTGGTCCTGCGCCCGGAGACGGCCGCCGCCGCGGGCCCGGAGGCCGCGGGAGCGGAGCACCCCGAACCGGGCCACCCCGAACCGGAGCACCCCGATCCGGACCACCCCGGCCTGGATCTGGACGGCACCTCCCGAGGCCGCCGCTGGACGCCCCGCCCGTACGGGCGGATCCACAGCTTCGTCAGCACCCCGCCCGGCCGGGGCCCCTGGCCGACGCTGTTCCTGGTGCACGGCGGCCCCGCCACCCACGACCGGGACTCCTACGACCCCCGGGTGAACATCCTGGTCGGCCACGGCTACGCGGTGGTGCGCACCAACTACCGGGGCTCCACCGGCTACGGCGCCCGCTGGCAGCACGAGTACGACCACCGGGTCGGGCTGGCCCAGATCGAGGACCTCGCCGCCGTCCGCGCGGAGCTGGTCGCCGACGGCACGGCGCTCGCGGAGCGCACCGGCCTCTGCGGGTTCTCCTGGGGCGGCTATCTGACCCTGCTGGCGATGGGCGCCCAGCCGGAGCTGTGGTCGCTCGGCATGGCCGCCCAGCCGATCGCGGACTACCCGGCCACCTACCGCGGCACCACCCCGGCCCTGCGCGAGCTCGACTGGCAGCTCTTCGGCGGCAGCCCCGACGAGGTGCCCGAGCGCTACCGCGCGGCCGACCCCCGCTCGTACGTGCACCGGGTCCGCTCGCCCGTCCTGCTGGTCGTCTCGCGGGACGACGAGCGGTGCCCGCCCGAGCAGGTGGCCCGCTACGCCGCGGACCTGCGCCGACTGGCGGTGCCGCACGAACTGCTCCGGGTGGACGGCGGCCACTACAGCCGCCGGACCGCCGACCACCGGTCCGTGCTGGCCGCGATGGTCCGGTTCGCCGGACAGGCCTGGCCGGCACCGCCCCACCGACCACCCCGGGGCGACCGCTCCGGGGGACCCACCGAGCCGATGGAAGGAGGTGAACAGCCATGAAGCGTCGCAGCATCCAGAACGACCCGATCGGTACCCCGGAGCGGGACCGGGGCGCGGTGATCGTCCAGAACTTCGCGCTCGACATCACCAAGGCCGCACCGGTCGCGCCTGCCCTCAAGGGGCAGCCGAAGCCGAAGGCGGAGTCCAAGGGCAAGTGATGCCCGGTCGCTCCGGGGCGCCTCGGCGCTCCGGAGCGACACCCCGTCCGCCGCCCGGGTCCACGGCCCCCGCCCACCGTCCGCGCACGACAGAAGTGGCCATCATGCGTATCGTCCTGCTGCACATGCCCTGGGGTGCGATCGACGTGCCGTCGCTGGCGCTCGGGATCCTGCACACCGCCGCCGCCCGCGCCGGCCACGAGGTCGAAGTGCGGTACGCCAACCTGGACTTCGTGGACTGGGCGGCCGAGACCGCCGGGTTCGGCGTGAACGACTACGAGTACTTCTCCGAGAAGTCCTACTTCCAGGGCGCGGGCGACTGGGCGTTCGCCGGCGCGCTGTACGGTGACGACGACCCGGCTTCCGGGGCCGGTGCCACGGGCGGCGCCGACTCCGAGCGCTACTTCGAGTACCTGGCCGCCAACGGCGCGAGCGAGCAGGAGATGGCCCTCACCCGGGCCACCCGCGCGATCGCCCCCGAGTTCATCGCGCGACTGGTCGGGGAACTCGCCGCCGACCCGCCGGACCTGGTCGGCTTCACCACCACCTTCCAGCAGAACACGGCGAGCCTCGCCGCCGCGCGGCTCCTCAAGCAGCGGTGCCCGCAGGTGCGCACGGTGTTCGGCGGCGCGAACTGCGACGGCCCGCAGGGTGCCGCGCTGCACCGCAACTTCCCCTTCCTGGACTACGTGGTGCGCGGCGAGGGCGAGGCGGCCTTCCCGGCGCTGCTGGCGGGCGGCGACCTCGCGGCCGTCCCCGGCCTGTGCTGGCGGGACGAGTCGGGGAAGTCGACGGCCAACGGGATGTCGACGCGCCCGCTGCCGCCCGCTGCGATCCTGACCCCACGCTACGACGGCTTCTACGAGCGGCTGGACGCCTCCGTCGCGGCCGGCTGGGTCGACCCCAAGCTCGTCCTCGAAGGCTCCCGGGGCTGCTGGTGGGGGGAGAAGCACCACTGCACCTTCTGCGGTCTCAACGGCTCCTCGATGGAGTTCCGCTCCAAGCCGCCGGCGGACTTCCTCGCCGAGGTGCTCACCCTCGCCGAGCGCCACCAGCTGCTGGACGTCTACGTGGTCGACAACATCCTGGACATGGGCTACTTCGACACCGTCCTGAAGTCGCTGGCGGAACTGCCCGTCGACCTGCGGCTGCACTTCGAGATCAAGGCGAATCTGCGCCGCCACCAGTTCCAGCTCCTCGGCGACTCCGGCGCGGCCCAGGTGCAGCCCGGCATCGAGAACCTGAGCACCCGGGTCCTGAAGATCATGGACAAGGGGGTGACGGGCTGCCAGAACGTCCGGGCGCTGCGCGACGCGCAGAGCGCGGGCGTCTCGGTGACCTGGAACTACCTCTACGGCTTCCCGGGCGAGCAGCCGGACGACTACGAGTCGGTGATCCGCCAACTGCCCGTGCTGCACCACCTGGACCCGCCGACCGGCGCCGGGCGGATCGCGATCGAGCGGTTCAGCCCGTACTTCGACCGCCCGGAACTGGGCTTCGCGATCACCCGCCCGGCCTTCCAGTACCGCGCGACCTACCGGCTGCCGGAGAGCGAACTCGCCGAACTGGCCTATGTCTTCACCGCGCCGCCGCGGGGGATCGGCGGGGAGGTCGCGGAGCGGCTGGGCGCGGCGGTGGACACCTGGCTCGCCCGGTTCCCCGACAGCCGGCTCACCTACCGGGAGGCGGGCGGGCGGATCGTGCTCGTCAACACCCGGCCCGGGTACGACTGGAGGGTGGTCGAGCTGACCGACCCGGTGGACATCGCGGCCTTCCGGCTGCTGGGCCAGCCCCGCTCGCCCGCCACGCTGGCCGCGAAGCTCCCCGGCGGTGCGGCGGCGGTCGAACCGGTGCTGGCACGGTTCACCGCGCTGGGCCTGCTGTTCCACGACGGGGACAGCTACCTCCAGGTCGCCGTCGAGTCCGACAACCAGGTGCTGATGCGGATGCGGCACCGGCACGGCCCCGCCGCCGTCCGTCCCCGCACCGCGACCGAGGAGGTGCTGGATGCCGTCCCGATCGGCTGAGCGGACCGACGCCGGGGTGTGGCGCGAGGCCGGCCCGGAGGCCGAGCTCTGGCTCGACTACGACCCCGCCGTCCGGGAGCTGCCGGGCATCGGGCTCGGCCGCCGGACCCTGACCGGACCGGCGGGGGCGGAGGTCACCGAGCTGCACCGGGCCGGGGTCCGCTGCCTGCGGCTGACCGAGCCGGTGCGGCTGTGCGCCGACGCGCCGGCGGCCTCGGCGCGGGCCCTGATGCTGCTGCGCGAGGCGACCGGGCAGGGGCTGGCCGTGCTCTGGCACGCGGTCTGCACCGACGGCTGCGCGCAGCGGCGTCGCTTCCACCACCTGTTCCCGCCGGAGGAGTTGACCGGCGCGGCGGCGGAGGTCGCCGCCGACTGGCGCGCGAGCTACTTCCCGAGCAAGTGCGTCTACCGGCGCGGCCCCGGCTTCGTCGAGGTGCGCGACCGCCGCTTCGGGACGCTGGAGCTGTTCACCATCGACGAGCCCGGCCACCTGGCCCGACTGGACGAGCTGGCCGAGGGCGTCGAGGTCGGGCTGCTCCCCGAGGCCGTCCACCGGGATCTGACCGAGGCCGGTCTGATCGCCGAACAGGCCGGGCGGGCCTGGTTCCTGCCCATGAGGGTGCGCCGCTGGCCCTTCCCGTCCCTGACCGTCTGACCGTCTTGACCGTCCGACCAGCCAGGCCGGCCCGACCCGGTCCGGCCTGTCCGACCCGCCCGACCCGCCCGACCCGTCCGAGGAGAGAAGCATGAGCACCGCGGTCGACGACGCCGCCGCGCGGATGTCCGCGTTCATCCGCGACCCCTACCCCACGCTGGCCCGGATCCGCGAGGCCGGCGCGGTCTCCGTCGTGGAGTTCGGCGAGGGCCTGCCGGTCTACCTGGTGACGCGGTACGAGGACGTCCGGACCGCGCTGATGGACCCGCGGTTCGGACAGGACGTCCGCCGCAGCCAGGCCATCGCGAGCGGACGGGGCGCCGGCCTGACCCTCGGTTCGGACGTCGTCCACATGCTCAACAGCGACCCGCCGGACCACACCAGGCTGCGCCGGCTGATCCAGGGCGTCTTCACCCGCCGTCGGGTGGACCTGATGCGGCCGCTGGTCGAGCGCATCTCCGGCGGACTGCTGGACGGGCTGCGCGGGCGGGGGACGGCCGACCTGGTGACGGACTTCGCCTTCCCGCTGCCGATCATGGTCATCTGCGAGCTGCTGGGCTTCCCCCCGGAGGACATGAAGGACTTCCGCACCTGGTCGACGGCGATCCTGACCCAGGGCGGCGAAATGACCTTCGACCAGGCCACCGGCGAACTCAACGACTACCTGCGGGAGTTGATGAAGGCCCGGCGCTCGTCCCCGCGCACCGACATCCTCACCGACCTGGTCCAGGCCAGCGACGCCGGTGAACTCACCGAGCGGGAGGTGTTCTCGATGGTCTTCCTGCTGCTGATCGGCGGCCACGAGACCACCGTCAACCTGCTCGGCACCGCCACCCTGGCCCTGCTCCACCACCCGGACCAACTGGCCTGGCTGCGCGCGAACCCGGCGGCGATGCCGGTCGCGATCGACGAGTTCCTGCGCTACGAGTCCCCGGTGAGCATGGCCACGATGCGGTTCACCAACGCCGAGGTGACGGTCGACGACGTGGAGATCCCGGCGGACGAGCTGGTCCTGCTCTCGCTGGGCGCGGCCAACCGGGACCCGGCCCGCTTCACCGACCCGGACCGGCTGGTCCTGGACCGGAACGACCCGGGTCACCTGGCCTTCGGCCAGGGCCTGCACCGGTGCCTCGGCTCGTTCCTCGGCAAGCTGGAGAGCGAGGTGGCGCTGACCGGCCTGCTGGAGCGCTTCACCCGGATCGAGCTGGCCGCCGCGGAGGAGACCCTGCCCTGGCGCAACACGATCATGCTGCGTGGTCTGGAGTCGCTCCCGGTCTCGCTCGATGGCTAGCAGCACGGGCACGGGCGGCAGCACGGGCACGGGCGGCGGCCCGAAGCCGGGCGGCGGTACCGGCACGGACAGCGCCCCGAAGCCGGGGGGACTGCTGCGCTTCCGCCCCCGGATCGGCCTCGCGCCGCTGCGCTCGCGCGGCTACCGGCTGCTGGTGATCGGCCAGGGCACCTCGGAGTTCGGCAACGCGTTCCAACTGGTCGCCCTGCCGCTGCTGGTCCACTCCCTCGGCGGCGGCGCCCGCCAGTTGAGCCTGGTGGTCGCCGCCTACGGCGCGGGACGGCTGGCCGCGACCCCGCTCGGCGGGATGTTCGCCGACCGGTTCGGCGCCTGGCGGGTGATGATGACCGCCGACCTCGGCCGGCTGCTCGCCACCGCCGGGCTGTGCGCGACCGCCGCCGGCGGTGCGGGGAACTTCTGGCTGATCGGCACGCTCGCGCTGCTGATCGGCCTCGGGGCGGGGGTGTTCCTGCCGGCCGCCTGGGCGGTCACCCCGACCCTGCTGCCCGCCGAGGACCTGCACGCGGGCAACGCGCTCAACAGCACGGTGACCTTCGGCGCCGGCCTGCTCGGTCCCGCGGCGGCCGGCCCCCTGGTCGCCTGGCTGAACCCGGCCGTCGCCCTGGGCCTGGACGCGGCGACCTTCGCCGTGTCGGCGGTGACGCTGCTGCTGATCGGTCGCGGCAGCCTGGTCGCAGCACCCCGCCCGATCTCCGAACGGGCCTCCGTGCCGAGGAACTTCCGCGCCCTGCTGCGGGAGTCGCCGCTGCTGCGCGCGGTGCTGACGGTGACGGTGATCGCGAACCTGACGGTCGGCGGCGCCACCAGGGTCGCCCTGCCGACCCTGGCCACCGACGGCTTCGCCGCCGGAGCCGTCGGCCTCGGTCTGCTGCTGGCCGCCTTCACCGGCGGGGCGCTGGTCGGCGGCCTGTTCGCGGCCGGTCTCACGGCGGTGCGCTCGCGAGGCCGCACGGCCATGCTCTCCGGCCTGGTGATGGGCGCGGCGATCGGCCTGGTGCCGTTCACCGGACTCGTCGGCGCGGTGCTGCTGCTCGTCGTCGCCGGGGGCGCCGGCACGGTGACCAACGTCCTGGTCGTCACCGGCATTCAGAAGAGCACCCCGCCCGTCCTCCTGGCCCGGGTGATGGCGGCGGTCACCTTCTGCGGGCTGGGCGTCTTCCCGGTCTCCGTGATCGCGGCCGGTGCGGCGGTCGACGCCTTCGGGAGCAGCGGCGTCCTCGCCACCACCGGCCTCTGCCTGCTCGGTGCCTTCGGCTACGCCCTGACCCGGCCCGAGATCCGCGATCTGTGAGCCCGGCCCACCGCCCTCAGCAGGCGCAGGAGACGCCCGGGCGCGGGGCCGTCAGGTCGTCGACCGGCCGCCGCTCGGTGCCGTCGGCCGTCTCGAAGCCGAAGCCGAAGCCGAAGCCGAAGGCGAAGCCGGGCACGGTGCCGAAGCACCGTGCCCGGCTGTCTCCGCCTCCGCCGCGGCGGGGCCAGGATCCGGTGCGGTCGGGTCAGGATCCGGCGCGGCGCTTGTTGTAGACGTCGAAGCCGACGGCCGCGAGCAGCACCAGGCCCTTGATCACCTGCTGGTAGTCGGTGCCGACGCCGACCAGCGACATGCCGTTGTTCAGCACGCCCAGGACCAGGCCGCCGATGATCGCGCCGAGGACGGTGCCCACCCCGCCGCTGGCGGAGGCGCCGCCGATGAACGCGGCGGCGATCGCCTCCAGTTCGAAGTTGATGCCGGCCTGCGGTGTGCCGGCGTTGAGGCGCGCGGCGAAGACCATGCCCGCGAGCGCCGCGAGGACGCCCATGTTGGTGAAGGCGAGGAAGACCACCCGCTTGCTCTTCACCCCGGACAGCTTGGCCGCCGGCTCGTTCCCGCCGACGGCGTAGGTGTGCCGTCCGATGATCGAGTTGCGCATCAGGTAGCCGAAGCCGACCAGCAGGGCGCCGAGGATCAGCAGCACGATCGGCACGCCGCGGTAGCTGGCCAGCAGCAGGGTGAAGACCAGCACGGCCGCGGTGATCACGGCGAGCTTGGCCAGGAACAGCCCGAGCGGGAGCAGCTCCAGCCCGTACGAGGCGGCCTGCCGCCGGCCGCGCACCTCCTGGAGCACCGCGACGGCCAGCACCGCGAGGCCCAGCAGCAGGGTGAGGTTGTGGTAGTCGGTGTGCGGTCCGACCTCGGGGAGGAAGCCGCTGCTGATGCTCTGGAAGCCCTTGGGGAACGGGGCCACCGACTGGCCCTGGAGGATGATCTGGGTGCCGCCGCGGAACAGCAGCATGCCCGCCAGGGTGACGATGAACGACGGGATCCCCAGGTAGGCGATCCAGAAGCCCTGCCAGGCGCCGGCGAGGGCGCCGATCACCAGCGCGACCGCCATGGCCACGGGCCACGACACCTGGTGGTCGACCATCATCACCGCGGCGGCGGCCCCGACGAAGGCGGCCAGGGAGCCGACCGAGAGGTCGATGTGCCCGGCGATGATGACGATCATCATGCCGATCGCCAGGATGAGGATGTAGCCGTTCTGCTGGATCAGGTTGGTGATGTTGAGCGGCTGGAGCAGGATGCCGTCCGTCCAGACCTGGAACAGCAGGACGATCAGCGCGAGCGCGATCAGCATGCCGTACTGGCGCACGTTGCCGCGCAGCGCGCGGGCCAGCACGCCGCCGACGGAGGGGCTCGGGCCGGCCTGCGGTGCCTTGGTGGACGAATCCGGGATGATCTCGGTCGGGGCCATGCCTCACACCTGCTCGTTGCTGGATGCGGTGCTCATGGTCATGAGCCGCATGAGGGATTCCTGGGTGGCGTCGGCGCGGGCCACCTCGCCGCTGATCCGGCCTTCGGCCATGGTGTAGATCCGGTCGCACAGGCCCAGGAGCTCGGGGAGTTCGGACGAGATGACGAGCACGGCGCGGCCCTGGGCGGCGAGTTCGGCGATGACGGTGTAGATCTCCGCCTTCGCGCCGATGTCGATGCCGCGGGTGGGCTCGTCGAGGATCAGCACCTCCGGCTCGGCGAAGATCCACTTGCTCAGGACGACCTTCTGCTGGTTGCCGCCGCTGAGCGTGCCGGTCCGGGTGAACACCGTAGGGGCCTTGATGTTCATGGTCCGCCTGAACGACTCGGCGACCCGGGTCTCCTCGTGCCGGTCGACCCGGCCGTACCGGGCGACCTTGCCGAGCGCGCTCAGCGAGATGTTCCGGCTGATGTCGTCGAGGAGGTTGAGGCCGAGCCGCTTGCGGTCCTCGGTGACGTACGCGATGCCGTGCCCGATCGTCTCCGGCACCGTCCGGGTGCGGATCTCCCGGCCGTGCAGCAGTACCCGGCCGGCGGTCCGGCGCCCGTAGGAGCGGCCGAAGACGCTCATCGCCAGCTCGGTGCGCCCGGCCCCCATCAGTCCGGCGATGCCGACGATCTCGCCGCGCCGTACGTTCAGCGAGGCCCCGTCCACCACCGTGCGCTGCTGGTCGACGGGGTGCCGGACGGTCCAGTCCTGGATCTCGAAGGCGACCTCGCCGATGTCCCGGGTGCGCTCCGGGTAGCGGTGCTCCAGGTCGCGGCCGACCATGCAGCGGATGATCCGGTCCTCGGAGATGCCCTCGGAGCCGATCGCGATGGTCTCGATGGTCCGCCCGTCGCGCAGGATGGTGACGGAGTCGGCGACCCGGGCGATCTCGTTCAGCTTGTGGGAGATGATGATGCAGGCGATGCCCTGCGCCTTGAGTTCGAGGATCAGGTCGAGCAGCTTGCGGCTGTCCTCGTCGTTCAGCGCGGCGGTCGGCTCGTCCAGGATGAGCAGCTTCACCTTCTTGGCGAGCGCTTTGGCGATCTCGACCAACTGCTGCTTGCCCACGCCGAGGTCGACGACCCTCGTGTGCGGGCTCTCGTCGAGGCCGACCTGGCGGAGCAGCTCGGCGGCGTGGGTGAGCGTCCGGTGCCAGCTGATGACGCCCCGGACGGCGTGCTCGTTGCCGAGGAAGATGTTCTCGGCGATGGACAGGTACGGCACCAGCGCCAGTTCCTGGTGGATGATGACGATTCCGCGCTGCTCGCTGGCCCGGATGTCCTTGAACCGGCAGGGCTCGCCCTCGAAGAGGATCTCGCCCTCGTAGCCGCCGTGCGGGTGGACCCCGCTGAGCACCTTCATCAGGGTGGACTTGCCGGCGCCGTTCTCGCCGCAGACGGCGTGCACCTCGCCGGCGGCGACGGTCAGGTTCACGGCGGAGAGCGCCTTGACGCCGGGGAACGACTTGCTGATCGACCGCATTTCGAGCACGGGTCCAGCCATGGGTTGCGCGTCCGTATCGTTCGGGGCGGTGCGGTGCGGGAGCCGCGGGCTCCCGGGCCCTCGTCGGAGGAACCCGGCCGCCGCACCGCCGGTTCGGCACAGGGCCCGCCGAGCGGGCCCCGCGGGCTACTTGAGCTGGTCCGCGGTGTACTGGCCGCCGTCGACCAGGACCGTCCGGTAGTTGTCCTTGTCGACGCTGACCGGCTGGAGCAGCTGCGCCGGGACGGTCTTGACGCCGTTGTCGTACTGGGTGGTGTCGTTGACCTCGGGCTTGCCCCCGGTCAGCAGCGCGTCGCCCATCTGGACCGTGACCTTGGCCAGTTGGCGGGTGTCCTTGTAGACGGTCTGGGTCTGCTCGCCCGCGATGACGGACTTCACCGAGGCCAGCTCCGCGTCCTGGCCGGTGACGACGGGAAGCGACTTCCCGCTGCCGTAGCCGACGCCCTTCAACGAGGAGATGATGCCGATCGAGATGCCGTCGTACGGCGAGAGGACGGCGTCGAGGTGCGCGGAGGTGTAGGACTTGCTCGACAGGTTGTCCATCCGGGACTGGGCGACCCCGCCGTCCCAGCGCAGGGTCGCGACCTGGTTGAACTCGGTCTGGCCGCTCTGCACGACCAGCTTCTTCTCGTCGAGGTACGGCTTGAGGACGCTCATCGTGCCCTTGAAGAAGAAGGTGGCGTTGTTGTCGTCCGGCGAGCCGGCGAACAGCTCGATGTTGAACGGGCCCTTGCCGTCCTTGAGGCCGAGCTTGTCGACGATGTAGCCGCCCTGGAGGACGCCGACCTTGTAGTTGTCGAAGGTCGCGTAGTAGTCCACGTTGGCCGTGCCGCGGATCAGCCGGTCGTAGGAGATCACCGGGATGTGGGCGTCGGCGGCCTTCTGCAGCACGTTGGTGAGGGAGGAGCCGTCGATGGCGGCGATCACCAGCAGCCTGGCGCCCTTGGTGATCATGTTCTCCAGCTGGGAGACCTGGTTCTCCACCACGTTGTCGCCGTACTGCAGGTCGGTCCGGTAGCCCTTGGCCCGGAACTCCTTGACCATGTTGTCGCCGTCGTTGATCCAGCGCTCCGACGCCTTGGTCGGCATGGCGATGCCGATCAGGCCGCCCTTGGCGTCCCCCTTGGCCGCGCCGTACCCGACGCCGTTGGCACTCTGGCCGCAGGCCGCCAACGAGAGCACCAGGCCCGCGCCGACAAGGCCGGCCGAAATCTTCCGCACAGTTCCTCCAGTGATGTTCCGCGACCGGTACAGAGCGCCTCCTGACTGGGCGACTGGGAGCGGTCGGGCGGGGCCGGCCGGGAGTGGTCCCTCGAACTGCGGAAAGTCGGGGCGGCGAGGCTCCGGCCTGGCGTGACAAGAGTGTTAACGCTCACAATCGAACCGTCAAGAGCCTTGGACCACGGTTCGGTGCCCGATCTGCCGAAGTCTCGGCGGGCGAGCGGTTCCCGGTCGGATCCCGTGGGCCGCGCTCCGGTTCGGAGCCGGTCGCGTACTGTGGCCCAAAATCAAGGAGGGAGCTTCTCGTGGGAACCGAGGACACCGGGACGGAGCAGCGCCAGCCCGTCATGGCGGACGTGGCCAAACTGGCGGGGGTGTCCCACCAGACGGTGTCCCGGGTGCTCAACGGCGCCCCGCACGTGCGGCCCGACACCCGGGACCGGGTGCTGGCCGCCATACGGGAACTCGACTACCGGCCCAACTCCGCCGCCCGCGCCCTGGTCACCCGCCGGTCGCAGACCCTGGGGGTGGTGAGCTTCGACTCGACCCTCTACGGTCCCGCCGCGATGCTGGACGGCATCGAGCGGGCCGCGCGCGGCGCCGGGTACTTCGTCAGCGTGACCAGCCTGCGCTCGCTCGACGGCCGTTCGGTCCAGGAGGCCGTCGACCGGCTGCGCGACCAGGGGGTGGACGGCATCGTCGTGATCGCGCCGCAGACCTCCGCCGTCAGCGCGGTGGCCCGGATCTCCAGCTCCGTGCCGCTGGTCGCGGTCGGCTCGGGCAACCAGGCCCAGGTGCCCATGGTCTCGGTGGGCAACCGCTCGGGCGCCGAGGCCGCCGCCCGGCACCTGCTGGACCTGGGGCACCGCACCGTGCACCACCTGGCGGGCCCGGCCAACTGGCTGGAGAGCCAGGACCGGGAGGAGGGCTGGCGCCGCACGCTGGAGCAGGCGGGAGCCCCGGTGCCGAGCGTCGAGCGGGGTGACTGGAGCGCACGGTCCGGCTACCGGGCGGGCCTGCGGATCGCGGAGCTGAGCGACGTCACGGCCGTGTTCTGCGCGAACGACCAGATGGCCCTCGGCCTGCTGTGCGCGCTCCACGAGACCGGCCGCCCGATCCCCGGTGACATCAGCGTGGTCGGGTTCGACGACATCCCCGAGGCCGCCTACTTCACCCCGCCGCTGACCACGGTGCGGCAGGACTTCGGCGAGCTCGGCCGCCGCGCCCTGGAGCTGCTCGTCGAGGAGTTGGGGGGCCTCGCGCACGCCGGCACCCACGACTTCATCGCGCCGGAACTGGTGCTGCGCCGCAGCTCGGGTCCGGCCGTCCGCCGCTGAGCCGACGCCACGTCACGCCGGACCTGATCCGGCGCGGACGATTCCTTGACAGGTCGATTGTTAGCGCTAACAATTCCTGTGAGCGTTGACAGGACGCCTCCCGCTCCGTCGGCGGGCGCGGGCACCCGCTTCTCCGCGCCCGCCGGCGGCCACTCGTTCCGACCTCTTGAGGGAGAGGCGAGGAACGGCCCCCGCCGCCGGTGCGCTCCACCCGCCCGGACCGGATCCGCACCGGCGGCGGGCGACCACGCCGCCCCACGAACGATGAGGAAACGACCGTGATCCCTGCCGCCCCGGACCCGGAGTCCGCGAGATACGTCGTCGGCGTCGACTTCGGCACCCTCTCCGGCCGCGCCGTGGTCGTCCGCGTGCGCGACGGCGAGGAGGTCGGCACCGCCGTCCACCACTACCCGCACGCGGTCATCGAGCGCGAACTGCCCGGCACCGGCCGCCCGCTCCCGCCCGACTGGGCGCTGCAGCACCCCGCCGACTGGCGCGAGGTGCTGCGCACCGCCGTCCCGGCCGCGCTCGCCGCATCCGGCGTCGACCCCGCCGACGTCATCGGCATCGCCACCGACTTCACCGCCTGCACCGTCCTGCCGACACTCGCCGACGGAACCCCGCTCGCGGAGACGGCCGCGTGGGCCGAACGCCCGCACGCCTGGCCCAAGCTCTGGAAGCACCACGCCGCCCAGGGCCAGGCGGACCGGATCAACGCCCTCGCGCACGCCCGGGGCGAGAAGTGGATCGCCCGGTACGGCGGCCGGATCTCCGCCGAGTGGCAGTACGCCAAGGCGCTCCAGGTCCTGGAGGAGGACCCGGCCGCGTACGCCGCGTGCGAACGCTGGATCGAGGCCGCCGACTGGATCGTCTGGCAGCTCACCGGCACCGAGAGCCGCAACACGTGCACCGCCGGGTACAAGGGCATCCACCAGGACGGCGGGTATCCGAGCGAGGACTACCTCGCCGCGCTCCACCCGGACTTCGCCGACTTCGCCCGCACCCGTCTGGAGCACCCGCTCTCCCCGCTCGGCTCCCGGGTCGGCTCGCTCACCGCGCGCGCGGCGGAGTGGACCGGACTCCCCGAGGGCATCGCCGTGGCCGCCGGCAACGTCGACGCCCACGTCGCCGCGCCCGCCGCCCAGGCCGTCGAGAACGGCCGGCTCCTCGCCATCATGGGCACCTCCACCTGCCACGTCGTCAACGGCGCCACCCTCGCCGACGTCCCCGGCATCTGCGGCGTGGTCGAGGACGGCATCGTCGCCGGCGCCTACGGCTACGAGGCCGGTCAGAGCGCCGTCGGCGACATCTTCGCCTGGTGGCTGCGCCAGGGCGTGCCCGCCGACTACCTGGCCGAGGCCGAGGCGAACGGCGAGGACCTGCACCAGCTGCTCAGCCGCAAGAGCGCCGACCAACCCGTCGGCGCGCACGGCCTCGTGGCACTCGACTGGATGAACGGCAACCGCTCCACCCTGGTCGACCACCACCTCTCCGGCGTGATCGTCGGCCTCACCCTCGCCACCCGCCCCGAGGAGGTCTACCGCGCCCTGCTGGAGGCCACCGCCTTCGGCACCCGCGTCATCGTCGAGGCCCTGGAGCAGGGCGGCGTCCCCGTCACCGAGTTCGTCGTCACCGGCGGACTCAAGAAGAACGCCCTGCTGATGCGGATCCACGCCGACGTGCTGCGCCGCCCGGTCTCGGTCGCCGAGTCCGAGCAGGGCCCGGCGCTCGGCTCGGCGATCCACGCCGCCGTCGCCGCCGGCGCGTACCCGGACGTGCGGACCGCGTCCGCCGCGATGGGCCGGGTGGACCGGGGCGCCTACCAGCCGGACCCGGCCGCCGCCGACGCGTACGACCGGCTCTTCGCCGAGTACCGCGCACTGCACGACCACTTCGGCCTCGGCGCCGACAAGCTCCTGCACCGCCTGCGCGACCTCCGCAACGCCGCCCTGACCACGACCAGTGAGGCCCCGTGAACGCCACCACCGACCGGATCCGCCGCCAGGTCAGCGACCTGCACCACCAACTCGTCCGCTACGGGCTGGTGGTGTGGACCGCGGGCAACGTCTCCGGCCGCGTCCCCGGCGAGGAGCTGTTCGTGATCAAGCCGAGCGGCGTCCCCTACGACGAGCTGACGCCCGGGAACATGATCCTCTGCGATCTGGACGGGAACGTGGTGGAGGGCGAACACGCGCCCTCCTCCGACACCGCCGCGCACGCGTACGTCTACCGCCACCTGCCCGAGGTCGGGGGAGTGGTCCACACCCACTCCACCTACGCCTGCGCCTGGGCGGCCCGCGGCGAGGCCGTACCCTGCGTCCTCACCGCGATGGCCGACGAGTTCGGCGCCGAGATCCCGGTCGGCCCCTTCGCCCTGATCGGCGACGACTCGATCGGCCGGGGCATCGTGGAGACCCTCCGGGGGCACCGCTCGCCCGCCGTGCTGATGCAGAGCCACGGCGTCTTCACCATCGGCAGGGACGCCGAGGCCGCGGTCAAGGCCGCCGTGATGTGCGAGGACGTGGCCCGCACCGTCCACCTCTCCCGCCAGCTCGGCGAGCCGCTGCCGATCGCCCAGGCCGACATCGACCGCCTGAACCACCGCTACCAGAACGTCTACGGCCAGAAGTCCGTGGACCGGTAAAGGAGTCACCCCATGATCACGCCGCCGCTCCCGGGACGTGCAGTCTGGTTCCTGACGGGCAGTCAGGCCCTCTACGGCGAGGACACCCTGCGCCAGGTCGCCGACCAGTCCCGGCAGATCGCCGAGGCGATCGACGCGGCCGGCCCGGTCCCGGTCGCGGTGGCCTGGAAGCCGGTGCTCACGGACGCCGACGCGATCCGCCGGATCTGCCTGGAGGCCAACGCCGACGACCGCTGCATCGGCCTGATCGCCTGGATGCACACCTTCTCCCCGGCGAAGATGTGGATCGCCGGCCTGGACGCCCTGCAGAAGCCGCTGCTCCACCTGCACACCCAGGCCAACGTCGGACTGC
Organism: Kitasatospora purpeofusca; assembly: GCF_034043715.1. GTDB lineage: Bacteria > Actinomycetota > Actinomycetes > Streptomycetales > Streptomycetaceae > Kitasatospora > Kitasatospora purpeofusca_A. The sequence continues at coordinate 12,232 of NZ_JAXCLC010000025.1, read as the reverse complement.
CCTGGCAGACCATCGACATGGACTTCATGAACCTCAACCAGGCCGCCCACGGCGACCGCGAGTTCGGCTACATCCAGTCCCGCCTCGGTGTCGCCCGCAAGACCGTCGCCGGGCACGTCACCGACCCGGCCGTGGCCGAACGGATCGCCTCCTGGGCCCGCGCCGCCGCCGCCCGCGCCGAACTGCGGGGCCTCAGGCTGGCGCGCTTCGGCGACAACATGCGCGACGTCGCCGTCACCGAGGGCGACAAGGTCGAGGCCCAGCGCCGCTTCGGCGTCTCCGTCAACACCTACGGGGTCAACGACCTCGTCGCCGCCGTGGACGCCACCGCCGACGGCGACGTCACCGAGCTGGTCGAGGAGTACGAGGACAGCTACCGCCTCGCGCCCGAGCTGCGGGCCGACGGGGAACTCCACGCCTCGCTGCGCTACGCGGCACGGATCGAACTCGGCCTGCGCGGCTTCCTGGAGCAGGGCGGGTTCGGCGCCTTCACCACCAACTTCGAGGACCTCGGCGGCCTGCGCCAGCTGCCCGGCCTGGCCGTCCAGCGGCTGATGGCCGACGGCTACGGCTTCGGCGGCGAGGGCGACTGGAAGACCGCCACCCTGCTGCGCACGCTCAAGGTGGCCGCCACCGGCCTGGCCGGCGGCACCTCCTTCATGGAGGACTACACCTACCACCTGGAGCCCGGCCGCGAGCTGATCCTGGGCGCGCACATGCTGGAAGTCTGCCCGAGCATCGCGGCCGGCACCCCGTCCTGCGAGATCCACCCCCTGGGCATCGGCGGCCGGGAGGACCCGGTCCGCCTGGTCTTCGACGCCGAACCCGGCCCGGCGGTGGTGGTCGGGCTCGCGGACATGGGCGACCGCTTCCGGCTGGTCGCCAACGAGATCGACGTGGTCGCGCCCCCGGCCCCGCTGCCCCGCCTGCCCGTCGCCCGCGCCGTCTGGAAGCCGCGCCCGGACCTGCGCACCTCCACCGAGGCCTGGCTGACCGCCGGTGCGCCGCACCACACGGTGCTCTCCAGTGCCGTCGGCGCCGGGGAACTCGACGACCTCGCCGAGATGCTCGGTGTGGAACTCCTGCTGATCGACGCCGACACGACCGTCCGCCGGTTCACCAAGGAGCTGCGCTGGAACCAGGCCTACTACCGGCTGGCCCAGTCGCTGTGACCCCGGACCCATGACGCTCACTCCACGGTGGGCGTCGCCCGGTGTACCGCTTCGGCGCGGAGTAGTGAAGCAGGGGGCGGCGGTCCGGCGGGTCCGCCGCCCCCGTCGTCCCTCGTGCGGTAGCCGCCGGTCGGACGCGCGGCGGACGCGAGGCGGGCAGGCGGCGGCGGGCACGCGTCGGAACGCGGGCGGCCGAAAGCTCTCGAAACTTTCGGTCCGCCCCCGCTGGCCCTTTCGGGCCCCGAAACCGGTCCGACGGTCCGTCAACCAGTCGCGGGCGGAGCGGTGCTGCCGCGCTCCACCAGGCTGGTGGCCAGGTCCACCCGCAGATTGCCGGGCCGCCCCCCGCGGGCCAGGTCGATCACCAGGCGGGCCGCGGTCTCGGCCATCTCGGTCAGCGGCTGGCGCACGGTGGTCAGCGGCGGGCCCACCCAGCGGGCCAGCGGGAGGTCGTCGAACCCGACCACGCTGAGGTCCTCGGGGATGCGCAGCCCCAGCTCACGCGCGGCCTCGTACAGCCCGAGCGCCTGGAGGTCGTTCCCGGCGAAGACGGCGGTCGGCCGGTCGGGCAGGGTCAGCAGCTCCAGGCCGGCCCGGCGCCCGGACTCGTGGTGGAAGTCGCCCGCCCGCACCAGCTCCGGGTCGTACGGGACACCCGCGATGTCGAGCGCCGCCCGGTAGCCGTCGGTCCGGGCCCGGCTGCACATCATCCGGGCGGGGCCGCCGATCAGGCCGATCCGGCGGTGGCCGAGGTCGAGCAGGTGCCGGGTGGCGGCCAGGCCGCCGTCCCAGTTGGTGGTGCCGACCGCGGGTACGTCCCGGCCGGGGTCGCCGGCCGGGTCCATCACCACGAACGGGATGCCCCGGCCGGCCAGTTGCTCCCGCTGGGAACGGTCCAGGCCGGACAGGACCAGCACCACGCCGGTCGGGCGACGGGCGAGCACCCCGTCCACCCAGGACTGGCCGGGGCTGAGCCGCCCGGCGGACTCGGAGAGCACGATGCTCAGACCCTCCTCGCGCGCGGCGTTCTCGACACCGCGGATCACCTCCACCGCCCAGGCGCTCTCCAGTTCGTGGAAGACCAGCTCCAGCAGCGGACTCACCCGGCCGCCGCCGCGCCGCCGGTAGCCGTGCCGGAGCAGCAGCCCCTCCACCCGCTCCCGGGTGGCCGGGGCGACATCGGCCCGTCCGTTCAGGACCTTCGAAACCGTCGGCGCGGAGACCCCGGCCTCCTGCGCGATCTCGGCGAGCGTCGCCGCTCTGGTCACGACTTCCTCCTGCACTGCCCCTGCTGGGCGAGTTCCGTCGCGGTGGTCACAAAAGGCCGTCCTACGCACGGATGCTAGCCCGCCGACGGGCCGGATCCGATCCCGCCGGAACACTTGACGGAACGTCAGGACGGCTCTACGTTTCCCAACAACATTCGGCAACTCGCTCGAAACATTCGAGAGTCGAGGGCAGGACATGCGAATGAGATTCACCGAAAGGAAAGTGAACGACCGCCGGAACAACGACCGCCGGAACACCGACCGCCGGAACACCGCGCCCCTGCCCGCCTGGCGGGACACCGCGCTCACCCCGGAGGCCAGGGCGGACGCCCTGATCGCGGCGATGACCCTGCGGGAGAAGACCGCCCAACTGGTCGGCCTCTGGGTGGGCGCCGACGCCGGGGGCGGCGAAGTCACCCCGCACCAGCAGGAGATGGCGCAGGCCCCGGACCTCGACACCCTCCTGCCGCACGGGCTCGGCCAGCTGACCCGCCCGTTCGGCACCGCCCCGGTCGACCCGGCGCTCGGCGCGCTGTCCCTGCTGCGCACCCAACGGCGGATCGCCGCCGCCAACCGCTTCGGCATCCCGGCCCTGGCCCACGAGGAGTGCCTCGCCGGATTCACCGCCTGGGGCGCCACCGCCTACCCCGTGCCGCTCTCCTGGGGCGCCGCCTTCAACCCCGGGCTGGTACGGACGATGGCCGCCGCCATCGGGCGCGACCTGCGGGCCGTCGGTGTGCACCAGGGCCTCGCGCCCGTGCTCGACGTGGTCCGCGACGCCCGCTGGGGCCGGGTCGAGGAGACCATCGGCGAGGACCCGTACCTGGTCGGCACCATCGCCACCGCCTACGTCCAGGGCCTGGAGTCGGCCGGGATCGTCGCCACCCTCAAGCACTTCGCCGGGTACTCGGCGTCCCGTGCCGGACGCAACCTCGCCCCCGTCTCCATGGGCCCGCGCGAGCGCGCCGACGTCATCCTGCCGCCGTTCGAGATGGCCGTCCGTGAAGGCCGCCCCCGCTCGGTCATGCCCGCCTACACCGACACCGACGGCCTGCCCTCCGCCGCCGACGGGGACCTGCTCGACGGACTGCTCCGGGACACCTGGGGATTCGCCGGCACAGTCGTCGCCGACTACTTCGGCATCGCCTTCCTCGCGACCCTGCACGGCGTCGCCGAGGACTGGTCCGACGCCGCCCGACTGGCTCTGGCCAGCGGCGTCGACGTCGAGCTGCCGACCGTGAAGACCTTCGGGCAGCCGCTGCTCGACGCGGTCGAGGCGGGCACCGTCCCGGGCGGGCTGGTCGACCGGGCACTGCGCCGCGTCCTGGTGCAGAAGGCCCAACTGGGGCTGCTGGACCCGGACTGGAGCCCGGTGCCCGCCGCCCTCGCCGGCACCGGCCCGGGCGAACCCGACGCACTGCGCGGCCTGGTCGACCTCGACCGGCCCGCCAACCGCGCGCTCGCCGCCGAACTCGCCGAACAGGCGGTGGTGCTGCTGCGCAACGACGGCCTGCTGCCGCTGCGCGCCCCCGCCAGGATCGCGCTGATCGGCCCGAACGCCGACGAACCCACGGCCGTGCTCGGCTGCTACTCGTTCCCCGTGCACGTCGGCACCCGGCACCCGGCGGCCCCGGTCGGGATCGAACTCCCCACCCTGCGCGAGGCGCTGGCCGCCGAGTTCCCCGGCAGCGAGCTGTGCACGGTGCGCGGCGTGACGGTCGACGGCGAGGACACCGGCGGCATCGCCGAAGCGGTCCGGGCCGCCCGGCGGGCCGACGTCGTGGTGCTCGCCCTCGGTGACCGGGCCGGACTCTTCGGGCGCGGCACCAGCGGCGAGGGCTGCGATGCGGCGACGCTGGAACTGCCGGGCAAGCAGCGGGAGTTGTTGGATGCACTGCTGGACGCCGGGACGCCGGTGGTGCTCACCCTGCTGGCCGGACGACCCTACGCGCTCGGCCGCGCGACCACCGGGGCGGCGGGGATCGTCCAGTGCTTCTTCCCCGGCGAGGAGGGCACCCGGGCGCTCGCGGGCGTGCTCAGCGGGCGGGTCGCACCGTCCGGGCGGCTGCCCGTCTCCGTCCCCGCACACCCGGGCGTCCAGCCGTCCACGTACCTGGCCGCCCGGCCGGCCCGGGCCGGAGACGTCTCCGGCACCGACCCGACACCCGCCTACGGCTTCGGACACGGGCTCGGCTACACCGAGTTCGGGTGGTCCGGCCTCGCGGTGGAGGTGGCCGAGACCGGGACCGACGGCGAGTTCCGGCTCGCCTTCGACCTGCACAACACCGGTGCGCTGGCGGGCACCGAGGTCGTGCAGCTCTACCTGCACGACCCGGTGGCCACCGTGGTCCAGCCCGTTCAGCGGCTGGTCGGCTACCGGCGGATCCCGCTGGCCGCCGGATCCGGCCGCAGGGTGGGGCTGACCCTCCCCGCCGACCTGGCCTCGTTCACCGGCCGGGACGGCCACCGGATCGTCGAACCCGGCGCGCTGGAACTGCGGATCTCCGCCTCCAGCACCGACGCCCGCCTCACCGTGCCGCTGCGCCTCACCGGCCCCGTCCGCCCGCTCGACCACACCCGCCGACTGCACCCCACCTTCACCGTCCAGGAACTCCCGCCCACACCCACCCCCACCCCGTAGCGGAGGAATCCCCCATGCGTCGATCGAGCCGCCGGCTGTCCCTGCTCATGGCACCCGCGCTGACCGCCCTCCTGGTCGCGGTCCACCCCGGGACCGCCCACGCCGCCGACCCCACCCTCATGACCAACGGCTTCTACACCGACCCCGACTCCAGTGCGCGGCAGTGGGCCGACGCCAACCCCGGCGACGGCCGCGCCCCCGCGATCCGGGCCTCGATCGCCGACGTGCCGACGGCGCGCTGGTTCGGCAACTGGAGCGGGGCCGTCGGCACGGCGACCCGGGCCTACACCGGCGCGGCGGCGGCCGGCGGCAAACTGCCGATCCTGGTGGCGTACAACATCCCCGACCGGGACATCTGCGCCGGTCACTCCGGCGGAGGGGCGGGCAGCGCCGCCGAGTACCGGGCCTGGATCTCCGACTTCGCCGGCGGCATCGGCAACCGGCCGGCGGTGGTCGTCCTCGAACCCGACTCGCTCGGCCACGAGAGCTGCATGACCCCGGCCCAGGTGGCCGAGCGCAACGCGCTGCTGAGCGACGCGATCGCGCGGTTCAACGCCAAGGCGCCGAACACCTGGGTCTACCTGGACGCCGGCAACCCCGCCTGGCTGGGCGCCGACACCATGGCCCGGCTCCTGGCGACCGCCGGGGTGGCCGGCGCCCACGGCTTCTCCCTGAACGTGTCGAACTACACCACCACCGCGGAGAACACCGCCTACGGCAACGCCGTCAACGCGGCCCTGAGGTCGACGAAGGGCTTCACCAAGCCGTTCGTCGTCGACACCAGCCGCAACGGCAACGGATCCAACGGCGCCTGGTGCAACCCGGCCGGGCGCCGGATCGGGACCACGACCCAGTGGGGCGGCGGCGCCGAGATGCTGCTGTGGATCAAGGTGCCCGGCGAGTCCGACGGAAACTGCGGTGTCGGTGCCGGGTCGAGCGCCGGGCAGTTCCTGCCCGAGGTCGCGTACAAGATGATCTACGGCTACTGACCGTGGAGCGGTGAGCGGACGGCCCCCGCCGCGGGCCCCGGCCGAGCCGGGAGCGTGCGCCGGGGGCCGTCCCGCCGGGGGGCCGCCGCCACTGACGACGGGCCCTACGGGCCGACCGGCGGGTGCAGCTCGCCGGTACGGGCCACCCGTGCGTACCAGCGGGCGCTGGACTTCGGGGTGCGGGTCAGCGTGGAGTGGTCGACGTGGACCAGGCCGAAGCGCTTGGCGTAGCCGTAGGCCCACTCGAAGTTGTCCAGCAGCGACCAGGCGAAGTAGCCGCGTACGTCGGCGCCGTCGGCGGCGGCCCGGTGGACCGCCGCCAGGTGGGCATGGAGGTAGGCGGCGCGCTCCGGGTCGTGGACCGTGCCGTCGGCACCGGGTTCGTCCGTGTACGCCGCGCCGTTCTCGGTGACCACCAGCGGCAGGCCCGGACAGCGCTTCGCCAGCCCGGTCAGCAGCTGGTGCAGACCGGAGGCGTCGACCGCCCACCCCATCGCGGTCCGCTCGCCCGGTGCCGGATGGAAGCCGACCCGGTCCGCTCCCGGCCAGGGCGAGGCCGTACCGCCGCCGTGGCCGTCCTCGCGGGCGGGGACGGCGCCCTCGGCGGTCGCGGAGACGACCGTCGGCGTGTAGTAGTTGACGCCCAGGGAGTCCAGCGGCTGGTGGATCTCCTTCGGGTCACCGGCCCGGACGAAGGCCCAGTCGGTGAGGTGGGCCGTGTCGGCCAGCAGGTCCGCCGGGTAGCCGCCGTCCAGCATCGGGCCGAGGAAGACCCGGTTGCCGACGGCGTCGATGCGGCGTACGGCCTCCTGGTCGGCGGCGGACGGGGTGAGCGGGCGCAGCGCGTGCAGATTGAGCGAGACCGACAGCCGGGCGCCGGCGGGCAGCACGCCGCGCAGCGCCGAGACGGCCAGGCCGTGGCCGAGGTTCAGGTGGTGGGCGGCCCGCAGGGCGGCCACCGGGTCGCTGCGGCCGGGGGCGTGGACACCGGAGCCGTAGCCGAGGAAGGCGCTGCACCAGGGCTCGTTGAGGGTGGTCCAGTGGCCGATCCGGTCGCCGAGCGCCTCGCCCACCAGCGCGGCGTACTCGGCGAACCGCTCGGCGGTCGAACGCTCGGGCCAGCCGCCGGCGGACTCCAGCTCCTGCGGGAGGTCCCAGTGGTAGAGCGTGGCGACGGGGGTGATCCCCGCGGCGAGCAGTTCGTCGGCGAGGCGGCGGTAGAAGTCCAGGCCCTGCTGGACGACCGGGCCGCGGCCGGTGGGCCGGACGCGCGGCCAGGAGACGGAGAAGCGGTAGGCGGTCAGGCCGAGTTCGGCCATCAGCCGCACGTCCTCGCGGAAGCGGTGGTAGTGGTCCACCGCGACCTCGCCGGTGTGGCCCTGGAAGACCTTGCCCGGGGTGCGGCAGAAGGTGTCCCAGATCGAGGCGGTGCGGCCGTTCTCGGCGGCGGCGCCCTCCACCTGGTAGGCGGAGGTGGCCGCGCCCCAGAGGAATCCGGCCGGGAACCGGGGCAGGGGGTCGGCAGGGGTGAGGGCCATGTGCGGCTCCCAACGGTGAGGGGTTCGGGTATCGGAGGGTGGTTCAGTTCTTGACGGCGCCGGCGGTGATGCCGCCCACGATGTGCTTGCCCAGCAGCGCGAAGACCAGCAGCAGCGGCACCGTGGAGATGAGCGCGCCGGTCAGCACGATCGCCTGGTCGACGCTGTGATTGCCCGACCCGAGGCCGGCGAGGGCGACCTGGAGGGTGGGGTTGCCGTCCGGGGTGAGCGCGATGAAGGGCCAGAAGAAGTCGTTCCAGGCCTGGACGAAGACCAGCATGCCGAGCACGGCCATCGCCGGCCGCGCCACCGGGAACACCACGTGCCAGATGATCCGCAGACTGTGCGCGCCGTCCACCCGGGCGGCCTCCACCAGCTCCACCGGCAGGGCTTCGACCAGGTACTGCCGCATGAAGAAGACCCCGAACGCGGCGACCAGGGAGGGCAGCACCACCGACTGCAGCTGGTCCACCCAGCCCAGGTCCGTGATGATCCGGTAGAGCGGGATGACGCTGAGCTGCGGCGGGACGGCCATGGTGGCGACGACCACGGCGAGCAGCGCGTTGCGGCCCCGGAAGGGCAGTTTGGCGAAGGCGAAGCCGGCCAGGGTCGAGAACAGCACGGTGGACAGCGCCACCAGGCCGGCCACCACCGCGGTGTTGACCAGCGCCCGGCCCATGTCGACCTGGTTCCACGCGAAGGCCAGGTTGTCGAACAGGCGCGGGCCCGGCAGCAGGGGCGCGGGCGCCTCGACCACCCGTTCGCCCGTGTGCGAGGCGGCGACCAGGTTCCAGTACAGCGGGAAGAGCGAGACCAGGGCGGCGAGCGCGAGCAGGACGTAGGTCAGCGGGCCGGCGTGGTGCTGGCGTCCGGCGGACGGACGCCACCGGCTGCCGGGCGGGGATGCGGTGCTGCTCATGGGTCAGGGCCTCCTGCGGCGGCGGACACGGACAACGAGGGTCTGTACGGCACCGGCCGAGAGCAGGAGCAGCAGCATCACCCAGGCGATCGCGGAGGCCTGACCGAGCGCGCCGGTCACCCAGCCCTTCTCGTACATGAGCAGGCTGAGCGTCTGGAACTGGTTCCCGCTGCCGCCGCTGACTCCCAGGCTGCCGCCGAACAGCATGGGCTCGCCGAAGAGCTGGGTGGCGCCGATGGTGGACACCACGATCGTGAACAGGATGGTCGGGCGGATCGAGGGGATGGTGACGCTGAGGAACTGCCGGGCCCGGGAGGCTCCGTCGATGGCCGCCGCCTCGTACAGGTCCGGCGGGACCGCCTGCATCGCGGCGAGGTAGATCAGTGCGTTGTAGCCCGTCCAGCGCCAGGTGACGATCGCCGAGATGGCGATCTGCGCGGGCCATTTGGAGGACTCCCAGTCCACCGGGTGGAAGCCCGCCCAGCCGAGCGCGGTGTTGATCAGCCCGTAGTCGCTGTTGAACAGCTGGGCGAAGACCAGCGTGGCGGCGGCGATCGAGGTCGCGTACGGTGCGAGCACCGCGACCCGCAGGAAACCCCGGCCGCGCATCCGGTAGTTGAGCAGGTGGGCCAGGCCCAGGGCGAGCAGCAGCTGCGGGACGGTGGAGATCACGCCGATGGTGAAGGTGTTGCCGAGGGCGTTCCAGAAGAAGTCGCTGTCCCACAGACCGGTGTAGTTGCGCAGGCCGAGCCAGCGGGCCCCGCCGCCGAGTTCGACCCGGTGCAGCGAGAGCCAGCCGGTGTAGACCAGCGGGAAGAGACCGAAGGCGGCGAAGCAGAGGAAGAACGGCGCGACGAAGGCGTACGGCGCCGCCTTCATGTCCCACCGGTGCAGCCGGCGGCGCCAACCGCGGCCCGGTGGCGGGCTGGTGGAGGGGTGGGTGGCGGACGGGAGCGGGGCGCCGTCGGCCGCCACCCGGGTGGGGGTGGACACGGGCAGTCCTTCCGCTACTTCTGGATCTTGTCGTTGATCAGCTTCCCGACGTTGGCCCAGGCCTGCGCGGGATCGGTGCCGCGCTGCTCGATGTCGAGGATGCCGTTGTCGGTGAGGAAGGTCTTGGCCTGGCCGTCCCAGCGGCTGATCGGGACGGCCTTGATGCCGGCGGCGGCCTCCGAGTAGATCCGGCCGACCGGGGTGTCGCCGAAGAACGGCAGGGTGGCGTTCTTGACGGCGGGGGAGGAGAGGGCCTCCTTCGTGGAGGGGATGTTGCCGTTGACGGCGAAGACCTTGGCGTGCTGCGCCGGAGCGGTCAGCCAGGCCGCGAGTTCGGCGGCCTCCTTGACGTGCGCGCCGGACTTCGGGACGGCGAGGAAGGAGCCGCCCCAGTTGCCCGCGACCGGTGCCGGGGCGATGTCCCACTTGCCCTGGTTCTCCGGACCGGCCTGGTCCTTGATGACCCCGGTCATCCAGCTCGGGCAGGCGACGGTCGCGAACCGGTTGTTCTTGAAGCCCGCGTTCCAGGTGCCCTTCTCGTCGAACTGCCGCAGCTTGGCGGTGATTCCGCCGGTGGCCGCGGCGGTGGCGATGTCCCAGGCCTTCTTGACGCCGGGGCTGTTCGCGTAGTCCAGCTCGCCCTTGGCGTCGGCGTACTGGATCGGCTCGCCGGACACGACGGCGTTGAAGAGCCCGCTGGCGGAGTCGTGGAAGGCGGTGCCCTCGGGCGCCTTCGCCAGGTAGGCGCGACCGGTCTCCAGGAACTTGTCCCAGCCGCCGGCCCAGAGCGCGCCGACCTGGGCGCGGTCGGTGGGCAGCCCGGCCCCGGCGAAGAGTTCCTTGTTGTAGCAGATCGCCATCGGGCCGATGTCGGTCCCGAGGCCGATCACCTTGCCGTCCGGCGCGGTGGCCTGCTTGACCTTCCAGTCCAGGAAGGTGCCGAGGTCCGCCCCGCCGGTCGTGCCGAGGTCCGTCCACTTGCCCGCGAGGCCGGGCCCGGTGGCCTCGGCGATGTAGCCGACCTCGACGGCCTGGATGTCGGCGAGGCCGCTGTCCCGGGAGAGCCGCAGCTTGAGCGTGTCCCAGTACTTCTGTCCGTCGGCCACGTTGGACTCGGTGATCCTGATGCCGGGGTGCAGCTTCTCGTACTCGGCGTAGAGCTTGGCGCCGGTCTCGTTGTCGTAGCCGAAGGAGCCGTAGGTGCCGATCCGCAGGGTGACGGTGCCGCTAGCGCCGTCGGCCTTCGGGCCGCCGCCGCCACTGCTGCAGCCGGCCAGCAGGGCGGTGCTCGCGGCCAGCGCGGCGAGCGCGGTGAGGCGTCGACGTCTGGTGGTGACGGTGCTGGTGCTGTGCATTCCGCTCTCCTCCGCAGGGGGGTGGTGCGGGGGCCCGCCGTGGCGGCCCGCCGGTGCATGGGAGCGCTCCCAAGTCACAGCCGGAAGGTTCCTGCGCGGCCGCGCAGAAGTCAATAGATGAAGCCGAATCACCCTCAGGAGCCCTGCAGTTCGCAGATCGCCGCCACTTCCTGAATGCGACGGACCGTGGCGGTGCCGGGCCCCGGTCCTCTACGATGCGCGCCAGGCGGGGCGAGACCGGTGGCGGCGACGGAAGGCGCGTGGGCAGTGGGCGGACGGCAGACCGGCAGGCCGACCCTCGAGGAGGTCGCGGCCCGGGCCGGGGTCGGGCGCGGCACGGTGTCGCGGGTGATCAACGGCTCGTCGCAGGTGAGCGAGCAGGCGAAGGAGGCGGTGGACCGGGCCGTCGCGGAGCTCGGCTACGTACCCAACCGGGCGGCCAGGGCGCTGGCGGGCAGCAGGACGGACGCGATCGCCCTGGTCGTGCCCGAGACCGAGGCCCGGGTCTTCGCGGAACCGTACTTCCTGGACATCATCCGCGGCGTGAGCGCCGAACTCGGCGCGGCGGACAAGCAGTTGCTGCTCACGCTGATCCGCACCGACCAGGAGCGCCAGCGCTTCGAGCAGTACCTCGCCGCGCAGCGGGTGGACGGCGTGCTGCTGGTCTCCGTCCACCGGGACGACCCGCTGCCGGACCAGGTGCGCGCGCTGGGCCTGCCGGCCGTGCTGAACGGCCGGCGCTCGCCGGACGAACCGGTGGCCTACGTCGACTCCGACAACGTGGGGGCCGGCCGCTCGGCCGTGGCACACCTGGCCGGGCGCGGGCGGCGCCGCATCGCCACCATCACCGGACCGCTGGACATGGACGCCGCGCAGGGCCGGTTGACCGGCTACCGCCAGGGCCTGGCGAACGCCGGACTGCCGGGGGACGGACACCTCGTCGCCACCGGGGACTTCACGGAGGACGGCGGGCGCAGGGCGATGATCGCCCTGCTGGAGCGCTGCCCCGATCTGGACGCGGTGTTCGCCGCCTCCGACGTGATGGCGGTCGGGGCCCTCGCCGTCCTGCGGGCCCGCGGCCTGGACGTGCCCGGGGACGTCGCGCTGGTGGGCGTCGACGACTCGCCGGTGGCGCGCCACCTCGACCCGCCGCTGACCAGCGTCCGGCAGCCGATCGAGGAGATGGGCCGCACCATGGCCAGGCTCCTGCTGCGGCAGATCGGCGGTGAGGGCGCGGAGCCGTCCCGCCTGGTGCTGCCGACCGAGCTGGTGGTCCGGCAGTCCTCCTGAGGACCCGTCGGGGGGGGGGGGGGGGGGGGGGGGGGGGGCGGGGGGGGGGGGGGGGGGGGGGGGGGGG
>NZ_JAXCLC010000024.1:0-102192 GCF_034043715.1 Kitasatospora purpeofusca | reverse complement strand
GCCAGCAGGGCGGCGAGCTCGGTCCGGGAGCCGACACCCAGCTTGGGGAAGGCCCGGTACAGGTGGTGTCCGACCGTCCTCGGGCTGAGGAACAGCTGCGCCGCGATCTCCCGGTTGCTGGCCCCGGTGGCGGCCAGCCGGACCACCTCCCGCTCCTGCGGGCTGAGCAGGCTGATCGGCCCGTCCTGCCGGGTGGTCAGCACGGTCTCCCCACCGGCCGCGCCCAGCTCCGACCTGGCCCGCTCGGCCCAGGGCCGCGCGCCGAGCGCCTCGAAGCCGTCCAGGGCGGCGCGCAACTGCTCGCGGGCGTCGATCTGCCGGCGCAGACGGCGAAGCCACTCCCCGTACAGCAACGCGGTGCGGGCCCGGTCGAACGTGTTCCCGTCCCCGTTCCCGTTCCCGACCCCGTTCCCGACCCCGGCCACGTCTCCGTCCCCTTCCCCGTTCACGTGCCCGGCCTCGTGCAGGGCGAGCGCGGCCGTGAAGTGCTCCTCGGCCGTGCCGTCGGGGCCGGTCAGCGCCCGGCACCGGGCGGCCAGGGCGCCGAGAGCGGGCCGACCCAGCGCGGTGGCCCATTCGTCGAGCACACCCACCGCCTGTGTGGCCCGCTCCGGGCGGCCCGCCCGGACCGCCGCCTCCACCAGGTCTGGCAGCAGGGGCAGACAGAGCAGCGGGTGGCCGACCTCCTGCCGGGCCGCCGCCAGGTCGTCGAAAGCCGCCTGGGCCCGGCCCAGGCCGAGTTCGAGCAGACCCCGGGCCCACAGCGCGTCCGCCGCGGCCCGGCCCACGCCGCGCGGCCGCGCGTACCCGAGGGCCTCCTCGGTCAGGGCCCGGACCCGTTCCTCCTCGCCCCGGACCGCGGCCGGCAGCGCCAGGGCGGCGCGCAGGTGGGAGGCCCGGTGGGCGAGGTCGTGGTACTCGGCCAGCCGGAGCGCCTCGGTACCCCGAGCGGTCGCCTCCTCGTGGCGGCCCAGCGCCAGCTCCGCGCGGACCAGCAGGTCGAGCGTGGTGGGAAGCCAACCGCTGATGCCCTGCTCCCGGCAGTGGGCGACGGCGCCGAGGGCCACCCGGCGGGCGGTCGGGTGATCGCCCGCCTGCAGGCAGTGGATGCCGGTCAGCAGGCGCTCCATCACGCCCGGGGCGTCCGTGCCCGCTGCGTCCGTGCCCGCTGCGTCCGTGCCCGCGTCGCCCGTGGCCGCTTCGTCCGTGGCCGTCACCAGCGGGCGCAGCGCGGCGAGCGCGCCGGGCACGTCGGCGCCGAACAGCCGGGCGGGCACGGCGAGCACGGGCAGCCCGGGGGCGCGGGACGCCACCTCCGCCATCAGCGCCGCGTCCCCGCCCGAGTAGGCCGCGTGGACGGCGTCGACGAGCAGCGAAGCCGTCGCCTCCGGGTGCGCGGCACCGGTCCGGTCCGCGCTGTCGAGCAGGATCCGGGCGGCCGCCGCCGGACTGCGGTAGCCGAGCTCGACCACCGCCCTGGCCCGGGCGAAGCTCGCCGCCACCTCCGGGTCCGCCAGTGGCAGCGGCACCTGGTCGGCGAGGGCGCCGCAGCGCTCGTCCTGGCCCGCGTCGGCGGCCTTCCGGGCGGCCTGGACCAGGCGGCGGGCCCGCAGGTCCCGATCCGCGGTCAGCTGGGCGGCGCGCTCGTACGCCGCGGAGGCGGAGGCCATCGCCTGCCGGTTCCCGGCCCACTCGGCGACCCGCTCCAGCTCCTCGGCGACCCCCTCGTCCGGGCCGGTCGCGGCGGCGGCCAGGTGCCAGGCCCGGCGGTGCGGCTGGCCGGCGTCGCCGAGTGCCCCGGCGAGCGCCCGGTGGGCGGCGATCCGGCGGGCGAGCGGGGCGCTCCGGTACGCGGCGTACCGGACCAGCGGGTGCCGGAAGCGCACCAGTTCGCCGGAGACGACCACCAGCCCGGCCCGCTCGGCCGGTTCGAGGTCCTCGACGCCCGCACCGAGCACCCGAGCGGCCTCCAGCACCGTGCCGAGGCTCCCGGTGTCGTCGGCGGCCGCCACCAGCAGCACCAGCCGCGCGGCCTCGGGCAGTCGCCCGACCTGCTCCAGGAAGCCGTCCTGGATCCGGCCGCGCAGTGCGGCGGCCGTCTCGGGCAGCGCCAGCGGGCCCAGCCGGCCGGCGCGCTGGGCGGGCGTCAGGGCGGCGGACAGCTCGATCAGGGCCAGCGGGTTGCCCCCGGCCTCCTCCATCACCCGATCGGCGACGTACGGGGGCAGCCCGGGGAGCAGTTCGGCGGCGGCCGTACGGTCCAGACCCTCGACGAGCAGTCCCGGCAGGCCCTTCGCGGTGGCGCCCGGCGCCCCGTCGCGGACGGCGAAGAGCATCACGACGCCCTCGGCGCGCAGTCGGCGCGCGGCGAAGGTCAGCATGTCCACCGACGGCTGGTCGACCCACTGCGCGTCGTCGACCAGGCAGAGCAGCGGCCCGTCGGCGGCGGCCTCCGACAGCATGGCGAGCACCGCGAGGCCGACGGTGAAGCCGTCCCGCACCTCGTCGGCGGTGAGCCCGAACACCGCCCGCAGGGCGGCGGCCTGCGCCGGCGGCAGGCCGTCGACGAGGTCCAGCACGGGCAGGAACAGCTGGTGGAGGCCGCCGTAGGCGAGCTCCATCTCCGACTCGATGCCCTCCACCCGCAGTACCCGGGCGTCCGCGGCCTGCCCGGCGGCCCAGTCGAGCAGGGCGCTCTTGCCGATCCCCGCCTCACCGTGGAGCAGCAGTGCGCCGCTGTTCCCCAGGCGGCCGTCCGCCAGCAGCCGGCCGATCCGCTCCCGCTCCGTACTGCGCCCCCGCACGATGTGCCTCTGCTCTGTGTGTCCTGATCGCCCGTACTGGCCCCGCGGGACCGGACGGCGGCGACCGGCGGCCACCCCCGCGATCCTCTCATCAGCGCGTTTGCGCGTTCACGGGCCCCGTCGGCGACGAGCCGGGCGCCCGGCGGCCGACGCCGTCGCACGCCGTGCGGTCGCTCAGGCCCCGCCGGCCGAGCCGTAGGGCCCGTCTTCGAACCCGCACCTGCGGTGCGGCGCCGGGGCACGCACGCCCCCGGCCGAAGGCTGGGGGAACCGCACCGCCCGCCCTACGGGCGGACGGCGGGGGTTCGAAGACTAGCCCTGGGCCGACGCCCGCCGGACGCGGTAGCCCCAGCGCGCGAGCGACCGGACCACGGCCGCGGCGCCGACGGGGTTGGCGCTGTGGACGAACACCTCACCGATCCGGAAGGGCCGTCCGTCGAAGGCGGCCTGCTCCAGCAGGGTCACCACCGGCATGACGGTGTCGTCGCCACCGAGATCGTGGTCGAGCCACAGCTCGTCCACATAGCGGTCGCGGTGCTCCTCCAGGAGCCGGACACCCTCCTGGCTGGTCCGGGCGATCCGGGTGGCCCGGGGCAGCGCCCGCAGGTCGTCCACCCCGAGGACAACGGGCCCGGGCGCGGGGGAATCGTTTCTCATCGGACCATTGTGCGACGGGTAGCGTGACGGGCGTCCGTTCATCCGTTCATCCGTTCGACAGGAGGGGTCGTGGACGTAGCAGAACCTGCCGTTCCGGCACGTGTGACGGCCGCCGAGCGTATCGCCACGGAGCTGGTATTCAGGAAGAGCTGTACCCCTCAAGTGGGCAGGCTGCTCGGCCTGGCCGCGGCTTCGAAACCTGACGGGACCATCGCGGAGAGCGGCACCGGAGTCGGGGTCGGCACCGCATGGCTGCACAGCGGCCTCGGTAAAGGCGCGCGTCTGGTCACGGTGGAGCGGGATGCGCAGCTGGCCCGTCGAGCGGCCGGGGTCTTCTCGGACGACGAGCGGGTGAGCGTCCTCACGGGGGATTGGCGGCTTCTCGAGCGGTACGCCCCCTTCGATGTCTTCTTCTGCGACGGCGGGGGAAAGCGTGACGACCCCCAACGGGTTGTCGAACTGCTCGCCCCGGGTGGCCTTCTCGTCATGGACGACTTCACCCCCTCGTCCGACTGGCCGCCCCGCTACGGCGGCGAGGTGGACGAACTCCGGCTCTTCTACCTCACCCATCCCCTCCTTCGCGCCGCCGAGATCCTCACCACACCCTCCGCCGCGGCGGTTGTCGCGACCCGACGTCCGTAGCGCCACATCCGGAAAGTGAAGCCGGGACGGGCCGGTGACGTGCGGAAACTACAGCGACTCCGGGCGAGTCCGGTGGCACCGGTAGCGCAGGCCGTGGCCGTCCCGCGCTACCGGTTCGCTTCGCCGCCGGCGTCCCGTCGGGTCGCCGGCCGGGGGCCGCTCAGCGCAGGCCGGCGAAGAGGTCGTCCTCGGGAAGCGCGGCACCGGTGGTGTCCTGGACCCGGAGGAAGGTCTCCACCCCCATCAGCTCGGTGAACTTCTCCTTGCCCATCTTCAGGAAGAAGATGTTCTCGCCCTGGCTGGCGTGCGCGGCCAGGGCGTCGAACTTCTGGCCGCCGAACCCGGTGGTGTCCACCCAGGTGGTGATCTCCTCGTCGGGGAGGCCGATCTCGGGCAGCTCCGGCTCCTCGGAGCCCGGCTCCTCCCAGTCAGCGCCGAACTCGCGCATGACCTCGCCGAACCGCGCCATCATCGAGCGCGGGGCCGTCGTCCAGTACACCTTCGGCGTCGCGCCGACCAGCTCCAGCGCCCTGGAGGTGATCCGGTTGGCCTGGATGTGGTCGGGGTGGCCGTAGAAGCCGTTCTCGTCGTACGTCACGACCACGTCGGGCCGGTACGTCCGCATCAGCTCGGCGAGGCGGGCGGCCGCCTCGTCCACCGGCGTCGTCCAGAACGAGCCGGGCGCGTCGTTGGCGGCCCAGCCCATCATCCCGGAGTCCCCGTAGTCGAGCATCTCGAGGTGGCCGACCTTGAGCACCTCGCAGCTGGCCTCGAGCTCCTGACGGCGCATCGCGGCGACGGCCGCCGGGTCGTGCCCCGCCTCCCCGGGCTTGACACCCCCCGGACCGTCTCCGCACGCGCCGTCGGTACAGGTGACGAGCACCGTCCGGATGCCCTCGGCCGCATAGCGGGCGAGCACACCGCCCGTACCGGTGGCCTCGTCGTCGGGGTGGGCGTGCACGGCCATCAGCGTCAGGGGCCGGTCGGTCATGGGAATCGTCCTTCGGTCTGCCGAGTGTTCGGCCTCAGTGTGCGGCACGGGTCCGACAACGGACGGTCGGCCGTGCCTCTGATCGACAGTGGGGAACGACGGAGCCGCCGCCCCTATTCCGGGCGGTCGTTACCTCTCGCGCGGCTCTGACATCATCCGACCGGGCCCGGGTCCGGTCCTGTCCCGCTGTCCGTCGAGCCCGCCGCCGTCCGTCGCCCGCCGCTGCCGGTCCGGCCGCGTCGGGGGCGATTCGGGGCGACGTGCAACCTTTGCGGTCGCGCGGGGGTGAGTAGGGCAGAGCGGCGGTCCGGTGGGGCCGTCGCGCGGATCGCGGAGAGGAATGGGATGACCGCGAGTGCAATACCCGTACCGGTGGAGGACCGGTCCCGGCCGGTCGCGGAGTCGGCTGCCGGGCCGCCTTCCCGGGCGGTTGCCGGGGAGGGTTCCGGTGTGCGGGAGCTGGGCTTCGAGGGGTTCGCCGCCACGCGTTGGCGGCGGCTGGTGCGTACCGCCTACCTGCTGACGGGCGACCACCACGAGGCCGAGGACGTGGTGCAGGCGACGCTGGCGAAGGTGTTCCGGAGCTGGTCGCGGATCAGTCGGCTGGACGAGCCGGACGCCTACGTCCACCGGGCGTTGGTGAACACCAACCTGAGCCGCCACCGGCGGCGCCGGGTCAGGCAGCTGCTGGTGCCCGTCCTCCCTGATCGGGCGCACAGCGCGGGCGCGGGCCACCGCGATGTCGAGGAGCGCTCGGTGCTGCTCCAGGCGCTGGCGGAACTGCCGCCGCGCCAGCGGGCCGTTGTCGTCCTGCGGTACTGGGAGGACATGAGCGAGAACCGGGTCGCCGAGGTGCTCGGCTGCTCGGCGGGCAATGTGAAGAGCCAGGCCAGCCGGGGGCTGGCGAAACTGCGCGGCCATCCGGCGCTGGCCTCGTACGCGGTGGGGTCCGGTTCGACGATCGGCACGAACGGAGGCAACAGGTGATGGACACCGAGGACATGGTGCGCGGCGTGCTGCGGGAGGAGGCGGACGGGCTCGCGGTGGGGGACTGGTCCGCCGGGGCCGTGCAGGTCCACGTGCGCCGGCAGCGGCGGGGCCGCCGCCTGGCGATGGGTGTGTCCGCAGTGGCGGCCGCGCTCGTGGTGGTGGGCGGCACGGGCGTCGCCCTGTCGGCGCGGGACGGGGTCCGGGCCGTGGCGCCGGCGTCGCAGCCCTTGTCGGCGCCGGCCGGGCCGGCGCCCGAGGCCGTGGTCGTGGAGCCCGGCCAGCAGCTGTCGCTGGGCCGCGAGAACTGGTGGATGCAGCTGAACGACCAGGAGGTCTGCATCCACGACGAGCCCGCGTACAAGACCGGTCCTGGGTGCGGCGGGCACTCCTGGGCGGCGGGCGCGACCGAGATCACCATGCAGTACTACGGATTGCCCCCGCAGGACCGGGAGGGTTTCTACAACCTGGTGTACCAGGGGCCCGGGCGGGTTGCCTCGATGGCGATCGAGGTGGACGGCCAGGCGCACTGGGTCACCGTCGCCTCGCTCCCCGGGAGTCCGGGCTTTGCCAGCGGCTTCTTCTGGGGGCCGGCCCTCAAGGAGTCCGGCACCCCGAGCGAGCACCCGCCCGGCGGCATCCGGCTCGCCGCGTACGACGCCGAGGGGAAGGTGCTGGCGAGCAGGACGCTGGGGAGCTGACCCGGCATCGACCGTGCCTGTTACCGCGGAGCGCTCCGCGGGAACAGGCACGGTTCCGCGTACGGACGGCGGATCCCCTACGGCCGACCGCGTCCGGGGCCCGGTCCGGGCCGGCCGGTGCTCGCCCGTCGCACCCGGACCGAGGCGGCGTCGACGATCGCCGACGTCCAGTCCGGCTCACCGCACGCACCCGGCCGGTCCGGTACGGCCCGGTGCAGCCGGCACCACAGCCCGGCCCTCGTCCAGGCGGAGAACCGCCGGTGCGCGGTGGCCGGCGAGACCCCGAACGTCGGGGGCAGGTGCCGCCACGCGCATCCGCTGGTCAGGACGTACACCACTGCGGCGAACACGGCCCGCTCGTCCAGCGGCGCGGTGCCACCGCCCTGGCGACGCGTCGCGAACGACGGCAACAACGGCGCGACCTGGTCCCACAGGCCGTCGGGGACCAGCCGCTGCGACAGATCAGCGCCCACGGAGCAATGATGCCCGCGGCGCGCCCCGGTCCCACGTATTTTTTGTCATGAACGTTACGAATATTGGACTCGTCAACGTCCCCGCTCGGCTCCGGACCGGCGCTGGTCCGGTGCTGGTCCGGCACCGGACCGGCGCTGGTTCAGCGCCGGTTCAGCCACCCGGCCGCTTCCGTCGCCCAGTAGGTGAGTACGATGTCGGCGCCCGCGCGCCGGATCCCGGTGAGCGACTCCAGGACCGTGCGGTCCCGGTCGATCCAGCCGTTCGCCGCCGCGGCCTCGACCATCGCGTACTCGCCGGAGACCTGGTAGGCGGCCACGGGCACGTCCGCGATGTCCTTGACGGCCCGGAGGACGTCCAGGTACGCGCCGGCCGGCTTCACCATGATCATGTCGGCGCCCTCGTCCAGGTCCAGCCGGGCCTCCCGCAGGCCCTCCCGCGCATTGGCCGGATCCTGCTGGTAGGTCTTGCGGTCGCCGACGAGCTGCGAGTCGACCGCCTCGCGGAACGGCCCGTAGAGCGCGGACGCGTACTTGACCGCGTAGGCGAGCACGGCCGCCTCGGAACGGCCCGCCCGGTCCAGCGCGGCGCGGATCACGGCCACCTGGCCGTCCATCATGCCGCTCGGCGCGACGACGTGCGCCCCGGCCTCGACCTGCGCGACGGCCATCTCGGCGTAGATCCGCAGCGTGCGGTCGTTGTCCACCCGACCGTGCTCGTCGAGCACCCCGCAGTGGCCGTGCTCGGTGAACTCGTCGATGCAGACGTCGCCGATGACCACCGTCTCGTCGCCCACCTCGGCCCGCACATCGCGCAGCGCCGCGTTGAGCACGCCGTCCGGGTCGAGGCCGCGGGACCCGTCCGCGTCGTACTCCAGCGGAATCCCGAAGAGGATCACGCCGCCGACTCCGGCCTCCACGGCTTCGACGACCGCTTTGCGCAAGGAGTCGCGCGTGTGCTGAACGACACCGGGCATCGAGCCGATCGGGACCGGTTCGGTGGCGCCCTCCTTGACGAACAGGGGCAGCACCAGGTGGCGCGGTTCCAGAGTGGTCTCGGCGACCAGGCGTCGCAGGGCGGGGGTACGCCGAAGCCGTCGCGGGCGCTGTTCCGGAAACACCGATGTCCTCCTTGGGATCGACTGTCCTCCAGCCTACGACCGCCCCGGCGCGCGGTCGGACGCCACCACCGAGACACCGCAACCGAGTTGGTCGCACCGGCGGGCCCGGCCGGGTATCCGCCCCGGTGTCCGCTCCGGCGCTCGCCCCGGACCGTCCTTCGACCACGACCGGCCAAGTTCGGAACGGCGAAAGCCACTTGGGGCGATCACAAGCTCCGTGTACGTCTTCCCGCCTAGGCTCATTCCCGGACATGAGGGAGTGAACCTGTGCGAACCGGCGGAGGTGAGGCGCGACGGAACCCGCTGGACGCTGGAATACGGGCGGGGCGTGCGGGTCGCGGGGCCCGCACGCACCGGCCCGGCCGACGGCAGCGGGACCGTGATCACCTTCTGGCCCGATGCCGAGATCTTCGAGACGCTGACGCTCTCGTTCGAAACACTGGCCGATCACTTCAGGGAACAGGCCTTCCTGAACCGTGACTTGGACATCACCCTGGCCGACGACCGCGACCCCGGGGCACCCAGGGCAGTCCGCTTCTGCTTCCCAGGCGGAGCAAGGGACTGGATCGCGCAACAGAGCACCACACCCCACCCGGACGTGTTCGGCTTCGAGCGTGAGTACTCCGAGATGGAGGGAACCGTGGAGTCGCCCTGTGCTGGGGCGACTCCGGCGACGAGCGGGTCACCAGCTATGCCAACAGCCGGCCGACCGCCGGAGGCGGCACCCACGAACTCGGCTTCCGCGACGGCCTGGTGGCCGCGCTCACGGCGTACGCCCGGGAGCAGCGCCTACTCACCCCCTCCGACCCCGACCTGGCCCCCACCCGGCTCGGCGCGGGGCTGACGGCCATCGTGTCGGTGAAGCTCGACCGGCCCGAGTTCGAGGGCGCCACCCGCGGCCACCTGGGCAACGGGCCCGTCCGCGGCTGCGTCGCCGAGGCCGTCCGGGAGCACCTGACCACCTGGCTCCGCACCGACCCCGAGCGCGCGACGGCCGTGCTCCCCCGAGCCCTGGCGACCACCCACGGCTGACGGCCCCGAAATACCGAAGCCCAGGCCGGAGCCGCCGCCTGGCCTGGGCTTTTTCGGATGACACGGACGGCGTGGCCGCCGCCGTGCGCCACCGGTGGTCGCCAGGAGAACTGCCCCGCCGAGGGGGCCGGGGACGGGGCATGATTCGTACCGTGCAGAACGAAGCGGACCATCGGGAGCGGGCGCGGTTCACCCTGGTCGAGAGCGGTGGCCGCCGCACCTGGGGAACATGTGCCGAAGCGGAGGGCCTGTTCGGCGAGCCACGGTACGGGACGTACGAGTTGTTCGGCTGGACTCCGGAGGCCGGCGGGCCGCGTGGCTGGGCCGGCCGCAGCGTGTGGCTGGTGCCGGACGACGTGGCGCTCGGCCCTTGGCTGCTGGAGGACGCCCGGACACTCGAGTACGACCCGGGCCCGGGCGGCCTGGTGATCACCGGCCTGGACGACTACGAGGGCCCGCCCGATGGCCGCCGGGGCCGCGTCCGTCTTCACGACGGGCGCCGATGGCTGGGGACCTGCCGCGAATTCACCCGGGTCCTGCCGGCCCGGCACCAGGCGGTCCCGCTCGTGCTCCGGGGGCTCGCGCCGAGCGAAGGTCTCCGTACGCGCCTTGCGCGGGGCACGCGATCCGCACGGGACCTGGACCACGCCGTCCTGGAGATCCGGGACGACGGGGGAGTGCTGCTCACCGACCGGTCGGTGGGGGCCAGGATCGCGGCTTGGCGGCCGTCCTCCCGCGGTACGGGCCTGATCGACCTGGAACTCGACGGCGACCTCTGCGCACCCGTCCCCGCCCACGCCCGGCCCGTCTGGGAACAGTGGCTCGCCGGGCTGTCGGACGCCCCCGGGTCATGGGCCCGCTTGGACACCCGCCGTCGTGACGCCTGGCTCGACCTTGCCCGTGACCGGGCCTGCCGACGCACCCACCGTGACCGGCCGGCCGGTCACGCCTACGAACTCGACGGCCGGAACATCACCGACCAGCCCGGCCTCTACCTGGCCCTCGGCGAGGCGGTGAACGGACCGGGCGGCTACTTCGGCGGCTGCCTGGACGGTCTCGTCGACTGCCTGCGCGGAACCTTCGGTTGCACCACCCCCGCGACCATCCTCTGGCGGGACGCCTACATCGCCCGCACGCACCTGTCCCACACGCTCGGACCCGGAGGACAGCCCCGCGACCTGTTCGCCACCACCCTCGACGTCCTCGCCGAGGCGGGCATCCGGGTCACCCTCCGGTAGCGGCGGTCCGCCCGCCGCACCTACGGGTCCGGACCCGGACCCCGGACCCGGGCACCGGCGCCGAGCAGGTCATGCCGGGCGGGTGGCGCTTACACGGTGTCGCGGCGTCCGCACGAGGGTGGCGGAGACCGCGGCGATGCGGAGGACCCGGAGCAGGGCGCGCGGGCCGAGGGGGCCGCCCGGGGCGGCTCGGCCGACAAGCCCGCGCCCCGGCGGCAGCGGACCGGCCGCGCAATGCCGCTGCCCGCAGGGGTTATGCCGGAATCCCGCCGACGGCTGCCGCTACCGCAGCAGGAAGTCGTAGACCGCCTGTCGTCCGGCCGGATTCTCGGCCCGGCTCTGCACCGAATGCGCCGCGCCCGGGACGATCACGACCTGCGGGTTGTGTGCCGACTCGGCCTGCTCGTAGATCAATTCGTACGGCGTGGAGAGGTCCCGGTCGCCGCCGAGCAGCAGCACCGGCACGTTCGGCAGCCGTTGGTGCTCCGGCGGCGCCGGCGGCACCTGCTCGCGCGGCCAGTGGAGGCAGACCAGCATGCTGCCGAGCCCGGTCGCGGTCGCCGGGTCGTAGGGCCAGGTCTGTTCGGCGGTGAGCCGCCTGCGGGTGCGTTCCAACGCCGCCGCGCGGCCCGGGACAGGGGTGTCGGTGGTGCCCCAGGGGAAGCGCGAGTCGGCGCAGAGGGTGGCGGAGTGCAGTCCCTGGCTGAGTTCCTCGGCCGGGGCGGAGTCGACCTGCTGGTGGACGAACTCGAAGAAGTCCAGGAGCTTCTCGGGCCGCCCGGCGGCGGCCTCGTGCAGGATCTCCGGAACCCCGCCGTAGTCCGGGTCGACGAACTCGTAACCGGTGAGCGCAGCGAGGATCCGTGCCCCGTTGCCGTAGCGCCGGACGGTGGCGGCGAGGTCGGCGGCCGGATCGGTGGCGCAGCCGGTGGCCCGGCAGGCGGCGCGCAGCACCCGGGCGCTCGCGGGCAGCGCGGCCAGGTCGAGGGGGTCGAAACCCTGCTGCGGCACCACCGAGTCGAGCACCAGCCGCGCCACGCGCGCCGGGTGCGCGAGCGCGTACCGCTCGGCGACGAAGCTGCCGTACGAGACCCCGTCCAGGGTCAGGCGCCGGGCACCGAGGGCGCGGCGCAGCAGGTCGATGTCGGCGACGGTGTCCGCCGTGCTGTAGTGGCGGGCGTCGGGGCCAAGGACGGCTGCGCAGTCCGCGATCGACCGCCGGCGCGGCACGGCGAGGTCGGAGGAGCCCATGTCCGCCTGCAGGCCGGGGCACTGCAACGCGCCCCGGCCGGTGCCGCGCTGGTCGAACATCACCAGGCGGTAGTCCTTGAGGACGGGCTCCAGCCTCTCGGCCATCCGCCTCATGGCCGGGACGCCGGGCTGGCCTGGGCCGCCGGTGAGGAACAGCAGGTCGCCCCTGGGGGCCGCGGTGTTGCCGGTGACGGCCACCTGGAGGCCGAGGGTGCCGGGAGTGGCGCCGCTGTGGTCGAACGGGACGGTGAGGGTCCCGCAGATGAACTCGGGAGCCTGCGGGCAGGGCGCCTGCCCGGTGATCCCGCCCCCGGCGTGGGGCCCACCGGCCGTGGCGGCGAACCCGGCCGAAGGAGCGGTCAGGGCGTTCCCGACGACCACCGCCACGACACCCAACAGGGCGACGACACGCCCCCGCATGCTCGTCATGCTCGTCCTTCCGATCGGGCCGGGCCCGTGCCGGCACGGCGACGGAAGCAGCCTGCCCCCGGGCACACGTCGACGGCCCACCTCCAGCGCGCGACGCGACCGGGAACCGACCACCAGAACCCGAACGGCCCCGGAACGCGGACACACCCCCCGCCGTTCGGGTCCGACGGCGCGGCGGAGGTGGTGGTGGAGTTGCCTGGAGCCGTCCCTCCTCGGATCAGCCGCGCAGGGAGGCGATGGCCTTCTCGATGCGCCGCTGGCGTGTCTCCGGCTTCTTCGCGCTCTCGACGGCGCGCACATGCTCGCGCTTCCGGCTGAACGAGAGGTGGTCGTAAGCGGCGCGCGCGGCAGGGTCGTCGTCCAGAGCCTGGGCGAAGTCCGCGGGCTCGACGACGACGCGCGGCTCCGCGTCGAGTTCAAGCTCGACCTCGACCTCCTCGCCGATCTCGACCTCGGCGGCCTGCCGGTTGGCGTTGCTGAGGCCGAGCAGGTGCCGGCCGCGCAGGATGGCGACCCGGCTGCGCCAGGAATGCCCGTTGACCGTGATCGTCACCGGCGGCCGCGCGCCGCCGCCGAGCGCCGCCACCACCTCGGGCGGGACCTCCAGTCCCCGCATGGGCTCGGGCGGTTCGACGAGGGTGTGGAACTTCACGGGACGCTCCTCGGTGATCGGTGCGGCCGGTGTCGGCCACGATCACAGCTTCTCGCGGCTGCGGTGGGCGCACATCCGTACCGACCACGGAGACCATCACGGAGCCGGCGGCACGTGCGGACACGCTGGGGACCGTGGCCGCCCACAGGAATGCCGGGGCGGTCGCCCTCCTGGAGTGTTTCCGACCTTGGGTCCCAGGTTTTGAGACAGGGCTTGAGGGTCGGGCTCAAGGACTTCTCCATCTGCTGGAACTCGCCCGGGCATCCTGCCGCCGGCTCGGGCGGCAGGATGCCGTCGGGGTTGCGCTCGGTTGCGACGACCGGGGCGTACTGGTCGGGGTCCGAGCCGTAGAGCCAGCACATCCAGTTGGAGAAGCGTTGGGCCTTCCGGTTCATCGCCTTCCGCTACTAGCAGCGCTCCGTCATCGGGACGCCCAGGCGCAGCAGTTCGTCGGCGTCCTCGGGCACGGCGGCCGGGCGGCGGTGGTGGGGTTCATCGGCTGGTCGTCTCCTGGGCGACGTGGGTGGTCAGCGGGAGGCGGAGAGACCTCCGGCTCGATGGCGGGACGAAATCTCCTGCTCCCGCGTCCGGCGCTCCGTACGGGAGGTGGCGGTGGGGCATCTCAGGCTTCTACCAGGGCGCGCGGGTCCACCGAGTTGTCCCAGCCGTGGGTGGAGAACCCCCGCCCGCCGCCGCCGAGGTAGGCCGTGAGGGCGGCGTGCGAGGTGGGGAACATCGGGGTGGGCAGCGTCCGGACGTCCATCCAGAGGACGGCGAGGTGCTTGTCCGGCTCGGTGTTCGCCAGCTCGCCGCTCCAGGACGTCGTGGCGAACACCGAGAGCAGGAACGGGCCCTTGCCGTCCCACCCGGCCCTGACCTGGATGGTGTGGACCAGCCGCAGCTCCTCGGGGGCGACGGCCAGGCCCGTCTCCTCGTGCAGCTCGCGGGCGGCGGCCTCGTCCAGCCGC
This sequence comes from Kitasatospora purpeofusca, assembly GCF_034043715.1. Classification (GTDB taxonomy): domain Bacteria; phylum Actinomycetota; class Actinomycetes; order Streptomycetales; family Streptomycetaceae; genus Kitasatospora; species Kitasatospora purpeofusca_A. The sequence continues at coordinate 88,249 of NZ_JAXCLC010000024.1, read as the reverse complement.
TCGCCCTCCTCGACCTTGCCGCCGGGGACCGTCCAGGCGGGCACCGTGGACCAGGAGTTGTTGGCGTAGTGGATGCAGGCGACCTTGCCCGCCTTCTCGTCGTGGACGATGACGCACACGGCCTGACGCAGGGACTGCACGGGGGACTCCATCGGGTAGAGGGGAAAGCGGTGTGCACCTGAAAGGGTTCGGGTCGCGCAGGAGGTCGAGTACGGCGCGGGCGCAGCCGAGGACATCCTCGTCGCGCTGGTGGTCCAAGGCCCGGCGGAGAGCGGGTGGGGCGCGCTCAACCGGCCCACCCGACGGTGGACAGGGTGCTGCCGCGGGTGATCCCGGCGAGCGCGTGCGCGGTGTAGGGCACGGTGTCGTCCGGCAGCCCGTCCAGCGGCCACCAGCGCAGTTCGCCGCACTTGTCCGGCTCCGCGTTTCGGAGCCGGCCGTTGTACCGGGTGGGGCGGAAGAACAACTGGAGGCGGCTGCGGCCGTCGTCGGCATCGAGGTGGTGCAGGGTGTGGACGAGCAGGAGGTCGTCCTCGGCGATGGTGATGCCGAGTTCCTCCTCGGCCTCGCGGGTCATGGAGCGGGTGACCGGTTCGCCGCGCTCCATGTGCCCGGCCGGCAGGTGCCACATCCCGGCGGCGTAGCGGGTGTTGCGGCGCCGGCCGAGCAGCACGCGGTGGGCCTCGGTCAGGACGAGGTGGACGCCGACGACCAGGGCCGGCGGATCCGTCCTGGACGCCGGGGCCGTGGTGAGGCGGATGTCGTCGCGGGGGTTCACGCGGTCCTCCCGGAGGTCTGGTCGGCGGTGGTGGCAAGGAGCGGCAAGGAGCGGCAGGCAGTGGCCGCCGGGGTACTCCCACAGGCCCGGCAGGACGTCGTCGGCGGCCCGGTGGATCATCAGGAACCGGCCCGAGGCGTCGCGGACCACGACGCCGACGCCGATCCGTTCGATGCCCTCGTGGGCGGCGCGTTCGGTGAGTACCTCGAAGTCGATCAATGAAGGGGCTCCTCGGTGTCGGGGGGCGTGACCGGGCGGTCAGGAGCGTGACGACCTCCAGCAGCGGGTGGTGTTCGAGCACATGGCGCCAGGCATCGGCGTCGTGCGCGGCAAGTAAGCCTTCTTGCAGCGCAGTTGGACGGCTTCAAGTGGTCGGTGACGACTGATGATGGTGCTGTTCGATTCTGGCGTTCAAGCGGTTTTCCGCCGGTCGAGCCCGGGTCGAACGGGGATTTTTCGATTAGCCCCGCGCGTGCTCCAGGGGCCCTCCCGGTCGACGGCGGAGGGCGTCCGGCAGGCGCTGAGCCCAGTGCACAGGCGGGCGACAGCCCGTTCGAGTGCCGCCGCCCCGGTCGGGGTCGGGACCACGGCGGAGGTCTCCCGGGTCTGCGGGTCGCGCAGTGCGCAGCCATCGCCGGATTCACCCGTTCGGCTGGTCAACTGATCCAGGAGGTTTCGCGCGACCGGACCCGCAGCTATCCACTTGAAGAATTCTTCACATTCATAGATGCTGCATCCTTGTACGGAGAGGTTCAGCACGGTCGGCCGCCACCGGCGGCCGGCACAGGGAGGGTGACGATGGGCGACGTGTTCGACGAGGAACTGCGCGAGCAGCTGGCCGAGGCCCGCAGGATGCGGGCCCGAGCAGGGGAAGCCGGCGACGAGGACGGCGCCCAGGCGTACGCGGGCCGGGTGACCCAGTTGCTGCGGATCGCCGCCCACCACGGCATCGCCGTGGCGCACACCGTGGACGAAGAGGAAGAGGACTGAGCGCTATGGCCGTCCCGCTGTACCAGGCCAAGGCGGAGTTCTTCCGCACCCTCGGCCACCCCGTGCGGATCAGGGTCCTGGAGCTCCTCCAGGACGGCCCGCGCCCGGTGCGCGAGCTGCTGGCCGCGATCGAGGTCGAGCCGTCGAACCTCTCCCAGCAGCTCGCCGTGCTGCGCCGCACCCAGCTGGTGACGGCGACCCGGGAGGGCAATACCGTGGTCTACGCGCTGAGCACCCCGGATGTGGCCGAGCTGCTGCGCGCGGCCCGGCGGATCCTCACCGAGATGATCACCGATCAGGGCAGGCTTCTCGCCGAGCTGCGCGAGCCGCAGCGGCAGGCGCACGGGGCATGAGCGGGACTGCCGACACGATCACGCCCACCTCCGCGTTCACGGCCTTCGCCCGGCGGGCGGAGGCGCGGCTGCGCGCGGTGCTGCCGAACCGGGCGGTGCTGGCGACGATGGGCCGCTCGCCGCGCAAGGACCTGCTGGCGGGCCTGACGGTGGCGATCGTCGCGCTGCCGCTGGCACTCGGTTTCGGCGTGGCCTCCGGCGCGGGGGCCGAGGCCGGGCTTGCCACCGCGGTGGTGGCCGGCGCGCTGGCCGCGTTCTTCGGCGGCTCCAACCTCCAGGTGACCGGGCCGACCGGGGCGATGACCGTCGTCCTGGTCCCGATCGTCCACCGGTACGGCACCGCCGGAGTCCTGACGGTCGGGCTGCTGGCCGGCGTACTGCTGACCGCCGCCGCGCTCGGCGGCGTAGGACGCTTCATGGCGTACGTGCCGGCCCCGGTGGTGGAAGGCTTCACCTTGGGCATCGCCGCCGTGATCGGCCTCCAGCAGGTGCCCGCCGCGCTCGGCGTGGAAGCCTCCGGCGCGGCGAACGTCGCGGTCGCCGCCTGGGACGCGGTCGTCGGCTTCGCGCGCACCCCGCACCTGGTGGCACTCGCCCTGGCGGCCGGGGTCGCGGCGGCGATGCTGATCGGTGCCCGGTGGCGCCCGGGTGTCCCGTTCTCGCTGCCGGCAGTGGCCGCTGCCACCCTGGTCACCGGCCTGGCCGGCCTGGACACGGCCACGATCGGGCACCTGCCCTCCGGACTTCCCGCCCCCTCGCTGGCCTTCCTGCACCTCGGCGAGGTTCCGCACCTCGCCACCGCGGCCCTGGCCGTGGCCGCGCTGGCCGCGTTGGAGTCACTGATGTCGGCGACGGCGGCGGACGCGATGAGCGTCTCCGAGCGCCACGACAGCGACCGCGAACTGTTCGGCCAGGGCATCGCCAACCTCGTCGTCCCGTTGTTCGGCGGTGTCGCCGCGACCGGCGCGATCGCCCGCACCGCGGTCAACGTCCGCTCCGGTGCCGCCTCCCGCCTCGCCGCGCTCGTCCACGCCGCCGTGCTGGCCGTGGTGGTGTTCGCCGCCGCCCCGCTCGTCTCCGGTGTCCCGCTGGCCGCACTCGCCGGAGTGCTGATCGCCACCGCCGTGCGCATGGTCGAGGTCGCCTCGCTGCGGGCGCTGGCCCGCAGCGGCCGGGGCGAGGCCGCGATCCTGGCCCTGACCGCCGGTGCGACCCTTGCCTTCGACCTGGTCACCGCCGTCGTCGTCGGCCTGCTGGTCGCCGGCGCGCTGGCCCTGCGCCAGGTCGCCCGATCCGCCGCCCTCACCAAGGTGGCACTGCACGAGGGCCTGCCTCCGGCCGACCACCACGCCGAGGAACAGGCCCTGCTCGCCGACCACATCGTCGCCTACCGCATCGACGGCCCCGTCTTCTTCGCCGGCGCCCACCGCTTCCTCCTCGAACTCGCCGAGACCACCGACGTCAAGGCCGTCATCCTGCGCCTGTCACGCGTCAGCGCGATCGACGCCACCGGCGCCCTGGTGCTCGGGGACGCCATCACCAAGCTGGAGCGGCGAAACATCCTGGTCCTGGTCTCCGGTGCGCACGAGGACCACCTGAAGACGCTCGACGCACTCGGCGTGCTCGACGCCCTGCACGCCGAACACCGGGTCTTCGCCGCCACCCCCGAGGCCATCGGCTACGCCCGCCGCCACCTGACCGGCGTACAGGCCGCCGCGGCGGAAGAGGGACGGTGGTGACCCGCACCCGGCGCGCCTTCGGGCCGCCACGACGAACCCGACCCCGCACCGGTACCCGACCCCGCGCCGGTACCCGCGCCGGCGGCGAGGCCCGGGAGCGCCCCGGCCCCCGGCCGGCCCCCCACACACACACAAACCTCAAGGAGTACCGATGAGCTCGGCCGGCAGGGACGAGAAGCAGCGCCGCAAAGCCATGCTGATCCGCGCCTCGATCTACATCGCCGGCACACACCTGTTCGCCGGCTTCGTCATCCTGCTCTTCGCGCTCGGCAACCGCCACTGACCGCACCCCGGTGAACGTCCTGCGCCGTTTCGGCGGCACGGGCGCCGGGCAGCCGCGCACCACCTCCCGAGAACGGGAGCGAACGGGAGAGAAGGGAGACCAGCGCCATGACCGACGACCGCTCTCAGCCCCGGCACGGCCCCGGCGGGGTCGGCGCCTCCAGTGGCCGCGAGCAACTCGCCCAGGAACGCACCGTGCCGGGCACCGCATCGGCTCGGGAGGGCTACCAGTCCGAGCCCGGCACCGCTACGGGCACGCCCTTGAAGGACATCGGGACGACGGGCACCGAACAGACGACGGACACCGAACAACAGGAGATCAGTGCGGCGGACGACGGGGACCAGCCCGAAGCCGACCGCCCCCGCGACCGCTGACCCCGGGGGCGGCGCGCCCGCGAAGGGACCGCCCGCGAAGGGACGGCGGCACTCGCCGACCGGCCCGGAACCCGTCCGGCCCCTGGGGAGAGCAAACCTCCGCCCGGGGCCGCGTTCGCCCCCGCCCCCGCCCCCTCCGCCCCGCCCTCACGCCGCCGATTCGCCGAGAGCGCGGGACACATCCGCGGCCGTCTTGTATCGGCCGTCCTGCGGGAGCCGTCGGAGGTTGTCCACCAGCTCACCGGGGGCGTGGGCCTCCTCCAGCGCGGACAGCAGACCCGCCGTATCGGTTGGGAAGGCAGCGCGTCCGAGGTGGCGGGCTATCTCGGTCTGGAGGCTGCCGTGTGCGCTCCCGGCCGCCGGGTCGTCGTCGGCAGGGGGTTCGGGGTCGTGGAAGTCCTCGGCGTGCGTCGACTGCCCGGATTTCAGGTAGCCCTGGAGTTCGTGCTTCCTCTGGTCGTCCTGGCGGGGCCCGATCGGATTGCTTCCGCGTTGCATGGGCGCCACACCTCCCGTCCTCAAGGGTGTGCTGATCATTCCCGGTCACTGCGCGGCCACCGCAGCAACGCGCCGACGCCTCCGGCCGGAGTGCCGTCCGCGGCACCGTCGCCCGGCAGCACGACGGCTTCTCCACCGGCCGCCGCCGTGCTCAGCAGCAGGGCGTCGTCCGCCCTGGCGGGGCTGGGGCGTTCGGCACCCAGCTGCTGGACGTCGGACCGCCGCGGGGCCACCTGATCGGGTTCCTCGCCCACCCAGACCTCGCGATGCAGGTCCGGGCCCGTGCCCCGCAGGAGGAGCGTGTCGATCCGGTGCTGCTGGGCGGCCTCGGCGACGTCCGGTACCCCTTCGACGGCTGCGCCGGGCCGGTCGGATGCGTTGCGACCCGCCCGGAACCGGTCGAGCAGGCGCTCCGTGCGGCGGGCCGCGTGGTCCAGGCGGGCCGCCTCGATGTCAGCCGCCAGTTGGTCGGAGTCCGCCCCCGCGGCCCGGCCGCCGTGGCCGCTGACCGTCGTGACCTCCCGCAGTTCGGGGGGCAGCCGGTCCCGTACGGCGTGGCATTCCCGGGCACCGCCGGCCAGCACGACCAGCTCGGCACCGGACGCCTCGAAGGCGCGGCCGAGTTCCTCCGCGATCAGCGAGGCGTTGTGCTCCCACGTGTTCTCCACGGCGGCGTCGAAGTGCTTCACCGACCAGTCTCCCGCGGACGCGCGGTGGATGGGCCAGTCCTGGCCCTGCACGCCGCCCGCGGCGGTGGGCCGGCCCACGTCGTACAGCTCGAAGTCCCCGCCGGACCGGTCGACACGTGCGACCAGGCAGGCCGGCTCCTGCCCGGCGAGTCCCAACAGGGGTGTCAGGCGCGGCAGCACGGACCAGGACGCCTCCGGGCGCCCCGGATCGCGGGCGAGTCGGCATTCGAGCGCGACGCGGCCCTCGGCGGCGAAGAGGGCGACGGCCCGGGGCCCGGCATCCGGGACCGAGCGCTCCAGCGCCCTGCGCACCGCGTCCACCGTAGGCGCGTCCGCGCCCTGGTCCTCGAGGGAATGGCACAGTTCCTGCCAGGTCAGCTCCCGCCGCGTGGTCGCCGCCTCGTCGGGCGGCCCGGTGGTGGCGTAGACGGTGGCCCACGGACCCTCCCGAGCCGTCACGGGCTCCAAGAAATCCAACTTCACCGTTATCGCCCCTCACATCACTGGTTCCTGCTTTCTCACCTTGCCCTTCCGCGGCTACCCGGCCGGACGGAGGCTACGCGCGCCCCGCCGCGGGGCGGCCCTGCGCTCCGCTGGGCCTGCTACGTCTCCCGGGGGGCGTCATGTGCACGTCGCGGATGTCGCACCACCCGGGCCCTCCGGCGACCGCCGCCCGGAGGCGGCGCTCCGCTTCGGCCAGGGCCTCCGGGTCGGGACGCTCGCCGACCCTGTGCCAAGGGCCCGGTCCGGCGGGAGGCCCAGGTCATCACGAAGGCACAGGACGTTCCGACGACGGGCCCACACGCACGCGGCGGGGGCGGGTCGGCGCCTCGGTCAGCGTCTCCCCTCAGCCAGCCATTCGGCGAGTACGGCGGCCTGGCTGTGGTCCGCGTCCTTGCTGGCGGTCAGCAGCGTGAGCCTGTCGTGGGCGGCGAGTTCGCGGAGGTGTCCGGCCGCCTCGCGGTGTCGCGCGTCCCGCAGTTCGGCCAGATAGCGGCGGCGGAACTCGGCGAAGCGCTCCGGGTCGTGGCCGTACCAGCGGCGCAGTTCGGTCGACGGGGCGACCTCGCGCAGCCACTCGTCGAGGTCGGCGCCCTCCTTCTTGAGCCCGCGCGGCCAGAGTCGGTCGACGAGCACCCGCCGCCCGTCCTGCGGTGAGGCTTCCTCGTAGATCCGCCGGTAGGCGATCCGTGCGGCCATGGGCGGCTGACCCCCAGCTCAATCGGCTGCGCCGAGTAGTGCCCTCGGCCCGGCGCCCGGCCGGCCGAGCGCCTGCTGCCCGGGGCAGTGCGGGTCGGGGCAGGGTTCGGGCTGCCGGACGCCGGGCCGCCGACCGGCCGGGGCGGCGGTCCCGAGGAGGATCCAGCGGCGCGGGTGCCCACAGACCGGGCACGGCTGTGCGAGGGCGCCGGACCGGACGGGGCCGGACGTGGGTGTGGTGGTCATCGCGGTCACTCCTGACGGATCGGGCTCAGGGGCTCTGCCCGCACCTCCGCGGGCACCCCACAAGCGCGTCTGCCCGGATCAGGAGGATCCTCACCGTCCCGCGGCTTGGATCCCGCCGCCCATCGAGGCGGCCGACGGGATCCGGGCCGCGGGACGGACCACGGGCGGCCGTCTCGCCCCGCGCCCGGTCGGCATGCGACCGGCGGCCGTCCCACCCCGCGCCCGGTCGGCATACGGGTGAAGCACGCTCCGCAGCGCGAGCCCGGGAGCCGCTGGGACCCGGCCGGGGCGAGGCTGACGGGAGACCGGAACGAGGAACGGAAGGCGGGGAGCACCGGATGCTGTTGACCCGGAAGAAGGCGGGGGCGGCCCGGCGGGCCGCGGGGGCGGTCGAGCGGTCGGCGGTCGCGCTGGACCGGCGGCTGCCGCTGTTCGACGGGGCGAAGGGCCTGGTGCGCAAGATCTTCCCCGACCACTGGTCGTTCCTGCTCGGCGAGCTGGCCCTCTACAGCTTCGTCGTGCTCCTGCTGACCGGAGTGTTCCTGACCTTCTTCTTCGAGCCGTCCATGGCGGAGACCGTGTACACGGGCGGCTACGGACCACTGCGCGGGGTCCGGATGAGCGCAGCGTACGCGTCGACGGTGTCGATCAGCTTCGACGTGCGCGGCGGCCTGCTGATCCGCCAGATCCACCACTGGGCCGCGCTGCTCTTCACCGCGTCGATCGGCGCGCACCTGCTGCGGATCTTCTTCACCGGCGCGTTCCGGCGCCCGCGCGAGGTCAACTGGCTGGTCGGACTGACCCTGTTCCAGCTCGCGCTCGTCGAGGGGTTCGCGGGCTACTCCCTGCCCGACGACCTCCTCTCGGGCACCGGCCTGCGTACCGCCCAGGGCTTCGTCCTGTCCGTGCCCCTGGTCGGCACCTACCTGGCCTTCTTCCTGTTCGGCGGGCAGTTCCCCGGCCACGACATCGTGCCCAGGCTCTACAGCGCCCACGTCCTGCTCCTGCCCGGACTCCTCGTGGCCCTGATCACCGCCCACCTGGCGCTGGTGTTCTACCTGAAGCACACCCAGTGGGCGGGGCCGGGCCGCACCAACCGCAACGTCGTCGGCAAGCCGCTGTTCCCGCACTTCACGGTGCAGACGCTCGGCCTGTTCGCGATGGTGTTCGGTGTGCTGGCGCTGTCCGGCGCCCTCGCGCAGGTCAATCCGATCTGGGAGTACGGGCCGTACCGCCCGGACCAGGCGTCCACCGATGCCCAGCCCGACTGGTACATGGGCTTCGTGGAGGGGGCCCTGCGGCTGATGCCCGGGGCCGAGACCCGGCTGTGGGGCCATACCGTCTCCTGGAACCCGCTGGTTCCCGCGGTCCTGTTCCCCGCCGTGTTCTTCCTCGCCCTGTACGCGTACCCCTTCTTCGAACGCTGGGTGACCGGCGACCTGGGCGAGCAGCACCTGTGCGACCGTCCACGCAACCAGCCCACCCGGACCGCCCTGGGGGCCGCGGGGACCGTGTTCTACGCGGTGCTGCTGATCGCCGGTGGTCAGGACGTCATCGCCGTCACCTTCGACGTGGCGGTGGAGGGCCTGGACTGGGTGCTGCGCGTCGCCGTGTTCGTGGGGCCCGTCGTGGCGTTCTGGCTCACCAAGCGGCTCTGCCTGGCCTTGCGGGCCAAGGACGTCCGGCTGCTGACCGAGGGGGAGGAGACGGGATTCGTCCGCGAGTCCATCGAGGGCGCCTTCCAGTCCGGGCACCGGCCGCTGTCGCAGGGCCGGCGCCACACCCTGGCAGCGGGTCGCACGCCGACGCCGCTGCCCGCTCCCGGGCCCGGCGCCACCCGCCGCGAGCGGCTGCGCGCCCGGGTCAGCGCCTGGTACTACCAGGACCGCGTCGAGCTCCCGGCCGCCGACGGCGGGAGCCGGACGAGCGCGCCCGCCGAGCAGACCCCGCCCCGGTCGCTCCGGTGACGGAGCGCCGCTACTGACCGCGGTTGCCGTACTCGAACACGAACCCCGCGATCCCGGGCGCCAGAAGACCGACACCGACCAGGACCATCCACAGCGCGTACACCACGCCCAGGGCGAGCAGCGCCGTGCCGGCGGCGGTCAGGGCCGGGTAGTAGCTGTGCGGGGGCAGGAATTCGAGCGGTCCGGCTCCGGTGGCGATCTCCGCGTCGGTGCGGTCCTGCGGACGCTGACCGCGACGGGTGTGCTGGGTCCAGAAGAAGAAGGCGACCAGCGCGGACATCAGGAAGGCGATGACCAGGACCGCCTTTCCGGCGGGCTCGTCCGCGAACCAGCCGTAGATCGAGGCCGTGACGGCGAAGAACAGCGCGACCCCGGCGAACAGGTAGGACTCGGCTCTCACTGGGCGCTCTCCTGGGCGTCGATCCGCTGGCGGGAGTGCTCGGGGTGGTGCAGGTCGAAGGCCGGACCTTCCGAGCGGATGCGGGGCAGGGTGTGGAAGTTGTGCCGCGGCGGCGGGCAGGAAGTCGCCCACTCCAGCGAGCGGCCGTAGCCCCAGGGGTCGTCCTCCGTCACCTCGGGCGCGTACCTGGCCGTCCGCCACACGTTGTACAGGAACGGCAGGGTGGAGGCGCCGAGCAGGAAGGCGCCGGCCGAGGAGACCGTGTTGAGAGCGGTGAAACCGTCGGCGGCCAGGTAGTCGGCGTAGCGGCGCGGCATGCCGGAGGCACCCAGCCAGTGCTGCACCAGGAAGGTGGCCTGGAAGGCGGGCAGCAGCAGCCAGAAGTGGATCTTCCCGAGGCGTTCGTCGAGCATCCGCCCCGTCATCTTCGGCCACCAGAAGTAGAAGCCCGCGAACATGGCGAACACGACGGTGCCGAACAGGACGTAGTGCAGATGGGCCACGACGAAGTAGCTGTCGGTGACATGGAAGTCGATCGGCGGGGCCGCCAGGAGCACTCCGGTCAGTCCGCCGAGGAGGAAGGTCACCAGGAAGCCGAGCGCGAAGAGCATCGGCGTCTCGAAGGAGAGGGACCCGTTCCACATGGTGCCGACCCAGTTGAAGAACTTCACACCGGTGGGTACCGCGATCAGCAGCGAGGTCAGGGAGAAGAACGGCAGCAGCACCTGGCCGGTGACGAACATGTGGTGGGCCCACACCACCGCCGACAGCGCGGTGATGGCGACGGTGGCGGCGATCAGCCCGTAGTAGCCGAAGACGGGCTTGCGGCTGAACACCGGGAGGATCTCCGTGACGATGCCGAAGAACGGCAGCGCGACGATGTAGACCTCCGGATGCCCGAAGAACCAGAACAGGTGCTGCCACAGCATCGCACCGCCGTTCGCCGCGTCGAAGACGTGCCCGCCGAACTTGCGGTCGGCCTCCAGCGCGAGCAGCGCCGCCGTCAGCGGAGGAAAGGCCAGCAGCGCCAGGATCGACGTGAACAGCACGTTCCAGGTGAAGATCGGCATCCGGAACAGCGTCATACCCGGCGCGCGCAGACAGGTGATGGTGGTGATGAAGTTGACCGCGCCCAGGATGGTGCTCAGACCCGCCACCACCAGGCCCATCGTCCACAGATCGCCCCCGGTGCCGGGTGAGCGCACGGGACCGTTCAGCGGCGCGTAGGCGAACCAGCCGAACGAGGCCGCCCCGTTGCTGGTGAGGAAGCCGCTCACGACCATCAGGCCACCGAACAGGTACACCCAGTACGTGTAGGCGTTCAGCCGGGGGAACGCCACATCGGGCGCGCCGATCTGGAGCGGCATCACGGCGTTGGCGAAACCGGCGAACGTGGGGGTGGCGAACAGCAGCATCATGATCGTGCCGTGGATCGTGAACAGCTGGTTGTACTGCTCGTTGCTGACGAACTGCAGTCCGGGCCTCATCAGTTCGGCCCGCATCGCCATCGCCAACAGCCCGGCGACCAGGAAGAACCCGAACGCGGTGACCAGGTACATGTTGCCGATGACCTTGTGGTCGGTCGTGCTCAACCAGCGCAGCATCGCCGAACCGTGACGCAGCCGCCCGGCACGCGGTTCGGACCTCCCCGCGGGCGCGACCGTCTGCTCCGCCATCCGACGCCTCCTCGTTCACCGGGCGGATTCGCTCCCGTCCCGCGGCCCCTGCCACGCCACCATGGAACCACCGGCCGTCCCCGTGAACGGCCAGCCACGCGGTGCGGCCCCCGGCCCACCCGGCACGTCACCCGTGCCGGAGCTGCTCCGCCGCGTCCTTCGAGAGGCCGACCCGGACCAGTGCGGCGGCCAGTCTCGCGTGGTCCTCCGGCGGCACCAGCTCGCCGAGGCCGCGGGGCGTGTGCGGCAGGCCGAGGTCCTTCGCCGTCGCGCACGCGCGGTCGCCGAAGTACGGACGCAGTTCCGGCCAGACCGCCTGCACCTCGCGGCAGAAGATGTCCGCGCCGACCGGTCCGATCCGCGGGACGTCCCGCAGCAGCCCGCGCAGCGCGTCCGGCTCGCCGTCGGCCTCCTCCCGCATGCGGCGCAGGTCGCCGTGCCAGCGGTCGAGCACCAGCTGCGCCCCCTCACCGAGGGCGGTGGCGGTGCTCTCGTCGTACCGGACGTAGTGGGCGCGGCCCAGCGCGTCCACCCGGTCCTGCCAGCCGGAGCGGGCCATCGCCCGCGGTGTCCGCCACCCGGCCCGGAACAGCTCCCGGGCGGCGGCGGTCGCCGTGTCGGCCTTGATGCGGACCGAGTAGAGCACGGTGAGTGCCAGCAGCTGGTAGAGCGGGGAGGGCTTGTCGCGCAGGGTGATGCCGGCCTCCTCGGCGTACGTGCGGCCGTGTTCGGACAGCAGCCTGCCGATGATCGTGTCGACTGTCATCGCTCCGGCACCTCGCCTTCCGCAACGCCCCGCAGTGTTTCGGCTGCCCCGCCGGGATCATTCGACACGTGCGACGTCACGCCGCACGTGTCGAAGGATCCCGGCGGGGTAGACGGAAGCCTGCCTGGGAGGAGGTACGGCGATGCCCGGAACGGACACCTTGGCGGAGTACCGCCGGAAGAGGGACTTCGGAAAGACCCGGGAGCCCAGCGGACAGGGCGGCGCCGGGGCCGGCCGGGAGCCCGGGTTCGTGGTGCAGATCCACGACGCCGGCACCATGCACTTCGACTTCCGCCTGGAGGTCGACGGCGTGCTCAAGTCCTGGTCGGTCCCCAAGGGGCCGTCCGGCGACCCGCACGACAAGCGCCTGGCCGTACCCACCGAGGACCACCCGCTGGAGTACCGCGACTTCGAGGGGACCATCGCCGAGGGCGAGTACGGCGCCGGCACGGTGATCGTCTGGGACGAGGGCGGCTACGAGAACCGCAGCACCGACAAGCGCGGGCACGGGATTCCGTTCGCCGAGGCGCTCGCCGACGGCCACGCCTCGTTCCGGCTGAACGGCCACAAACTGCGCGGCGACTGGGCGCTCACCCGGTTCCGGCAGGGCGACGGGGAACGGGAGTCGTGGCTGCTGGTCAGGCACGCGCCCGCCGCCCGGGCCTCCGGGCCCCGCGACCCGCGCCGGGCCCGCTCGGCGCTCAGCGGGCGGACGCTCAAGCAGGTCGCCGCCGAGGAGGCCGGCGGATGATCCCGCTGGACCGGCTCCCCGAAGCCCAGCACGACCGGCTGTGCCCGGCGCAGGACGCTAGCGAACAGCCGATGCCCGCCGTGCTCAGCGACCGCCGCACCTTCGACGAGGGCATGCTGTTCGAACGGGAACCGGACGGGGTGCGCGCCGTCGCCGTCCGCGGGGGCAGCGGGTGCGGCGCCGCGCACTGGGTCCGCCCCGAACTCGTCGCCCAGATCGGCTCCACCGAGTGGACCACGGCCGGACGGCTGCGCCACCCCCGGTTCCTGGGCCTGCGCGACGACCAACGGCCCACCGACGTCATCCGCGAGCGAGGCACGCCATGACGACCACCGACATCCACGTGAGCGGCCGGACCGTCGAGATCAAACGGGCCGACAAGGAACTGTTCCCCGACGACGGCATCACCAAGGCCGACCTCGCCGACTACTACCGCCGGGCCGGCCGCGGCATGCTGCCGCACCTGCGCGGCCGCCCGCTGATGCTGGAGCGCCACCCGGACGGCATCGGCGAGGGGCGCTTCATGCAGAAGGACACCCCCGACTACTTCCCGGAGTGGATCCACCGCGCCGAACTGCCCAAGGAGGGCGGTACGGTCACCTACCCGGTCTGCGACGACCTGGCCACCCTGCTCTACCTGGTCGACCAGGCGTGCATCACCCCGCACCGCTGGCTGTCCAAGGCCGACCGGCCCGACCACCCCGACCGGCTGGTCTTCGACCTCGACCCGCCCGGGGAGGACTTCGAAGCGGTCCGGCGGGCCGCCGCCCGACTGCACGAGCTGCTCGACGAGCTGGATCTGCCCGCTGCCCTGATGACCACCGGCTCCCGCGGCCTGCACGTGCTGGTCCCGCTGGACCGCCGTGCCCCCTTCGACGACGTCCGCGCCTTCGCCCGCGACGTGGCCGACCGGCTCGCCGGCCGGCACCCGGAGGAGCTGACCACCGCCGCGCGCAAACAGGCCCGCCAGGGACGCCTCTACCTCGACGTGCAGCGCAACGCCTACGCCCAGACCGCCGTCGCCCCCTACGCCGTCCGCGCCCTCCCCGGCGCCCCGATCGCCGCCCCGCTCAGCTGGAGCGAGCTGGACGACCCCGACCTCGCCCCGCAGCGCTGGACGGTCGCCACCATCGGCGATCGTCTGGAGAGCGACGACCCCTGGGGCGAGGAGCTGCGACGCGGCCGCTCCCTGACGGCGGCCCGCCGGAGGCTGGAGAAACTCTGAACCGGGCTCGGAGGGAGAAGGAGGGCGCTGCCGGGAGGAAGGGCGCTGCCGCCTCCGACAGCGCCCTCCTCGGTCCCTGAGGCTCCGCGCGGTGAACCGAACGCTCCGGCCCCGCCCGAAGGACGGGGCCGGAGCCGCGATCACCGGTCAGCTGTCGGAGTAGCTGAGGTCGCCGATGGTCCAGCTGCTGATGTCTTCGATGGCGATGCGGTACATGCCTCCGGTGTGAGGGAGTCCGAAGTCGCCCTGGAGGATCTTCGCCCGGTGGAGGTGGAGGTGGGTGGGCCGTGGGGGCGGGGCGTCGGTGGGAGGAGCGAAGAGGACGGCGAACGGCTTCAGGTGTTCCGAGGCGTGGAGGACCTCGGCCACCCGCTCCAGCCACAGGGCCACCGGCGCGAGCCTGCCGGTGATCACCGCTCCGGGGACCACCACGGTCAGGGACATCTGGTTGCTGTGCTCGGACTCGACCATCGTGGCGATGTCGACGAGCAGCCTGTCAGTGTTCGACATGATCCCCAGAATAGGACATGGCCTGCGCGGCGCCCACGGGCCCGGCCGGAGTCGAGGACCCCCGGCCGCGTCCGGCGCGGACGACGCCGGTGACCCGGCTGCCCTGGCGGGCCTGCTCGCCGAGGGCGTCGCCGAACATGGCGTCAGCGAGCACCGCCCCACCGATCGCGCTCTCGGTCTGCGCGGCCACGTACGCGGCGACCTCCCTACTCGGCGACGGTGACGGCGGGGGTGGAGTGCGTGCCGGCGACGGGGCCCGGCAGCAGGGCCGGCACACCGAGGCCGAGGACGGTGGCTGGCGAGTCGGCGAGTCGGCCGGCGCCTGCATCCCTACGTCCGTCGTGAGCCGGGTGGGGCGGATGCCGGAGCCGACCACGACGGGCTCCAGGGCGGCGGTGCCGGTCACCCGGGTGTCGCGCCGACTCGTGCATATGCCGCCGGTGCGTCCGGGCGGGTGAAATCCCGTCACGGCGGAGTGAGCCGGACCTGCCCCGTCACCGGCCGGAGCGGTTGACTGGTGCTCACTCCTCGGGAAGGTTGGGCATGCGGCGTGCGCCCCGGCACTGGCACTCCGTGGCCCGGTCTGCCGTGACGGCGCTGCTGGGCGCAGCCCTGGTCCTGCTGGGCGGCGCCGCCGCAGCCGAGGCCCGGCCGTGGGTCGCCGGCGTGCACTGCGTCACCGCTCAGGAGGCCCCCGCGGGGGGAGGGGAACCGCTGCCGCTGGTCGCCCCGGGCACCGGCGAGTGCTCCGAACCCGCCGAGCGCCGCCGCAGCCAGGGAACCGTCCCGCTCCATGCCTGCGCCCACCGCGCGGGCCCGGCCCGCATGACGGGCTGCGGTCGGCCGCCGCTGCCTCACCCCGAGGCGTACGCCGTGCACGACCCCGCCCGGCCCGCCCCGCCCTGGCCCCCGTACCCCGGACGGAGCGCGTCCGGGGCGGCCGGCGTTCGAGGTGTCGTCCTGCGCTGCTGAGGGGCCCCGCCGGGCAAGTTCGGGCCCACGCACCACCCACCGCGGCCGTGCAAGGCCCGGCCCGGCTTCCTGCGACCCCTTCCCACGCCGTACCGCAGGAGATCCATCATGCCTTTCGACGTCTTGTCCGCCATCGGCGCCATGGTGCGCGCCGAAGCCACCCGGACCACCGACCCCGCTCCGTCCCGCCCGTCCGCCCCGTCCACCTTGCCCACCAGGTCCGCCCCGTCCGGCCAGGGCGCCTCCGCCCGCCCGGCCGAACCGCGGACGGCCCCGCACCCGCTCCAGGAACCCGCCGCCGGAGCCGCCCCGCTGCCCCCGGCCACACCCCCGCTCCCCGGCCTGCCCGCCTGAACACCCTCGGGGCAAGGGCGGGCCGGCAGAGCCCGGCCCGCCCGGCCCCGGGCGCGCCGGAGGGACGGGTGATCACCGGATCGCGTGAACTTCGACGGGGGCTGACTTCGTATACAGACACGGTCCCGGGGGCCACCCGCACCCCACCCACAGGTCGCTGTCCCCTGCTGACAGCCGACCGGCATCGCGCGCATCCGGCGCGGCAAGCAGCCGCGGTCCTCCTCAGCGATCAAGATCAGGTGGCAGGATTGACCGGGGGGTTCGGTGCTGCCGGGGCCTTGTTCGCCTCCGGTGATCGTCGCCTTACTGATCGTTTCGGAATGAGATCGTGGTCTGACCTTCGGCCGGGTTGGTGGTCGGCGGTACGACGGAATCGCCTGCCCTGCCTGCGCGTTGGCTCGACAGGGCTTTGGGGGAGAGATATGTCGAGCTGGGGCTTCCCGTCGGCGCGAGCGGTCGGACGCGGGGCCGCCTGGTACCGCGGGGACTGCCATGTCCACTCCGTCCACTCCGACGGGGTACTCACCCCCGAAGAGTTGGCCGTTCGGGCGCGTGCCGCCGGGCTCGACTTCATCGCGACGACGGAGCACAACTCGGCTGCGGCCCCCGGTGTGTGGGGGCGGCTCGCCGCCGATGACTTCTTGATCGTCCTCGGTGAGGAAGTGACCACGAAGACCGGGCACTGGCTCGCGCTCGGCATCGGTCCCGGCGAGGTCGTCGACTGGAACCACCAGGCGAGGGACGGACTGGTCGGCAATTGCCTGGACCAGGTCCATCGAGTGGGGGGCCTGTGCGTGGCCGCGCATCCGCACGCACCCTATCCGTCCGGCGACTTCATGTTTCAGTTTCGGGGCTTCGACGTGGTGGAGGTGTGGAACGGACTGTGGACGTCGGACCTCCCTTGGAACGCTGACAACGAGGCGGCCCTGGCGGAGTGGGGGAGGACGCTCGCGGCGGACGTCCACTCGGGCTCGTGGCGGCCGGCGATGGGCAACAGCGACACCCACTTGGAAGGGCAGATCGGCATCCCTCACACCGTGGTCTTCGCCGAGGAGCTGAGCACCGAGGCGGTCCTGGCCGGGATCCGTGCCGGCCGCAGCTGGATCGCCGAATCGGCGGACGTGAACGTGTCGTTCACCGCCGATGCCGGTGGTCGCGTTGCCGGGGTGGGAGAACGGCTCAGGACTCATGGTGGGCAGGTGGAAGTGCGGGCAGCAGTACGAGGTGTGCCGGCGGCGACCGTCACCTTCCACACGGATCGAGGGAAGGTCCACCGGGCGTCGCTCCCCGCTGACGGGGCGGGCGTGGTGCAGTGGGACACGACGGCGGAGCACTCGGCGTTCGTTCGCATCGAGGTCCGCCATCCCAACGGGCATGCCGCCGCACTCACCAATCCGATCATCCTCAACTGACGGCTCGCTTCATGTCCTCGGCGACCGTCCGTTCGCCGAAGTCGGCACGAGAAGTACGGGTCGGCCGCCTCGTGCTGCGGCGCGCGGCCGGAAGTCGCACGGCCATCCCGTGACGCAGGTCACAGTCGAGGTCTTCCTGTTCGCACGGGCTCGGCCCGGCGCTAGGGTGAAAGCGCATGGGGGAATCGGCAGCCGACCTTCGTCGGTTCTGTCGTCCGGTCCGCCCCGGAGCCCGATTCCCGTCTTCCCGCCTTGTGAATTCCCTGTCTGCACAGTCGTGTTCATCCGACATGGGGGCCTCATGAGCCTGGAGAATGCAAGCGAGTTCCCGAACGATCAGATTCGTTCGACTGATCCCAACGACCCGAACGGCGTGGGAGAGCGCTTCTGGGCGGAACACCTCGCGGGTGCGCCCGCCCGGTCGAGCCTGCCGGGCCTCTTCGGGGCCGCGGGTGGGCCGGGTGGAGCGGGTGGAGCAAGCGGACCGGGTGACACCGGAACGGTGCCGTGCGCCCTGTCCGCGCCGCTGCTGGACGGCATCGACAAGCTGGCCGCCGCCGAGGGGTGCCGTCCGTTCGACGTCCTGGTCACCCTGGTGCAGGTCCTGTTGCACCGCTGCTGCGCACAGGACGACGTGGTGATCGCCGTGCCGCGCACCGGTGGCGGCGTCGGGGCCGTCCCGCTGCGTGCCGTCCTCACCTCGGGCACCACCTTCCTCGACCAACTGCGGTCCACCGCCGAGGCCCTGCGGCAGGCGGAGCGGCACCAGGACGTGCCGCCGGACCGGATTCTCGCGTCGGCCGGGTTCTCCGGCGGAGCCGGACCGCTGACGCCGTGCCAGGTGTTGGTGAGCCGTCCCGGCGAGCCGCAGTCCGTCGACGTCCGCTACGACGTCCGGTACGACCTCGAGCTGCACCTCGCGCCGGCCCCGGCCGGGGCGCTGGTCTACCGGGCCGACCGCCACGACCGGGAGACCGTCGTCGCGGCCGGACTGCGGCTGGTCCGGCTCGCCGAGGCCGCCCTCGCCGACCCCGGCCGCCCGGTCGGCCGCCTGGAGCTGCTGCCCGAGGCCGAGCGCGCGCGGTTGCGCGGCTTCAACGACACGGCCGTCGACCACGGCGAGCCGCGCCGGCTGCACGAGTACATCCTCGACCAGGCCCGGCGCACCCCGGCGGCGGTCGCGGTCAGCGACGGGGCCGAGGAGATCGACTACGCCGAACTCCTCGCCAGGGCAAGGGCCCTGGCGGAGCGCCTGCGGGCGCACGGGGTCGGACCGGACGAGCCGGTGGCCGTCTGCGCCCAGCGGTCGGTCGCCCTGGTGGTGGCCCTGCTGGGCGTGCTGCTCGCGGACGGCGCCTACCTTCCGCTGGACTGCGAGCACCCGGCGGCGCGGATCCGGACCATCCTGGACGAGGCCCGTCCGGCGGTGGTGCTCGCGGACGCGTCGTTCGCCCCGCTGTTCGCCAGTACCGGCTCCGTGCTGCTGCCGCTCGACGGGGGCACCCGGCTCACGGACCCGCCCACGGCCCAGGCGCCGGTCCAGGCGCCGGTCCAGGCCCCGCCGCCCGCCCGCGAACCGTCGGACGCCGACCTGGCGTACGTCATCTACACCTCCGGTTCGACCGGGCGCCCCAAGGGCGTGGCGATCCCGCACCGCGGCATCGTCAACCGGCTGCTGTGGATGCAGCGCCACTACCGGCTGACCCCGGACGACGTGGTGCTGCAGAAGACGCCCTACACCTTCGACGTGTCGGTCTGGGAGTTCTTCTGGCCGCTGCTGGCCGGCGCCCGACTGGTCATGGCGCGGCCCGACGGGCACCGGGACCCGGCCTACCTGGCCGGATTGATGGCGGAACAGGGCGTCACCACCGCCCACTTCGTGCCGTCGATGCTGGCGGTCTTCGCGGAGGAACCGGGACTCTCGGAGTGCACGGCGCTGCGCCGGGTGGTGTGCAGCGGTGAGGCGTTGACCTCGGCCGTCGTACGGCGGTTCCGGGAGCGCAGCCGGGCCGAGGTGCACAACCTGTACGGCCCGACCGAGGTGTCCGTCGACGTCACGCACTGGACCTGCCGGGACGACGACCCCGAGGGCGGGGTCCCGATCGGCGTGCCGATCGCCAACACCACGGCCCATGTCCTGGACGACGCGCGCGAGCCGGTGCCGATCGGCACGCCGGGCGAGCTGTACCTGGGCGGCGTGGGGCTGGCCCGGGGCTACGTCGGCCGGCCGGACCTCACCGCCGAGCGGTTCGTGCCGGATCCCTTCGGCACCGGGCCGGACGCGCGGCTGTACCGTACGGGCGACCTGGTGCGGTGGACGGCGGGCGGGCGGCTGGAGTTCCTCGGCAGGCTCGACCACCAGGTCAAGCTGCGCGGCCTACGGATCGAACTGGGCGAGATCGAGGCGGTGCTGTGCGGCCATCCGGCGGTGTCGGAGGCGGTGGTGCTGCTGCGCGAGGACCTGGGGGCGGTCCCGGCCCTGGTGGCCTACCTGGTGACCGCGGACCGGCAGGAGCCGGCCGACCTGGCGTCGCACCTGGCCGAGGTGCTGCCCCGCTACATGCTGCCGGCGCGCACGGTGGTGCTGGCGGCCATGCCGCTGACGCGGAACGGCAAGCTGGACCGGGCGGCGCTGCCGAAGCCGCCGGCCCGGCGTCGGCGGTGAGCACGCGGTGAGCACGGGGTGAGGTCGCGGTGAGCCGAGGCTGAGCCCGTCGGGCCCGGGTGGGGCGCTGCGGGGCGTGAACGAGGTCGGGCGGGTCGTTCCGGGAACACCACGTTCCCGGAACGACCCGCCCGATTGCTGTTCCTGCCATCACAGCGGTCCGAGCTGCCGCGACCGCTGCCGCGACCGCGACCGCCGCCGCTACCGCTACCGCGACCGCGCGTACGACCGGCGCTCCGGACGGTTCTCGGCGGGCCCGGCCGCCCCGGCCAGGTGCCGCTCGATCTCCGCGGCCCGAGGGTGCGCGATGTCCGTCAGGATCGAGTGGGCACCGCGCCAGGCCCGCACCGCCTGCTCGGGCCGGCCGAGCCGGGAGTACGACGTCCCCAGCCCGTTCAGCACCTCCGCCTCGGCGTAGCGGTCGCCGGACCGCCGGTACAGCAGCAGGGCCTGGCGCCGGTAGTCGACGGCCTCGGTGTCGCGGTCCAGCAGCTGGTGCAGTTCGCCCAGCCCGGCCAGTGCCTGCGCCTGCCCGTGCTCGTCGTCGAGGCCGCGGAAGGCCGCCAGCGCGTCGCGGTCGTGCGAGACGGCCTCGTCGAACCGCTCCAGCGCCCGGTACGACCGGGCCAGGTTCACCAGGCAGGTGGCCGCGCCGAGCCGGTTGCCCAGCTCCGCGAAGATCACCCGGGCCTGCCGCCAGCACCGGACCGCCTCCTGCGGCCGGTTCAGCCGGTCGTGCGCGCTGCCCAGGCTGAGCAGCGTGGCGGCCTCGCCCTCCCGGTCGCGGTTGGCCCGGTGCAGTTCCAGGGCCCGCTCGTGGTGCCGGACGGCGTCCTGGTAGCGACGGGTGAGCGCGTGGTAGTCGCCGAGCTCCGTGAGCACCCGGGCGGCCAGCTCCGGGTCGGCCTCCGGGTTGACGGTGGCCTGGGTGGTGCGCAGCACCGACAGCAGGCTCGACGCGGGACCTCGGGTGTGCAGGTACCAGCTGAGCGAGAGCGCCAGCGCGGCGACCAGCGGGCCCAGGCCGTGTTCGGCGGCTCGGGAGAGCACCGCGGTGAGGTTGGCGCGCTCCACGTCCAGCCAGGCCAGCGTCCGGTCGTGGTCCGGGAAGCGCAGGGCCGGCAGCACCGGCGGGGGCAGCGGCGGGGCGTAGCGCGGGCGGACCACCGACGAGCGGGTGCGCAGCAGTTCGTCCGCCGCCCGGGCGGTGTGGCAGTACCACACCGTCAGCCGGTAGAGGGCCAGCCGGTCGGCGGCCCCGCCCTCGGTGAGTTCGGCGGCGAAGGCGTGCAGCAGGTCGTGCAGGCGGTACCGGGCCGGGGTGTCCTGGATCAGCAGGTGCTCGTCCACCAGGAGTTCCAGCGTCTCGCGCGCGGTCGCCGGGTCGACACCGGCCAGGGTGGCGATCGCGGGGGCGGTGTACTCGCGTCCCGGGTGGACGGCCAGTAACCGGAAGACCCGTCGGGCCTCCTCGGGCAGGCCCCGGTAGGAGAGGTCGAAGCTGGCGCGCAGCGAGCGGCCGCCGGTGGTGAGGGCACTGATCCCGCCGGGTCTCAGGTACTCGACGAGGTCGGCGAGCCGCCAGGCCGGGCGGGCCCGCAGGCGCGCCGCGGCGAGTACCAGGGCCAGTGGCAGGTTCCCGCAGGCGTGGATGACCTGGGCCGCGGCGGCGGGGGAGTCGGCGACCCGCTCGGCGCCGGCGACCGCGGCGAGGAGCTGCAGCGCCTCCGCCGGGGCCAGG
Organism: Kitasatospora purpeofusca; assembly: GCF_034043715.1. Lineage (GTDB taxonomy): Bacteria > Actinomycetota > Actinomycetes > Streptomycetales > Streptomycetaceae > Kitasatospora > Kitasatospora purpeofusca_A. The sequence continues at coordinate 66,660 of NZ_JAXCLC010000024.1, read as the reverse complement.
GTGGCGAGCGGCAGGGAGCGGGCACCGTCCAGCCCGGCCAGGCTGCGCCGGCTGGTGACCAGGACCAGGCAGCCGGGGTCGGCCGGGATCAGCGGGCGGACCTGGTGCGCGTCGGCCGCGTCGTCGAGCAGCAGCAGGGCCTCACGGCCGTGCAGGCGGTCGCGGAACAGGGCGGCGCGTGCGTCCAGGCCCTCGGGCATCAGCGAGCGGTCCACGCCGAGTGCGTGCAGCAGGCCCGCCAGGACGTCGGAGGGGTCGGCCGGGGGCCGGTCCGGATCGAAGCCGCGCAGGTTCACGTACAGCTGCAGGGTGCTGAACCGGCCGGCGCGGACCAGCTCGTGCGCCGCGTGCACGGCCAGCCGGGTCTTGCCCACCCCGGCCATGCCCTCGATCGCGGTGACCAGCACGGTGGCCGAGACCCCGGCCGGTCCGGCCGCCGGTCCTGCGGCCGGGGCCGGGGCCGCGAGCAGGGTCCGCAGCTCCTCCGTGCGGCCGTTGAAGAAGGGCAGGTCGGCCGGGAGCTGGCGCAGCACGGTGACCGGCTCGGCCGGTGCGCGACGCGCTCCCGGGAGCGCCGGGCTGCTCTCGCACACCGCCACGCCGCTCTCGCACACCGCCGCGCCGCTCTCGCACGCCGTCGTGCCGGGGCCGCCCGGCAGGGCGCCGGCGCCGGCGATGGCGACAGCGACAGCGGCGGGGCCGGTGCCGCTTCCGGTGCCGGGCGCGACCGGCCGTTCCCGGGACGCTACCGCCGCCGGCTCCGAACCACCATGCCCGGCAACGGAGTTGCCACCGGAACGCAGCACCCGTTGGTGGGCGGCCGCGATCCGCGCACCCGGTTCGATGCCCAGGTCGCGGGCGAGCGCGGTGCGCAGCCGCCGGTAGACGGCCAGCGCCTCGGCCCGCCGTCCCGCGATCGCGAGGGCCTCGATCAGCAGGGCGTGCACGCCTTCCTGGTGCGGCTCCTCCGCGGCGAGGCGGGTGAGCAGCAGCACGGATTCGGCCGCGCGTCCCAGTTCCAGTCCGGCCCGGGCAGCCAACTCGGTGACCTCCACCCGGGATTGGGCCCAGCCCGGTGTCTCGTCCCGGTGCAGCCGGTCGCAGTTCACGTCGGCCAGGGGCGCGCCGCGCCACAGGCCCAGGGCCGCGGAGGCCGCCGTCCAGACGGCGGGCCAGTCGCTCGACCGCGCGGCGTCGCGGGCCGATTCGCAGTGCTCGCCGAAGACCAGGCTGTCGAGTTCGGTCCGCGGCCCGACCTCGATCCGGTACCCGGGACCGGTGGTCACCACCCGGTCCGATCCCTCGCCCAACAGGCGCCGCAGGCGCAGCACATGGCTGCGCAGGGTGGCCGGCGCGGCGGGCGGTTCGTTGCTCCACACGATGTCGGTGAGCTCGTCGACGCTGACCGTCCGGTTGGGACGGCACAGCAGCGCCGCGAGCAGGACTCTGACCCGCGACGGCAGCGCGACGGTTGCGCTGTCGACACGGACTTCGACGGGGCCCAGTACCCCGAAAAAGACGCTGGTTTCTGTCATTTCTTCCCCCGAAAGGCCGGTGGCCGCTGGGAAATTGAACCTATGTGAACGGTCAGCGTCAAGGGTTGTTGATCCGCGTCCAAACCCCGGCCACGCGTATTCAACAGGATTTGCACAGGCATTCCATCGGCCTTGCACGGCCCTGCCGGACGCTCTTGCCGTGGCGATGGCCAGCGGGGCGGGACCGCTCGGCCGTCCCCACCCGTCCGACCAACCACGAAGCGACTCATGGAAGGGGTGTCCCCTTTGCTGGATTTGGAGTTGATAACCGGGCGATTGCAGGCGATCGCCGACTTCATGCGCCGGGGAAAGGTGAACCATCGCTGGGTGGGATCGCTGCCGGAACAGGTGGCGTCCCTGGCCAGGGAGTGGGAACTCGACATCGGGGAGGTGGTCGGCGTCGACTTCTCGTCGGCCGTGACCTCCGTGCTGGTCTCCTGCACGGGGCCGATGGGCGAGGCCGAGCTGAAGCTCGCACCGGACGCCTACGCCCTCGCCGAGGAAGTGGCGATGCTGCGGCAGTTCGCGCCCGGCGGCCGGGTGCCCCAGGTGTACGGGAGCAGCCGCGGCGCGGCGCTGCTGGAGGCGGTCCGGCCCGGCACACCGGTGGAGGACCTGCCGCAGGCGCCGTCCCCGGTCGACTACGCGCGGTTCCTGGACGACCTGCACAGGGTCGGCGACCCGGCGAGCGCGCCCCGGCAGGCCGCCGACTGGCTCGGCATGATGCTCGGCTGGGCCGAACAGGGCGGTGCCGAGCTGGCGCAGGCGAGGCGGACCGCCGACCGGCTGCTGGCCACCGAACCCGAGCGGGTGCTGCTCCACGGCGACCTGCACCTGGGCAACGTGCTCACCTCGGACCGCGGGGGCCTGGTCGCCCGGAGCCCGATCGCCTGCATCGGCGAACGCTGCTTCGACGCGGCCGACTACGTGCTGGAGGGCACGGACCTCGCGGACATGGTGGGCCGCCGGGACGGCCTGGCGGCCGCCGCCGGACTCGACGCCGAGCGGCTGGACGGCTGGGCCCGGGTGCTGGCCCCGCTCGGGGCCGCACGCGCACCCCAGCCGGAGCGGGTCGCCACGCTCCTCGCGTACGGACGGGGTGAGTACTGAGGTGGCCGGACCCGTGGGCAGCACCACCGGCCTGCTCGGCCGGCTGATCCCCGCCGACGCGCTGCGCCGGCGACTCCTGGCGATCCGGTTCGCCGAGGCGGCCGGCAAGGGCGTCTTCCTCTCCGGCAGCATCGTCTACTTCACCCTGCACGTCGGGCTGACCGCCGCCGAGGTGGGCATCGGCCTGTCGCTGGCGGGCTTCGCCGGCCTGCTCTCCTCGGTGCTCTTCGGCATGATCGCCGACCGGGTGCGCAAGCGCACCCTGCTGTTCCTGCTGTTCGCGGCGGTCGCCGTCGGCTTCGGGCTGTACGCCGCCGTGGACGACGCGATCCAGTTCTACGTCCTGGTGACCCTGGTCGGCTTCCTGGACTACGGGATCGGACCGACCGAGAACGCGCTGCTGGCCACCGTGATCCCGGAGGGCGAGCGGGTCCGGCTCAACGCGACCATGCGCACGGTCTTCAACGTCGGCTTCAGCGCGGGCATCGGCATCGCCGCCGCCGCCGCGCTGAGCACCCGGCTGCTGGTGCTGATCCCCGCGGTGGCGGCGGTCCTGCTCGGTCTCGCGGCCCTGCTGGTGACCCGCCTGCCGGAGGGGCCGCCGGGCGACCCGGAACACCGGCCGCGGCTCTTCGGCGCGGTGCGCGACCTGCGCTTCCTCGGCGTGGTCGGCCTGTCGACCGTGCTCGCCTCGCACATCAGCCTGCTCATGGTGGTGCTGCCGCTGTGGGCCCTGGAGCGCGCCGCCGTCCGGCCCTTCCTGGTGCCCCTGCTCCTGGTGGTCAACACCGTCTTCGTCATCCTCTTCCAGGTACGGGCGAGCAAGGGCGCCGAGACGGTCGCGGGCGCCGCGGCGACGGCCCGCCGGGCCGGGCTGTGGATCGCCGCGGGCTGCGCGGCGGCCTCGGTCACCGCCCTGTGGCACGGGACGGCGCCGGCCACCGCGGCCATCGTCGTCACCGCCCTGATGCTGTCCGTGGCCGAGGTCATGCAGTCCGCCTCGGCCTGGGGCCTCGCCTTCGGGCTGGCTCCCAAGCACGCCGAGGGCGAGTACCTCGGCGCGTTCGACCTGCACGTGGCGACCCAGAACATCGCCGGGCCGGCGCTCTTCTCCGGCCTGGTCATCTCGGCAGGCTTCTGGGGCTGGATCGCGATCGCCGGGCTGATGCTCGCCGCGGCCGTGCTGATCGGGCCCGCCGCGCGGCGCAGCGCCGACGCGATGGCGGGCACCGCCCGCCCGGAGGCCGCCATGGACACCGGAGGGGCGGCATGACCGACAGCGGCAGGGCTTCGTTCACCCAGGAGCGCTTCTACTTCCTCAACGAGCTGCAACCGGGCAACCCCGCCTACGTGGTGGCCTTCGCGCTGCGCATGACCGGCGCGCTGGACCGCGACCGGCTGGCCGCGGCGGTCCGCGCCGTCACCGCCCGGCACGCGGTGCTGCGCACCGGGTTCGCCGTGCGGGACGGCGAGTTGACGCAGCTGGTGCACGACACGGCCGAGCCCGACGTCACCGCCGTCACGCACCCGCCGGCCGGCCGGCCGGCCCAGGACCGCCACCTCCGCGAGCTGGTGGCCGCCGAGGCCGCCGTGCCGTTCGCGCTGGCCGACGGCCGGGTGCTGCGGGCCCGGATCCTGTCCTGGGGCGCCGACCAGCACGCGCTGGTGGTGCTGGTGCACCACATCGCCTGCGACGGATGGGCGGTCGGGCTGCTGCTGGACGACATCGCGGCGCAGTACAACGGCCGGGGCACGGCCGCGCCGAGCGCCTCCTACCTGGAGTACGCCGAGGCCCAGCGCACCCTGTGGGAGAAGCACACCCGGCGTCTGGAGCACTGGCGCGAACTGCTGGCCGGCGCCCCGAAGCTCGCCCTGCACAGCGACCGGCCCAGGCCCGGCGTACTCACCCACCGAGGTGCGGTGCTGCGCCGGCCGGTCGATCCGGAGCTGGTCCAACGGCTCACCGACTGGGCCAAGGAACACGGGGTCACCCTGTTCGCGGTGGCGCTCGCCGCCTACGCCAGGGTGCTGTCCCGGCACGCCCGCCAGCCGGAGGTGGTGATCGGTGTCCCGGTCGCCAACCGGCTGGACGAGGCGGAGGAGCAGCTCGTCGGCTGCCTGGTCAACACGCTGCCGGTCCGGGTCGACCTGACCGGCGAACCCGACTTCGCCGACCTGGTGACCAGGACGTGGCGGACGGCGCTGACCGCGCTCGGCGACCAGGACGTGCCGTTCGAGCGGATCGTCCAGGCCGTCGGCGAGGAGCGCCAGCTCAGCCACGCCCCGGTCTTCCAGACCATGCTGACGGTGCAGAACTTCACGTTCACCGTGCCGGACTTCACCGGGCTGACGGTGTCCGAGGTCGACGTGGAGATCGAGGCGGCCCGCTTCGACCTCGGACTGACCCTGGACGTCTCCACCCGGTCGCCGTTCCTGCGCGCCGACTTCAGTACCGAGCTGTTCGACGCGGCGACCGTCGACGGGTTGACGGCGCACTTCCACGCCCTGCTGGAATCCCTGGTCGACGACCCGGGCGCCGAGCCCGCCATGGTGGACGTGCGGGAGCACCGGCTGCTCGTCGAGGGCTGGAACCCGCCGGTCGGGCCGCCGCCGGGCGAACCGTCGCTGGGGGACCGCCCGTCCGTGCTCCGGCTGTTCTGCGAGCACGCCGCCACGGCGCCGCAGGACGTGGCGCTGGTGCACCGCGGGCGGACGACCACCTACCGGGAACTCGACGAGTGGTCCGGCCGGATCGCCGCCGGTCTGCGCCGGGCCGGTGTGCGCACCGGTACCCGGGTCGGGCTGCTGCTCGGCCGCTCCCCGGCGATGCTCGCGGCGATCCTCGGGACGTGGAAGGCCGGCGGCGCCTACGTGCCGCTCGACCCCGCCCACCCGCGTCGGCGCCTGGAACACATCCTGGACAGCTCCGAACCGGCCGTCGTCCTGGTCGAGGAGGAGACCGCCGGCCTCGCGCGGCAGCTCACCGAGGGCCGCGGCACGGTCCGGTTGGACGCCCACCGCGTCGAGGGCGCGCTGGAGCACCCGGTCCGCCGGCCCGAACCGTCGGACGTCGCCTACGTGATGTACACCTCCGGTTCCACGGGGGTGCCCAAGGGTGTGATGGTCCGCCACCGCGGCCTGAACGCCCTGTTCGGCCCGCGCCCGTGCGGCCTGGCCACCGACGGCGGCGACACCTGGCTGGCCGCGCACAACTTCTCCTTCGACGTGTCGGTCCTGGAGGTCCTGGGCGCCCTGACCACCGGCGGCCGGCTGGTCATCGCCGACCAGGAGGACGTGCTCGACCCCGAGCGCCTCGCCCGGCTGATCCACACGGAACGGGTGACGGTGGTCAACCTCACGCCGAGCCTGCTGTACCGGGTGCTGCCGCCGTTCTTCGACTCGCTGCCCGGCGACCGCTCCCCGGTGCGGTACGTGGTCCTGGTGGGCGAGGCGCTGAGCTGGTCCCGGCTGGCCGCGCTGGTCGACCCGCGGCGGCTGCCCGCGGTCTTCGTCAACATGTACGGGGTCACCGAGGCCACCATCGTGAACACCGTGATCGAGGTGCCAGCCGCGGAACTCGGCCGGGTGCGGGAGGGCAGCATCGGGGTGCCGCTGCCGGCGAACCGCTGCTACGTGCTGGACGAGGACCGACGGCCCACCGGCGTCAACGTGCCCGGCGAGCTGTACCTGGCCGGCGAGCTGGTCGCCGCCGGCTACATCGGCGAACCGGAGCTCACCGCCGCCCGGTTCGGCGAGGACCCGTACGTCCCCGGCGAGCTCTACCGGACCGGGGACATCGTCCGCTGGGCGCCCGACGGCCGACTGGTGTACATCGGCCGCGAGGACACCCAGGTGAAGGTGCGCGGCCACCGGGTCGAACTCGCGGACGTCGAGGCGGCGTTCCTGCGCCGCCCGGGGGTGCGCCAGTGCGTGGCCGTGGTGGAGGCGGAGGAGCTGATCGCGTTCGTCTGCGCCGACCCCGGGACGGGCGACGAGCGCGAACTGCGCGCCCTGGTCCGCGACGAGCTGCCCGGCTACATGGTGCCGTCCCGGATCATGCCGGTGGAGCGCATCCCGCTGAACGCCAACGGGAAGGTCGACCGGCGGCGGCTGCTCGCCGAGCACGCCACGGCAGAGCAGGCCACGGCCGGGCACGCCACCGCCGGGCACGCCACCGCCGGGTCCGCCGCCCCGGCCCCGCGCACCGACCCGTCGACCGCCGGCGGGGGACCGGCGAACGGCGACTCCCTCACCTCGCGGATCCGCGCGATCTGGGCCGACGTGCTGCGCCGGCCCGACCTCGAACCGACCGACAACTTCTTCGACGTGGGCGGCAGCAGCTTCGCGCTGCTCACCGTACGGGAGCGGATGGCGGAGACCGGGCTGGAACTCTCGGTCACCGACCTGTTCCGGCACGGCACGGTCGCCGCCTGCGCCGCGCACTTCCGGCAGGCACGCACCGCCGCGCCCGCCGACGACCGGACCGCGCTGCGCAAGCGCGGCCGTGACGAACTCGCCCGACAGCGCCGACTCAACAGGGGGCACGAGCATGTCTGACGAACAGGTACAGGGACAGGACCGGATCGCGATCATCGGCATGGGGATCAGGCTCCCCGGCGCCGGGCGCGACCTCGACCGCTACTGGCACGACATCGAGAACGGCGTCGAGTCGATCTCCTTCTTCTCGCGCGAGCAACTCCTCGGCTGGGGCGTCCCGGAGGAGGTCGCCGACAACCCGAACTTCATCCCGGCCCGCGCCGTCCTGGACGACTACGACCACTTCGACCACCGGCTGTTCGGCTACTCCCCGCAGGACGCCGTCCTGATGGACCCGCAGCAGCGGATCCTGCTCGAATGCGCCTGGGGCGCGCTGGAGCACGCGGGCTACCCGCCGATCGGCGCGGACGGCAACCGCACCGCGGTGTACGTCGGCACCGGGATGAACGTCTACCTGCTCGACATCCTGTGGCCCAACGCCCGCGCGGTGAAGTCGGCCGGCGGACTGGGCGTGCTCACCTCCAGCGACAAGGACTACGCCGCCACCAGGATCGCCTACAAGCTCAACCTCCAGGGCGCGGCCTTCTCCGTGCAGACCGCCTGCTCCACCTCGCTGGTCGCCATCCACCTGGCGGTGCAGAGCCTGCTCACCTACGAGGCCGACATGGTGCTCGCCGGCGCCGCCTCCTCCGGCCCGCCCACCCGGCGCGGCCACTTCTACGCCCCCGGCGGCACCTTCTCCCGCGACGGCCACTGCCGCACCTTCGACGTCGCCGCCGACGGCACCGCGGACGCCGACGGCGGCGGCGTGCTGGTGCTCAAGCGCCTGGAGGACGCGATCCGGGACAACGACACCGTCCACGCGGTGATCGCCGGCACCGCCGCCGTCAACGACGGCGCCCGCAAGGCCGGCTTCACCGCGCCCGGCGTCGAGGGCCAGGCCACCACCATCCGCACCGCACTCGCGGCCGGTGGCATCGACCCCGACACCATCGGGCTGATCGAGACCCACGGCACCGCGACCCCGCTCGGCGACCCGATCGAACTCGCCGCGCTGCGCTCGGTGTTCGGCACCGACCGGGGCGACCGCCCGAAGGCCGCCCTGGGCGCCCTCAAGTCCATCATGGGCCACCTGGACACCGCCGCCGGGGTCGCCGCCGTGATCAAGACCGTGCTCGCCCTGAAACACCGCACCATCCCGCCGGTGGGCCTGTTCACCGCGCCGAACCCGGCCCTCGAACTGGAGAAGTCGGTCTTCTACGTGCCCGCCACCGCCACCGAGTGGCCGGCCGTCGACGGCGTGCGCCGGGCCGGCGTCAGCTCCTTCGGCATCGGCGGCACCAACACCCACATCGTCCTCGAGGAGGCCCCGCCGGCCACCCGCCGGCGGCCCCGCCGCCCGGCGAGCGAACTGCTGCTGGTCTCGGCCAGGACGGAGCAGGCCGCCACCGAGAGCCTGGCCCGGGTGGACGCCTTCCTCGCCGACCTGCCGCCGGCCGAACTCGGCGACGTCGCCTACACACTGCGCACCGGGCGGACCGAACTCCCCTGGCGCGGCTTCACCGTCCGGATGCCGGAGGAGGACCTCAAGCCGCTGCTGCCGGTGCGCCGCACCGACCCGCAGGCCGCCGAACGCGGGGTCGCCTACCACCTCACCGGCGGCGGCCGGCTGCCCGGCTGCGGCCACTGCTACCACATCGACCCCGACTTCCGCCGGATCATCGACCTCGGCTACGCCGCGCTGCGCCCGCTGGGCGAGGACGCCGACCCGGCGACCAAGGAGCGGGTGGGCCGGTTCGCCGTCGCGATGGCCTGGACCGACGCGCTGGCCCGCCGCGGCATCCGCCCGGTCGCCCTGACCGGCAACGGCCCCGGCGCGGTCGCCGCGGCCTGCACGGCCGGCGTGCTCGACTTCGAGGCCGGCATCGAGCTGGCCCTCGGCCGCCGGCCGTCCGACTGGCGGCCGGCCGCACCCACCGCCCGGCTGTACTCCCCGGCCGACGGCGCGCCGGTCACCGCCGAGCAGGCCGCCGACCCCGACTACTGGGCGAGCCGGTTCGACGAGCCCGGGGACGGCGCGTTCGCGCCGCCCGCCGTCGACCCCGAGCCGGCCGCCTGGCTGGAGGTCGGCACCCAGGTCTTCCCCCACCTCGGGGTCGAACTGCCCGAGATGAGCAGCGCCTACGACCGGATGCTGGCCGCGGTCGGCCTGCTCTGGCAACTGGGGATCGGCGGCCCCTGGAACCCGGAGGGCGACCTCGGCCGCAGCCGGGTCCCCGCCCCCGGCTACCCGTTCGCCCCCACCCGGCACTACCTGGAGATCCCCGCCACCGCGAAGGAGAGGCACCTGTGATGAACCCTCGGACCGAGCAGGACTGGGTCGCCGAGTTCGAGCAGCTCTGGATGGAGGTCCTCGGCGTCGACGAGGTCCACGACCACGACGACTTCTTCGACCTCGGCGGCCACTCGCTCAGCGCGCTGCGGCTCAGCACCCTGATCCGCCAGGAGCTCAACCGTCCCGTCGACCTCGCCGACGTGCTGCACAACCCCCGCTACGGCGACCTGCTGGCCGTGGCCGGCCGGGACGAGCCGGAGCCGGCGGGGGCCGAGGACGGTCCGGCATGACCGTCGCCCCCGGGCGCGCCGCCGACTGGCTGCCACTGGTCGCCGAGGTGCTCGGGCTGCCGGCCGACGAGGCCGCCGCCCGGTACCGGGCCGAGTCGTTCACGGCCCTGGGCGGATCCTCGCTCCAGGCGATCGCACTCGGCGCCCACGGCCAGCGCCGGCTGTCCCGCGACGTCGAGGTCGCGGGACTGCTCGGCCCGGACCCGCTGGCCGCCGTCCTGGCCGGCGCGCGGGCCTTCGCGCCGAGCGTCCCGCCGCCCGTCGACCCGGCCGCCGCCCCGCGGCCGCGCCCGCTCCTGCCCGGGCAGCGGGCCATGCTCGCCGCCCACCTGGCCGGCCAGGACCAGCCCTACCGGCTGCTCTTCACCCTGCGCCCGCCGGAGCCCCTCGACCCCGGGCGCACCCGGGCCGCGCTGCGCGCCCTCACCGCCCGCCACGAATCGCTGCGCACGATGTTCACCGCCGAGCAGCCGCTCCCCGGCGAGCAGCGGACCGTGCGACGGCTCGTGCTGCCCGCCACCCACGAGCCGAGGCTGCTGCACCAGACCCTGCCCGCCGGGACCGACGCGGTGCGCGCCGTGCACGAGCTGTACGCCGCGCGCGCCGGGGAGCTGCTGCGCCCCTTCGACCGGCCGCCCGTGGTGTTCGTCCGCACCCGCGCCGGCGCCGGGACCCTGCTCTCGGTGCTGGTGCACCACGCGCTGGCCGACGGCTGGAGCATCGGTGTGCTCTGGCGCGAGTTCGCCCGGCTGTACGAGGGCGGTCCGGGCGCGCTGCCCGCGACCGGACCGTCACCGGACTGGATCGGCACCCGGCTGGCCGCCCGGGAAGCCTCCGGTGACCTCGCGGCGGCCACGGCCGGGGTGAGGCGTCGACTGGACGGCGCGCCGCTGGTGGCGACCCTGCCCGGCGGACCCGACCCGGCCGGGTCGGCCGGTGTGGCCGGTGGGGCCGGTCAGCCCGGTGCCGACGGCAACGGCGCCCGGCTGGTGTTCGAGCTGCCCCAGCGGGTGGCCGAGGGCGTGGACCGGCTGGCGCGGCACTGCCGGACCACGGTCACCTCGGTGCTGCTCGCGGCGTGGTCGCTCGCCGCGGCCCGCCGGACCGGCACCGCCGACCTGGTCCTCGGCGTGGCGGCCGCGGGCCGCTTCGAGGCCGGAATGGAGGACGTCGTCGGGCTCTGCACCCGGATCGTCCCGGTGCGCTGCCGGATCGACGGCGCCCGGCCGGTCACCGAGCACGTGCGGGCCACCGCGGGTGCGCTCGCCGCCGCCCTCGCCGACGCCGACCTGCCGTTCGACCGCGTGGTGACCGCTCTGGACGGCACGGTGGACGGGACCCGCAACCCGGTGGCGCAGCTCGGCTTCGCCGCCCACCACGAGCTGGTCCCCGACTCCTTCGAGGCCGCGGGCGGCAGCTGGCGGGTGTACGAGGGCCACTGCGCGGGTTCGGCCTTCGACGCCCTGCTGTACGTGCAGTCCTGGTCGCCGCGGCCCAGGCTCGCCATCGAGTACGCGACCTCGGCGCAGAGCGCCGCGGACGTCGGCGAGCTGGCCGAGTCGCTGCACGCCGTACTGGCCGAGCTCGCGGCGGAGCCGCAGGCCGCCGTGGAGCGGATCGCCGGGCTCTCCACCGGCCAGCTCGCGCGGCTGCGGGAACTCGGCCTGGGCGTGGACCCCGCGACCGGCGACGACCTGTGGAGCCGGTTCGAGCGGCAGGTACGGGAGCGTCCCGACGCGACCGCGCTGCTCGATCCCGACGCGGGCCACACGCTGACCTACCGGCAGCTGCACGCGCGCGCCCTCGACCAGGCCGAGCTGCTGCACGGCTGCGGGGTCCGCGCCGGTGACCGGGTGGTACTGGAGCTGCCGAGGTCGGCGGCGGAGGCCGTGGCCGTCCTCGCCACGCTGCGCCTGGGCGCCGCCTGGGTGGCGGTCGACTCGGCCGCCCCGGCGGCCAGGCGCGCCCAGATCGCGGCCGCGGTCGCGGCCACCGCCCGGATCGGCGGGGCGGCGGACGATCCGGTCTTCGCCGGCGTCCCCCGGTGCCCGCAGGCCGGTCCCGGCCGGGCGCTCCCGGCGGGGCGGCCCGCCGGTGCGGGGCCCGGCCTCGCCCCGCACCGGCCGGAGCCCGCACGGGCGGCCTACGTCTCCTTCACCTCGGGAACCACCGGTGTCCCCAAGGGCGTGGTGGTCCCGCACCGCGCGGTGCTGCGCCTGGTGGACGACGCGGACCTGTTCGCCGACACGGACCTGTCCGCCGACGGGCCGGGGGCGTCGATGCTGCGGCTGTCCCCGCTGGCCTTCGACGCCTCCACCCTGGAGCTGCTGGTGCCGCTGGCGAGCGGGACGACCGTGGTGGTCCACCCGCCCGCGGAGCCGACGCCCGACAGCCTGGCCCGGTTCCTTCCCGCCGCGGGCGTGACCCACGCCTGGCTGACGGCGGGCCTGTTCCACCTGGTGGCCGACCACCGGCCGGAGGCGCTGCGCGGGCTGCGCCAGGTGTTCACCGGCGGCGGGGTGGTCTCCCCGGCGCACGTCCGGCGGGTCCTCGAACAGTCGCCCGGACTGCGGGTCACCAACGGCTACGGGCCGACCGAGAACACCACGTTCACCACGGTGTGCCACGTCGAGGGCGTGGCCGAGGTGTCCGACCCGTTCCCGATCGGCCGCCCGGTGCACGGCACCGGCGTGCGGCTCACCGGCCCGGACGGGCGGTTGGTGCCGCCCGGGGCGGTGGGTGAACTGCGGGCCACCGGCGCGGGCCTCGCCGACGGCTACCTGGGCGACCCGGAGCGCACGGCGCAGTCGTTCGGTGAGCGGGCCGGCGAGCGCGAGTACCGCACCGGCGACCTGGCCCGCTGGGGCGCGGACGGGCGGCTGCTCTTTTTGGGCCGCGTCGACCGGCAGCTGAAGGTCGCCGGGTACCGGATCGAACCGGCCGCCGTCGAGCGGCGGATCAAGGAGCAGGAGGGGGTGCTGGACGCCGTCGTGCTGCTGGCCGGTGAGCGGCTCTGCGCGGCGGTCAAGGCCGAGGGCGACATAGTGGACCGGGTGCGGGCGGCCGTCGAGCCGGTCCTGGCCCCCTACGAGCGTCCGCAGCGCTGGCGGGCGGTGGCGCGGTTCCCGCTGGACCGCAACGGCAAGGTCGACCTGCGGGCGCTCGGCGCCCTGTTCGCCCCGGCACCGGGGCCGGACCTGGCCGCTTCGGGGCCCGTCGCCGCCACGCGGCCCGTTGCCGCTGCGGAGCCGGTCGTCGCCGCGCAGCTCGTCGCCGCCGCGCAGCCCGTGGCCATCGGTGACCCGGCCGCCGCCGCCGGGGCCGACCCGGTGGGCCGGGCCGCCGACGACGCCGAGGAGCTGATCCGCGACGTGTGGACCGAGGTGCTCGGGACCGACGACTTCGACTTCGACGAGGGCTTCTTCGACGTCGGCGGCGACTCGCTCACCCTCGCCATGGTCCGGACCCGGCTGGAGCGGCGGCTGGGCGGCCGCCCGGTCGGCCTGGCCGAGCTGTACCGGTACCCCACCGTCCAGGCCCTTGCCCAACACCTGCGAACGACATGACGACATGACGGGGGTGACGAGATGAGTGACGAGCCGCGTGACGAAGTGCGTGACGAGATGAGTGACGAGCTGAGGCAGGACATCGCGATCGTCGGAATGGCCGGCCGGTTCCCCGGCGCGGCCGACCTCGACGAGTACTGGAACGGCCTGCTCTCCGGGCGGGTGGCGGTCGCCCGGCTCTCCCGCGAGGAGCTGCTGGCGGCCGGCGTGCCCGCCGCCGACCTGGACGACCCGGCCTACGTGCCGGCCCGCGGCCTGCTCGCCGGGCCGGAGCTGTTCGACGCCGGGTTCTTCGGCATCCCGCCGCGCGAGGCCGACCTGATGGACCCGCAGCACCGGCTGCTGCTCCAGACCGCCTGGGAGGCACTGGAGAGCGGCGGACTGATCACCGACCGGCCACCGGGCCGGGTCGGCGTGTTCGCCGGCTCCGGATTCAACTACTACCTGCAGCAGCAGGTCCTGGCCGACCCGGAGATCCTGGCCGAGCAGGGACTGCTCTCCGTCGTGCTCGCCAACGAGAAGGACCACCTCGCGGCCCGGATCGCCTACCGGCTGGGCCTGAACGGGCCCGCGATCGGCGTCCAGACCGCCTGCTCCACCTCACTGGTCGCCGTGCACCTGGCCTGCCAGAGCCTGCGCACCGGGGACTCGGACCTCGCCCTGGCCGGCGGCGTCGACCTGGAGTTCCCGCAACGCGCCGGCTACCGCTACGAGCCCAAGGGCATCATGTCGCCCGACGGCTCCTGCCGCCCGTTCGACGCCGCCGCCAACGGCACCGTGCCGGGCAGCGGTGTCGGCATGGTCGTCCTCAAACGGGCCGCGGACGCCCGCCGCGACGGCGACCGGGTCCACGCGCTGATCTCCGGCTCGGCCGTCAACAACGACGGCGCGGCGAAGGTCGGCTACACCGCCCCGGGCGTCACCGGCCAGGTCGACGTGCTCGCCCGCGCCTACGCGGCCGCCGGCGTCGACCCGTCGACGATCGGCTACCTGGAGGCGCACGGCACGGCCACCGAGGTCGGCGACGCCATCGAACTGTCCGCTCTGCGCGAGGTGTTCGGCGACGGCCGGGGCACGTGCTCGCTCGGCTCGGTCAAGGCGAACATCGGACACCTGTCGGCCGCCGCCGGCGTGGCCGGCCTCATCAAGGCCGCCCTCGCCCTGCACCACCGGTGGATCCCGCCGCTCGCCGGCCTCGACCGGCCCAGGGCCGAACTGACCGGCCCCGGGTCGCCGTTCACCGTCGACACCGTCGCCCGGGAGTGGACCGTCCCGGACGGCCTGCCGCGCCGCGCCGCCGTCAGCTCCTTCGGCCTCGGCGGGACCAACGTCCACATGGTGCTCACCGAGGCACCCGCCGACCCGGCGCCACCCACCCCGAACGCCCCGGACGTCGTCCTGGTCTCCGCCCCCACCGAGGCGGCCGTGCGGAGCGCCGCCGAACGCCTCGCCCGCCACCTCGCCGACCACCCCGGGCTCCCGCTGCCCGACGTCGCCGTGACCACCCAGCAGCACCGCCGGCACTTCGCCCATCGGATCGCCGTCGCCGCGCCGGACACCGCCGGCGCGGCCCGCGCCCTGGCCGGCGCACCCGTACGCACCGCGCTGCGCCGGCCCGAGGTGGTCTTCCTGCTCCCCGGCCAGGGCGCCGAAGCACCCGGCATGGCCGAGTGGGCCTACCGTCGCTACCCGTCCTTCGCCGCCGACATCGACCACGGCAGCGAACTCGCCCGCGGCCTCCTCGGCGTCGACCTGCGCGACCTGCTGGTCGACCGGGACCCGCAGGGCCTGATCCACCGCACCGACCTCACCCAGCCCGCCCTGGTGCTGCACGAGTACGCGCTCGGACGGCTGCTCGGCACCTTCGGGGTCCGGCCCGCCGCCCTGCTCGGGCACTCGGTGGGGGAGTACGCGGCGGCCTGCCTGGCCGGCGAACTCGGCCTGGCCGACACGCTGCGCCTGGTCGCGGAGCGGGGCGCGCTGATGCGCCGGGCCCCCGAGGGCGGCATGGTCGTGGTCCTCGCGGCCCCGGCCGCGGTGCGCGCAGAACTCGCCGGACCGGACGAGCTCGACATCGCCGCGGTGAACGCGCCGGAGGTGGTCGTGGTGTCCGGCCCGGCCGACGCGCTGACCCGGCTGCGCGCCCGGCTGGACGCCGCCGGCATCCAGCACCGGGTGCTGCCCACCGAGCGGGCCTTCCACTCCCGGATGATGGCCGGGGCCGCCGCCGCGCTGGACGCGGTGGCCGCGACGGTCGAGGCCGAGCCGGGCGGGGTCGACGTGATCAGCACCGTCAGCGGCCGGGTGCTGCCCGCCGGCGGGCTCCGGCCGGCCGGCTACTGGGCGGAGCAGCTGCGCAGCCCCGTCCGCTACCAGGACGCGGTGGTCACGGCGGCGGCCCGCGGCCGGGCGGTCCTGGTCGAGGTCGGCCCGGGCAGCGGTCTGATCGGCAGCGCCCGGCAGGTCCCCGAGGCCCGGCGGACGCCCGTGGTGGCGCTGCAGCCGCGCCGCGCCGACCTGCTGAGTGGGCTCGGCGCGCTGTGGGCCTCGGGCGTCGAGCTGGACTGGGCGGCGGTGCGCGCGGGCGCCCCGGCGGCCCGGGCGCCACTGCCCGCCCGCCCCTTCGCCGCCGAACGCCACTGGCTGGACGCGCCCGCGTTCCGGCACGTCCCGGCACAGGCGTCCGTCCCGGCCCCGGTCCTTGCTTCGGTGCCGGTCCCGGCTACGGCTCCCGTCTCGGTCTCGGACGACGAGGACCGGACCGTGCAACAGATCGTGGAGATCTGGCGCGCACTGCTCGGGGTGCCCACCGTCGGGGCCGACTCCGACTTCTTCACGCTCGGCGGGGAGTCGCTGCTCTTCATCCGGATGATCGCCCAGGTCCAGCGCAGGTTCGGCGTCCCGGTCCGGATCGCCGAACTGGCCGACGCACCGACCCCGCGGGCGATCGCCGCCCACGTGATCGGCGGGTGACCCGGTCCCGGTGTGCGGTCCGCCGCACACCGGGACGGCCTCCGTCACACGTAGCTAAACCATCGACATATGTAAATCAGTGATCTATGGTTCCAGCATGGCAGACCGTCAACTGCAAGAGCCTGCGAGGCTCGTACTCACCGCACTGGCCGACGAGCCCCGGCATGGTTACGCGATCCTCCAGGAAGTCCTGGCGATCACCGAAGGCCGCACCAAAATGCTCACCGGCACCCTCTACACGGCACTGGACCGCCTGCTCCATCAGGGCCTGATCCGGATCGCCCACGAGGAGGTCGTGGGCGGGCGGCTGCGCCGCAGCTTCACGCTGACCGAGCAGGGCCGGCACACACTGACCGAGGAGACGCAACGGCTGCGCGCCGGCGTCGCGGAGGCCGAGCGCAGGCTCGCCCTCGGCACCGCCCCCCGGCCCACGCTGCGCACGAACTGGGGAACGGCATGACCGACGAGCACACCTCTCCTCCCGCCCTGCTGCGACGCCTTCCCCTCTCCGGCCTCTACCCGTCCGAGTACCGGGCCGCGCACGGCGCGGAGATCAACGCCGTCCTCGCCGACGCCCTCCAGCACGCCGGCCCCCGCACCGCCCTGCGCGAGTGGGCCGCCCTCGCCGCACACGCCGTGCGACTGCGCACCCGGCTCAGCTCCAGCGATCCCGCGGGCAGGATCCTCGCCGGTGGCGCGCCGGCCCTGCTGGCCGGCAGTGCCGCCCTGAGCGTGCTCCACCTGCTGTTCGGCGCCCTCCCCGCCGGATCCGACGCGCACTGGGCGGCGGGTGCCGCGCAGAGCGCCCCCTGGGTCCTGGCCCTGCTGTGCGTCGCCCTCGGCCGCTGGGCCCCGGCCCGGGCCCTGCTCCTGGCGGCCGTCGCGCTGGCGGCATTCACCCGTAATCCCGAACTGCCCGGCCTCTGGGCCGTCACGGCCGTCCTGGCGCTGATCGCACCGCCCGACGCCGTCGACCTCTCCCGGCGGGGCCGCTCCTGGGCGATCGGCTCCGCCGCCGCCGTCGCGCTGCCGCTGAGCGCTCTCACCGTGCTGTGGCTCGGCACCCGGCCCGAGGACTACCCCGATCTGGTCTTCCCGCCCCTCCAGCAGGCCCTGCTCGACCTCTCCCCGGCCTGGCCGGCCCTGGTGCTGAGCCTCGCCCACCTCGCGCGCCTCCGCAGGCCGAACACCGACCCCCTGCACGCCGGCGGCATCGCACTGGCCGTCCTGCCCTGGACGCTCACCATCGCCCCACCCCTCCACGGCGGCACCCCGTCCGACGCACTCGACCTGCTCCGAAACGTCGGCCTGGTCCTCGCCTTCCTGGCCACCGCCGCCGCCATCGGCATCGGACTCGTGCGCCGCGACACCCGGCGTACCCGCCTCACCGAACCGGACGGACCGCGAGCACCTGGTCCGACACCGTAGCCAGCAGCCGCCGACACCACGCCTGAACCAGCCTGCGGAAATCGGGGGCGAGGCGGCTGCGGTCACGGGAGCCGACTCCGTGCTACCTTCCAGGCCGTTGGGTTCCAGGGTCGGGGGGCCGGTGTGGACGGTACGCCGAGGGCGGCGCGTGAGGAACTGGACCGGCTGGGCCGGTCCCTGCGTGAGCAGATGGTCGCGCTGATCACCGATTTGACCACCCGTGTCCACCTGCGCCGGCTGTCCCTCGACGAACCGAAGGCCGCCGACCTGGGCGGCCCGCCGAGCCACCGCTATTCGACGGTGTACCAGGGCGATCGTCCGGCGGGCGCCACTGCTGCCGGGACGGCCTCCCGAGCGGCCTTCCAGCTCCGCGCGGCCGGTTGGGACGTCACCGTGTCCGAGGAGCACGACGACGGGCGGCTCTGGACGGTGGTCCTGGCGCACCGGGACGGGAACGAGATCCGTGTCCTGACGAGCGAGGACACGCCCGCCGTGGCGTTCCGGGGGCGGACGCCGGCGCTGGCACTGGGCCCGCCGGAACGGGCCGGGGAGGCGGAACCGGTGCGGACGCCCGCTACCGTCACGCCCGGCCACGTCCTCTGCTACGAGTGCGACGGCCTCGGCCGGTGCCCCGGGTGCGGCGGCCGCGGGTGGGTGCCCGGCCGGAACCGGCCGAGGAGCCGGTGCGGGGAGTGCGCCACGACGAAGGTCTGCCCCATCTGCCGGGGTCGGGGCGAGTTGGCCGTCTCCGGTCTGTCGCCGTACCAACGCGGCTACTACCCGGGACTCGACCAGCGCTGACCGGGGCGCTCCCGGCGGGACCGTGGCTGGTCCGGGCGCCCGCCGTCGACGGCGGGCCGCTGCGAGCGGCCACTATCGTGTTCCCGTGACCGTCCCCGCGCAGCGTCCGCTGCTGTTTCTCGACGTCGACGGACCTCTCATCCCATTCGGGTCGCCCGATCGGTATCCGACCTTCGCGACGGGTCCTCACTCACCGGGCGACGACGCGAACCCTCTCCTGAGCAGGATCGATCCCGCGCACGGGCCCCGCCTGTCGGCGCTCCCGTGCGACCTTGTGTGGGCGACGAGCTGGATGGCCGAAGCGAACGACCGCATCGCCCCGCGCATCGGCCTACCCCCGCTCGCGGTGGTCCCCTGGCCGGAACCGTCCGACCTCGACGACCTTGACGACCTCGGCCGCCTCGACGACCAGGACGAGCGGCACGGGCTGCACTGGAAGACCCGCACCCTCGTCGACTGGGCCGCGGGGCGCCCGTTCGCCTGGGTCGACGACGAGGTCACCGACACCGACCGGGCCTGGGTCGCCGCCCACCACCGGGCGCCCGCACTGCTCCATCGCGTCGATCCCCGCCGCGGTCTGACCGACGGCGACTACGCGGCTCTCGACGCGTGGTTCCGCCGGCAGATCAGAGTCCTGGGACAGTGAGGGCCGTCGTGCCCTCGGCCCCGCCGGGCCTTGTCGCAGCGGTGAACGTCGGCTCGTGGCCGGTCAGGTCACTGCTGGCCGCCCAGAGGATTGCCGCGGTCGTGGTGTCGGTGAGGTGGTTCCACAGGGGTTCGGTCCTGGGTGTACCGCGCAGGCCGAACGCCCGGGGGCTCAGCATCCGGCCGCCGCGTACGCCCGGGTCGAGCACGGCTCGGACCGCGGGCCACGCGGCGGCGTCCTTGCCCTGGACGACGAGGCCGAGCGGCAGGTGGCCCAGCCGCTCGCGGGCGGTCCGGACGTGGATCGGCGGGCGCGACGGGGTGAGGGAGTCGAGCGCCCCGCCGGGATGGACGAGCACGCTGAGCGTTGCGCTGCCGGCGGCGCGCAGGCGGCGGTCGAGTTCGAGGGCGAAGAGCATCTGGGCCAGCTTGGAGCGCGCGTAGGCGCGCTTGGGCCGGTAGTCGCGCGTGCTCTGGAGGTCGTCGAGGTCCAGGCGTTCGGACTTGGCGGCGAAGCTGCCGGTGGTGACGATCCGGCTCCCCGGGGTCGCCATGAGCAGGGGAGCCAGGTGGTGGGTCAGGGAGAAGTGCCCCAGGTGGTTGGTCGCGAACATCAGCTCGTGGCCGGCCGCGGTCTCGCGGCGCGGGGGGCGGTCGAGTGCCACTCCGGCGTTGTGGACGACCGCGTCGAGGCGGTCCAGCCCGAGCGCGTCCACGGTTGTCCGGAGCGAAGCGGGATCGGCCAGGTCCAGGGGCAGGTGCCCCAGCTCGGCGCCGGGGACGCGCGAGGCGATGGAGGCGATCGCGGCTCCGGCCTTCGCCGGGTCGCGGCTGCCGAGCACGACTGTGGCCCCGGTGGCGGCGAGCTGCTCGGCGACGAAGTACCCGATGCCCGCGTTGCCGCCGGTGACCAGGAAGTTCTTTCCGTCGGCCCGGGGCAGCCGGTGGACGTCCCACGGCGGGGTCTGGGGTACGGAGGACATGGCGGGCTCCCGGAGCTCGAAGTGGTGCGGCGGCGGGCGGAGCCGCGGATTCCCAGCCGCTCACGCCCGGTTCCCACGGTCCCGGAGGCCACCCGCATCCCACCCACAGGTCGCTGTCCCCGCTGACAGCCGACCGGCATCGCTCTCCCGGTCCGTGTGATCAAAAACCGCGCCCTACCGGACAGGCGTCCGGACAGCGGGTGCACCGAGGTCGGTCAACACGTTCCCGACGTGTGTCTTCACTGTCTTCGGACTCACCACGGGCGACCGCGCGAGCTCGGGGTCGGCAGCCGTGCAGGCTGCCGCGCGGGAGGTCCGGACGGGGATCGGCAGGTGAACCGCCGCCGCCCGAGCGCAAGGTTGTCCCGTAACAGCAGCGCGCGCGTGAGATGATCTCCGTGTCGTCCGAGTCGTCCGTGTGCTCCGACCGCTGACAACGCCCCCGGCAGCCCAGCGGCGCCCGCCCGGACCTGCCCGGGTGGCGCCGGCGAGCACGGGCGGAGTTGGCGGTGCGAGGTTCCCGGAAGGAAGCGGTCGGCCCCGGCCGGCCCGGCGAAGGCCCGGCCGACGCCGGGGTGGCGAAAAGATTGGTGTGCGGGACCGGCGGAACCGGGTAACGTCCTTGCCGTGTGCTTCCAGGCGCCGCTTTACGAGTGAGAGCGTGACGGGCCTGCGCTGACATCCTTCGACGTCGCCGCCCGTCCCCCACCGATGCATCCGTAGATCACTTCACATCATTAACCCTTCACATCATTAACCGGAGACCCTTGACTGTGAGCAAGAACATCAACAACCCCGTGGGCATGGGCGGCGGCCAGCGCAAGAAGCTGTCCCGCGACGAACGGCGGAACAACGGTCCGCACCGCAACCTCGACCGCCAGAGTGCGGCCGACCAGAAGGCGGAGCTGGTGCGCAAGATGCGCGAGAAGGCAGGCACGGCCGAAGACGCCGCGCAGGCGGGCGACGACACCGCGCAGACGCAGAGCTGACGCACCGCCGCTGCTGAGAAGCACGGGTCAGGGCCCGGACCGCGCGTCGCGGTCCGGGCCCTGCTGCTCTTTCGAGCCCCGCATCGACACCGGCGGAAGATGGCCGGGCCCCTCACGCTCGTCGACATGAGGGGCCCGACCATCAGCCTACGCCCGTGGCCACCGGCCCTTGCGGCCGGGCCGGCCCGAACCGGAGTTCCACAGGCACTACCGCCGCCGACCTTCCCGGACCGCGCCCCCGGCAGTGACGCAGGGACTCCCGCGTGAACCAAGCCACGGGCGGCACGAGTCCGACGCCGAGGAACCGGTGAGCCCGCCCCAGGCCGCCCCGCCAGGCGATCAGGACCGCGGATTCCCGCCCGCGGTGGGGCCCCGGTGGTCCCAGCCGGGGGAGCGGACCTCCAGGCCGACGTCCGGGCTGCGCACCTCCACCCCGCAGGTGCGACAGGTCCAGGCCGCGTCCAGCGGGTGGCCGGGATCGTCAGGGTGGTCGGAGTCGTCAGGGTGGTCGGGGTTGTCCAGGTGGTCGGGATGGTCCGGGTGGTGGCGTAGCACCACCGGTGGCTCGGGCGACAGCCAGCGGTCGCCCCAGGCGAGCAGGGCCTGGGTGAGCGGGGCGAGGTCCCGACCGGCCTCGGTGAGGTGGTACTCGTAGCGCGGGGGGCGCTCGCTGTAGGCGCGGCGTTCGACCACTCCCGCTTCCTCCAGGGAGCGCAGCCGGGCGGTGAGCCGGTCGCGCGGGGCGCCGGTGTTGCGGGCGATCCGGTCGAACCGGTGATTGCCGTAGAACAGCTCGCGCACCGCGAGCAGCGCCCACTTCTCGCCGAGGACCTGCAGCGCGGCCGCGATGGAGCAGGGGCGGCCCGGCAGGGCGGTGGCGGCGGAACGGGCGGCTGCGGGCTGGGCGTCGATGTGCGGGGTCACTCCACCAGCCTGCCACAGCGGGTTGCGTATTCAAACTCACTGCCGCTAGCGTTCCGGGCCATGGAGCCAGTTGGAATATCAAACCCAGTAGCCGCGCCGACCGACCGGGACCGGCCCCACCGCCGCACCGCGTTCCTGGTGCTCGCCGCCGCGGTCTTCGTCTCGAACCTCGACCTGTTCATCGTCAACGTCGCCCTCCCGGCGATGCAGCAGCACTTCCACGGCAGCAGCCTGGCCACCCTCTCCTGGGTGCTGAACGGCTACGCCATCGTCTTCGCCGCGCTGCTGGTCCCCGCCGGACGGCTGGCCGACCGCATCGGCCACCGGAGGGTGTTCCTCGCCGGGCTGGCCGTCTTCACCGCTGCCTCCGCACTCTGCGCACTCGCCCCGGCCGTCGGCTGGCTCGACGCCGCCCGGGCGGTCCAGGCGGCGGGCGCGGCGGCGCTGATGCCGACCTCACTCGCGCTGCTGCTCGATGCCACTCCCGCAGCCGAGCGCCCCGGCGCCATCCGGGCCTGGGCCTCGATCGGCGGGATCGCCGCCGGCCTCGGACCGGTCCTCGGCGGACTCCTGGTCGAAGCCGACTGGCGCTGGGTGTTCGTCGCCAACGTCCCGGTCGGCATCGCCGCCATCGCCGTCGGGGCCCGCGTACTGCCCAGGCTGCGCGGCCGGGAGAACGGACCGCTGCCGGACCTGCTCGGCGCCGTCCTGCTCACCGCCGCCATCGCCACCCTCACCGTCGCCCTGGTCAAGGGCGACAGCTGGGGCTGGCTCTCGCCCCAGGTCCTGGGCAGCCTGCTCGCGAGCACCCTGCTGACCGGCTGGTTCCTGCGCCGCTCGGCGCGCCACCGCGCCCCCATCGTCGAACTGCCGCTGCTGCGCGTACCGGTCTTCGCCGCCGCCAACACCGCGGCCCTGCTGTTCACCCTCGCCTTCGCGGGCATGCTGCTGACCTCGGTCCTGTGGTGCCAGCAGACCTGGGGGTACTCGGCGCTGCGCACCGGACTCGCCATCGCCCCCGGACCGCTACTGGTGCCGCCGGTCGCACTGGGCAGCGCCGCACTGGTCCGCAGGCTCGGCCCCGGACGGGTGGCCGCGCTCGGCACCCTGCTGTTCGCCGCAGGCATCGGCTGGTGGACCGCCGCCGTCGGAGTCCGGCCCGGCTACGCGACCGAACTGCTGCCCGGGCTGCTGCTCACCGGCCTGGGCGTGGGACTGACCCTGCCCACCCTCGTCGGGTCCGCCGCGGCGGCGCTGCCGCCCACCCGCTTCGCCACCGGCTCGGCGATCACCACGATGGCCCGGCAGCTCGGCGCGGTGGTGGGCGTGGCGCTGACGGTGAGCCTGATCGGCACCTCGCACGGGTCGCAGGCCGCGCTGGAGGGCTTCCGCCGCAGCTGGACGCTGGTGATCGCGGCAGCACTGCTGGCCTGCGCGGCCGCCCTGTGGCTCGCCGCCGCCCAGCGCCGCGCGGCGGATCCGCGGTAGCCGGCACGCGTCGGCCACCGCCGTCCTGAAACCGCCGGCCGGGGCGGTGGTGTGACCGCTCCCCGCCACCGGCGGCCGGCGCTGGACCCCCAGTCACCAAGGACCACGCCCGGGCCCGAGCCGCAGGCGGCCACCGACGGCCCCGGCCCGACGACGCGTTTCCGGAAAGAGCGGGACCTGGGCGACCGACAGCTGATCCTCATCGGCCGGGCGCGGCTACCTGGCGAAGCTGTCGAGGAGCCAAGGAGCAGCGTCTCATCGTGTCATCCGTGACCGACAGGGCGGGTGGGTCCTGGAGGAGAGGCCCAGTTGTATCGGGCTTGGGTGTGGTTGGGGGTACGGCGGTTCGGTGGGCCGGTCGGGAGGCGTCTGCCAGGTCGCTGGTGTGGAGAGGGTGGGAGGGTGCAGGGTGTCACCATGTCCGAACGCCGTGACCGTCGTCGTCGTCACGCCCGTGCCCGGGCTCTCGGAGTGCCCGTCGGCCAGGTCGGCCGCCGGACTTCCTTCCGTCGGCCTGGGCCGCCGGTCGTGGAGCCCGCGTGGCCGCGTACCGCGGTGCCGGACCGGGACGAGGCTCCTGCGATCGTCCGGGCGCCGCTTCCGGTACTGGTGGTGTGCTGCACGGTCTCGCGTGACCGTCAGGTCACGGACGGCGGGACCGTGGTGGTGCTGATCCGCCACACGGCCGACTGCTCGATCTGGTCCGCTCGCTGACCACGGGCCCCGACGGACCCGACCACGCGACGAGGACCATCGGGCATGGGCACCTGTGTGCTGCGTCCGTCGGCTGACCCCGCAGGCGAGGGGAGGGCACGGTGATCACTGCCGGCGGGCTCCCGCGATGCGGCTGACCCCCGTCTGTGCGGGGGAGAGTTTCGAGGCAGTAGTGGGGCTGACGAAAATCATCTGGAGATCTTCGTGGCCCCTGGCAGGCTGGTGGCATGGCATCCCTAGATGATCAAGAACTGAGCACGGCGATTCGGAATGCCGACTCACCGGCATGGTCCGTTCGTGCGGCTGCCGGGCGGCAGCTTGCGGTGTCGGACAGGCTCGAGGAGGCGACGGACGTCATCCACCGCCTCCTCCTGGACGTCCAGGACACCGGCGTCACCCAGGAGACGGCGGTGGCCCTGCTCGAACGCGAAGACACGATCGGGCTCCGCCGCGTGTTGCTGGCCAGAAGCTGTGCGTCGGAAACCTGGACTGCAGAGGAGATCCAAGCCGCTCTGGACTGCGACCCCGACTGGATGACGACCGAAGGCGCGGACCGGCTGATCAAGCAGTACCGCGAGCTGGCAACAGACCAGGACGTCGGCGTCCGCGACGAGGCCCAACGGCTTCTGGCGCGGCTGCGGCCGCGCGAGGAATGGGCACGGGACTCGGAGACGGACGCCTGACACTTGGCACCCGGACACCTGACCCTCGCGCCTGCGAGGATGACCTCGGCGCCGACGACGGGGATCAGGGGCACGGCGGCTGGCCCCCGGACCCGGTTGAGCACGTCGGACCGGATCGACATACTTCCTCAATGACCAGCACCGGGACCGAAGGCGTTCAGTCGGGATGGGACGAGCCCTGGTACCGCGTCCGAACAGATCGGTTCCAGGCATCGTTCCTGCCCGATGCGGGCGAACCCCTGGACACCGTGTGCAACGTCGATGTCGAGGTCCGGCTGACATCGGACGGCTCCCGCTGGAGCGCGACCGTGTTCACGCTTGCCGAGGTCGAACGCATCATGCAGAGATGGTCCCGAACCGGTGAGGCACAGGGCGGCCGCTACTTCGCGTGCTCCGACGGCCTCATCGTTCGGGATCGCGGCATCGAGAACATGACGCAGGTGCTGGCCGGCCTCCTCGACGACGGCGACTTCACACAGGTTCTCCAGCGGCTCGACGACGAATGACCGTCCGGCTCCGACCGGGCCCGTGGCCGCGGACACCGCGCGGCTGCGGGCCTGCTGTTCAAGGGCGAAGGGCGCATCGGCGAGCGGCTCGCGCTCGGCCGGGAGGCGGTGCCCGGCGGGTGCGGATCGCGGGGACCGGCCTCGTAGGTCGGGCAGCGGGTCGATGGCGGGCCCGGTGGCTGAGTCGGCGTTCTTGGTGGGGGTGGAAGGTCCGGTAGCGGTCGGAGCCGCCGCTGGTGAGCAGGGCGCGTGGTTCCGGGGCGGCTTTGGCGCCGGCCGGTGGCCGTCGGGCTCCGGTGATGTCGGGGTGGTCGCCGATCAGGTGGCGGCAGGCGCCTTCGGGTGTTCGCGCTCGGCTCGGTGCCCGGCGGAGTCCCCGCCGGGCACCGAGCCGAGCGACAGCCGTCCGCCCGAGTGCCGCGGTCTGCCGGCCGCGGCACGGGGAGAGGCCGGGAGCAGCCGGAGGAGCGGTCAGAGACAACGGGGCCTCCTGGCGTGCTCAAGGTCTCGACAACCCCGAACTGCACCAGAGGCCCTGTCTCCATGCTCGGCGAGCGGCAAGATCACCCGACCGTGCTGTCCAGTCGGACCCGCGTCCACCAAGATCGATACGACAACGGCTTCTCACGCCTCGCCGACCAGCAGCCGGGCGTTGATCGTCGGGTTGCCCGCCTGCGAGAGCGGGAAGGCCGTGCCGATCTCCTCGCCGTGCCCCGGCACGTCGATCCGGACGGACAGCGCCTTGTCGAGGATCTCGTCCTGGGACATCCGGAAGTCGAGGTTGATGATGCCGTTCTTCTTGCACGTCTCACAGCCCTGCGGGTTCTTCGGCTGGAAGAAGAACCGTGCCGCGATCGGCTCGCCGTCGGCGAGCAGGGTCACGCTGAACGACCCCGGGATGTTCAGCCGGTCGATCCCCTTGACCCGCACCGAGACCGGGTCGGAGCTCCGGAACGCGAAGGTGCGGGCGGCGTCGATGCTGCCGGAGAGGTTCTCCATCTCACCCTTCGCGTGGCTGATGAGTTCCAGGCGGTCGTACGTGACGTCGGTGGCGATGGTCTGCTGGGCGACCTGGGGGAAGGGCTTCAGCTCGGTGAACACGGAGGAGGCGGGTTGCAGCCAGGTGTCGTCCTGCCCTGCCAGCGTGGTGCGGAACCCGGCGAGTGCGGTCGCGTCGGTGTTCGTCTGCCAGCTCAGCCAGAGCCGGTCGATGTTGCAGTGGAAGAACCAGAACACCGGGTCGAAGGCCGAGACGTTCTGGTCGTTCATCGTCGGCCCGATCGATCCGTGGCCGGCGTCGTGGGCCTGGATCGAGAAGTCCTGGTAGCCGTTGGTGTTGAACGCACCCCACAGCGACTGCGCCAGCGAGGTGGTGATGTCGCCGAGGACGTCGAACACTCGGACGCGCGCCGTGATGCCGTCGACCGAGTAGCGCTCGGTCGTGTACGGGAAGTACCCGTGAACGGGCGGGTGCGCGGCGGCGCCGGGGTCGGCCGGCAGGACGTACTTGTCGAACGGCGGGTGCTGCAGACGGTCCGGCAGCGGGGTCGAGATGTCCCAGTACGGGAGCGTCACGTCCTGGCAGCCCGGAACGGAGCGCAGCGCGTCCTCGAACTCGGTCAGGTACTGGCGGTGCCAGGGGTTGAAGCGGTTCTCGTGGTGCAGGCACCAGGCTCCCGGGAGGCCGTGCTGCCCGGCCAGCACGAAGTAGCCGTCCGCCGCCATGGTTGCGCGGGCCATCACTCCCTCGAACGCCGTTGCCAGAAGGGCGAATTCGGCGTCGGTCAGGGCGGCGACGTCCTTGCGCAGCCGGGTCGGCGCCGCCCCGGTCGGCGGCTCCGCGGCAGGGGGCGTTGCCGTACCGAGCGGGAAGCCGTTGAGGATCCAGTTCTTGAACGTCTGCGAGCGGTTGGCGCTCCACTTGCCGGCCGGGTCAGGGGGCATGTCCGCCGTGGGAGGAGCGGTGTGGGTGAAGATCGCCCCGGCGTTGTTCTTCACTCCGTCGTAGGTGCCGAGATCGATGCCCTTGGCGGCCATGTGTTCCACGTCCTGGGGCCGGAAGTAGTGGCGGATGTCCGCCAGGTAGGTCGGCGCCGCGACGACCGGATCGTCGGCGGGGTTGTTCTGGGGCGTGGTCATCTGTCCTCCGCGGGGCTCGGGGGGCGTTTTGCTCTGATATCGAGCATTGCGGGGCGAGTATGCGCCACTGCAAGAGTTCTCTATACGATCGACACGGCCCGGCGGTCGGAGTCGCGGTGTGCGGGCGGCTGTTTCCTGCGAATTCCAACGAATTACTCAGGCGCTCCGGTCTTGAGTTCCAGGGGCCCTTTCGCGTGCGCTACTGGTCTGCGGACCACGGATCGGTCTTCCAGATGATCCTGAAGACCGTCTGGGGCGGGTAGGACCTGAAGCCCCCGCCGCCGCTGCTGTCCGGCTTGACGTGCACCCAGCCATCTGGGCCGATAAGGGCCAAGCCCGTGTCTGCGGCGTGGCCGCCCTCGGTGGCGGGGAGCTCAATTCTGGCTTCGGTCCATGTGGTCTGTGTCATGTATCGACTGTTCCTGGCCCTGGAGCGGATTCGCCACCCGGCGTGCGCCGGGTGGCGGGCAGCACACCTCGAAGGTGCAGCCCGACCGGAGCAGGAGGGCCTCGGGCATCGCGCTCCGGGCCCTCCCTCATGCACTGGGGGTCACAGTCAGAGCGGCCTGGCCGGCTTCGCCGCCGGACTGGTCCCCGACCTCGACGCCGTCGTCCTCGTTCTCACGTCACTTCGGCGCGTCCAGCCGTGACTCGGCGACCGCGAGACCGGTGATGGCCACGAGCATCAGCACCGTGCCGATCACCGTGGCCGGGGTGAGCCGCTCGCCGAGGAGGAGCACGGCGAGCACCGCCGCGCTGACCGGCTCGATCAGCATGACCACCGATGCCGTCGCTGCCCGGACGGCGCCTGCCCCGGCGAAGTAGAGCGGGTAGGCGAGCGCCGTCGTGACGGTGGCGACGTAGAGCATCAACAGCATGACGCGGCCGAGGTGGGCGGTGTGCGGCACGAGTCCCTCGCTCAGCGCGAGGGGCAGCATGACGGCGGCGCCGACGGCGAACGACCACACCATGAGGGTGTAGGGATCCTCGCCGGCGCCGTGCCGTCCGGTCCAGCGGCCCAGGATGTTGGAGACGGCGTACCCGCCGGCGGACAGCAGGGCCATCCCCACGCCGACGGGGCGGACGACACCGCTCTGATTGCCCAGCACCAGGACGGCGAGGCCGGCCAGCGTGCCGGCGACCGCGAGCAGCCCGGCGCGTCCGATGCGCTCGCCCAGAAACAGGCGTCCGCCGGCGGCGGTGAACACCGGGGCCGCTCCGAGCGTGACGGTGGTGCCTACGGCCAGTCCGGTGTCCTGGACGGCGGCGAAGTAGGCGGTCTGGAAGACCGCCAGGCCGATGCCGGTGCCCGTGAACAGCAGCACACGCCGGTCCAGCGTCTGCGGAGTCCTGGGCGTGTTGCGGGCAGGGCGGAGGGCTCGGGCCGCGAGCAGCAGTGCCGCGCCGGTCAGGAAGCGCCAGAACGAGACGGCCATGGGCCCGAGGTCGCTGGACCGGTAGACGAGGTCCACGGTGGCTCCGGTGGTGTCCCAGGTGATGGCGGCGAATGCCAGACAGGCAAGGCCGCGGCGCACCGATCGGGGCGCCGTCACGGGGGCAGGGGTGATGGCGACAGCAGTTTTCGACACGGAAAGAATCTCCAGACGGAGCAGATGGTCGTGGTCTCGCGTCTGCGGGCACAACCAGTCAGCGCGTCGGGTCCGGGGCCCGGGCCCCGACGCGCCGGTGTCGATGGCGACCCGCCTCAGAGGACGGGCGGCGACAGAACTGCTGTGGAGGACATGCTCACCACTGTAGGGCGCCGCGGGTGGAGACTCATCCCCGGCGAAGGTGCCGAGGCGTCCCGATGCCCCGTGGCGCGACTTTGGCCGACGCACCGTCGCCCGAACGGTGCGCCGAGCCGCAGGTGGCCCACCCAGCGAGCACCTCGACCACGGGTGACTCACGGGTGCTGTCGTCGCCCAAACCGGGGAACTCCTCGACACCGGAACGCTCTTGGCCAGTCGGCCTGCACCGGAGCCTGCGGAAACCCGGCCTGACCGTCCTGCGGGCGGCCTGGAAGTGAAGCTGCGGATACGGCTACTTCTCAGTGGCCGACGTGGATATACCCGGCCCACAGTGAGGGGCTGGCCCGATACCGGTCACGCAGGGCACGTACGGCCTGGTTCAGGGCCAGGGCCGACAGTTCGGTGCGCGGTGGGGTGCTGCCGCCGTGGGTGAGGCCGGCGTAGGTCGCGCGGGTGATCTCCACCGAGGTGCTGTCGTCGACCGGCCAGAGGGTGCCGATGACGCGTTGGTATCCGGCGAGTTGGAAGGCCCCGGTGATGTGCAGTGCCTCGTCGGCGTTGTCCGGGTGCGTGTGGGAGGTGCTGCAGGCGGACAGGTAGGCGAGGTCCGCGGAGGGCAGCTCCAGGGCGGAGAGTTGTTCCACGGTCAGCGGCCGGGTGAGGTGGTCGTGGAGCAGCAGCATGCCGGCGGCGGGGTTCTCCCAGAAGGTGAGGCCGTGGCAGGAGAAATGGGCGACGGGGTAGGCGGGCAGCGCGCGGACGACGTTCTCGTACGTGGCCTGCGCGCCGGACAGGACCAGGGCGTTCGGCAGCAGTTCCGTGAGGGCCGCGGCCTCTGCCGCCGCTCCCGGCAGCGGAGGGGCGTCCTCGGCGTCGGGCACCGCCACGACCAGCGCGCGCGGGGTCGTACCGGCCGCCGGGGGACCGGACCGGCCGGCCAGGGCGCGCACGGTGGTGGTGTAGGAGGAGACGGCCCGGTCCATCACCGTCGCCTTCCCGCCGCTGTCGTGATGGCCGGCGGCATGGAGCGGGAAGTACGCCATCAGGCCGACGGGGCACCACCAGATGCGGGGCGGGGGCCGCGTGTCGGAGGACGGGGCGGTGAGGCCCAGCGCGTCGAGCACGGGTGCGGTGACGCGGTCCCACAGCCAGCGCAGGATCTCGTCCAGGTCCCGCTGGGCGTTGCGGCGGGTGAGCAGCGACGGGTCGTTCGGGGCGGCGAAGACGGCACGAGTCAGGCGCAGAAGGTGCGCGATGACGTCGGCCTGGGTCAGGCCGGTCAACGGGATTGTCAGAAGGGGCTGTTCGGCGTCAGCCCGCAGGACGAGTGCGTCGCAGCGGCGCTCGTTGATGTTCACGATCACTACGGGGCCCTGATCGGCGTGGCGGCGCAGCGCGTGGACGGAGGGCGCCCG
Organism: Kitasatospora purpeofusca; assembly: GCF_034043715.1. Classification (GTDB taxonomy): domain Bacteria; phylum Actinomycetota; class Actinomycetes; order Streptomycetales; family Streptomycetaceae; genus Kitasatospora; species Kitasatospora purpeofusca_A. The sequence continues at coordinate 35,891 of NZ_JAXCLC010000024.1, read as the reverse complement.
CAGGAAGCCTGCCATGCCGTCGAGGCTCCGGATCCGGCTCATCAGGTCGTCCCAGTTCCCGTCGTTCCCCTCGTTCCCGTCGCGGGCAGGGGTGTTGAGGGCAGGGGTGTTGAGGGCGGTGCGCAGCCGCAGGAACTCGGCATGGAGCTGGGGTGACCGGTGCCGCAGCAGCCTGAGGTCACGGGCCTCCAGCGTCCGACCGTGCAGGATTCCGCGCGACAACTCCAGGAGTTCCACGGCCCGTTCCGGTCTGCCGAGCTCCAGTGCGGCGGCTGCGGCACCGTCCGGCAGTCCCTCGATCTGGCTGAGTCCGACGATGTTGCCGTGGTAGGACAGCCAGTCCGGGGTGAGCTGCGGCAGCAGGGCGACTGCGGCTTCGTAGGCGGCGAGTGCGGCGTGCGGGTCGCCGAGGGCGGCCTCCATGGCGCCCAGGTGCTGGAAGCTCTTGATCCGTACGTTGGGGGGTCCGGCGGCGGACGCGGACTCTGCGAAGACGTGCCGTGCCTGGCGCCGCCACGCGGCGGTGTCGCCGTCGCCGTGCCTGGCCAGGTCGCGCAGGGTGACGCCCAGGTACCACAGGCGATCGCCCCGTTCCCGGTGGTCGGGCGGTGTGGCAGCCGCCACGTGCTGGAACAGCCCGAGCGCCTCGTGCAGTGCTACGGCGTCCGTGCCGCGCGCGTCCACGCTGGAGCGGTACAAGAGGGTTGTTGCCAGGGCGAATTGGGCCGCTGTGCGCCAGGGGCCGGGGTCGGGGGCGGCGGCCACGGCCGTGCGGGCGGTCAGTTCCGCCTCGTGGAGCGCGAGTTGGTCGTCGGTCATGGTGTGCAGGGAAGCCAGCGACTGAGTGAGGTCGATGAGGGTGTCGGCGTGCTCGTCGGCGGCCGACGGCGTCTCGATCGTCGCCCGCATCAGGTCGATGGCCCGGCGCATCAGGTCGGGGTCCCTGCGGTCCTGGGCGAGCAGCCTGACGGCGGATGCGAGACGCGTCCGCCGCCTGTTGAACTCGGGATCGCGTCGCGGTGTGGCCGCGAGGCATTGTTCGCTCAAGTCGACCGCCTCCACCAGCAGTCGCGTGTCCGTCGTCGCGTCGTACATGGCCCGCAGAGCGCGTACGAGATCGAACTGGGCCCCGGCACGGTCGGAGGTGCCGCGGGCCTCGGACAGCGCCTCGCGCGCGAGGCCGACGGCTTCCTGGAGCGGTTCGACGTGTGCGGTGACGCCCGCGAGCCGCCGCAGCGAGGTGATCAGGGCCGTCCGGAACATCGGGTGGAGCTCGTCGCCGGGCGGGACGGTGGCGTAGCCCTCGCGCGCCACCCGGACGGCCTCGACGGGCGCGTCCCGGTGCCCGCTCCGCTCGAAGTGCTCACCGAGCTGGACCACCAGATAGAACTGGTTCACCTGGCGCATGTGGTTGCCGTGCGGTGTCGCCGCCACGGCCTCGCGGAAGGCGAGCACCGACTCGGCCACGGGCTCGGGGGAGTCCGTGCCCTGTGCGACTGCGAACAGCCGCTGCCCCAGGCTGTTGAAGACCCGGCCGCGGTCGTCGTGGCCGGGCGGCACCAGCGGAACGCAGCGGTGCAGCAGGGCGATCGAGGCCGCGAGGTCCGCTTCCCGCGCGGTGCCGGATCTGCGGCCGGCGCGGTCGGCGAGCAGTTCCGCGGCGGTGAGCAGCACTTCGAGATCGTACGGATCATCGGCCGCCAGTTGGTGCAGGCCGGCCAGCACGTCGGACGGGTCGGTGCCCCGCCTCTCATGCAGTCCGGCCCTGAAGAGCAGTCTGCGGCGCTTCCACTGACCCACTGCTTCCTCCTGGTGGCCCCGCGGCGTCCGGCACCGCACCACCGACCACCGTAGCGGGATGCGCCGGATCCTGGGGCCCCGTAGAGTCGCCAACTCAGGGATCGTCCAACTGACATGGCGATCGCGAAGGCAGGGAGCCCTCGGTGGACGAACTCGCGGAACGGCTCAGTCGCGTGTGCACGCTCATGGGTGCGGGCGAGCTGGAGGAGGCGGCGCGCGAGGCGGGCGCGGCGGAACTCGTCGTCGCTGTCCTTGCGGCGCTGCGCGGAGAAGAACCGGTGGCGCGCTCCGTGCTGGAGCGTCGGCTGGACACCCTGGACGACCGGATGGCCGCGGCCGGCTTCGGCATCGTGACCAGGGCGGCGAAGGGCTTTCCGACCCTGCCGGGGAACAGCACCGGCCGCCCGGTGGCGCACCGGTGGACCTGCCCCGCCGCCCACCCCTGCGAGCGGTTGCCGAGCGTGGAACGGTACCCGGAGGCTCCCGTGTGCGCGATGACGGGCCGTCCCTTCGTCTATGGCCGGGCCCGGCTGTGAACACCTTTCTGTCCGCACTCGCCGGCAAGGCCGCCGAGAAGTGGCTCGCCCTGCTCGTCCTGCCCGGAGTGGTCTACCTCGCCGGTGTGGCCGCCGCCGCCGTACTCGGACACGCCCAAGCCCTGGACCTGGCGGAACTCCGGGCTGCCATCGACCGGTTGGCCGCCGACCCAGGAGCCTCCAACGCCGCTGCGGTCCTTCTCGTGGCCGCCGGTGTGCTGGCGGCGGCCACGCTGGCCGGACTGTGCGCCAGAGCGTCGGCAGTCGTCGTGGAGCACCTGTGGACCGGTCGGGGCGACCGGTGGCCCGCGCGCCTTCTGGTACGCCGCCGCGTCCACCGCTGGCGGCAGGCCGAAGCGGCGTGCGAGGCGGCCGGGACCCGCGCCGAACTCGCCAGGGCCATCGAACGCCGCGACGCCATCGCCCTCGTCCGCCCCCGGCGGCCCACCTGGATCGGCGACCGCCTCCACGCGGCCGATCAGCGGGTGTACGACGCCTACGGCCTGGACCTCGGCGCCGCCTGGCCCCGGCTCTGGCTGACGGTGCCCGATGCGGTCCGGGCCGAAGTCCTCTCCGCTCGCGAGGCATACGGCGCCGCTTTCGGGCTCGCCGGATGGGCTGCGCTGTACCTGCTGCTCGGCGTCTGGTGGTGGCCGGCGCTGGCCGCCGCCGCTGTCGTCGCGGCCACGGCATGGATCCGGGGCCGCTCGGCAACGGCGGTGTTCGCCGATCTCGTCGAGGCGACCGTCGACCTGCACGCCGTCACCCTGGCACAGGAACTCGGCCTGACCGGCGAACGGCCCGCCCTCACCTGGGAGGTCGGCGACGCCATCACCACCACCCTGCGCAAGGATCCGCCGCCCGAGCCACCCCGTGATCCGCCGGGCACTGCCTGATTAGCGGCGCCCTGCCCCCCGACAGGTCGGCTGCCGGCGGACCAGCGCACCGGCGCCGCCGGGTGCTGCTTCCGGCCGTCAGGCCGTGGCGTGGTCGGGAAGCAGGCGGGCGCGCAGGAATGCGAGGACCTCGTCGCGGGCTTGCACGGTGGGGTGGCCCTGCTCGTCGACGAGGTGCGCGGTGAGCACGCTGTGGGGGGTCCGGACCAGGTCGCGGAAGAACGGCGGCGGTTCGGGGTTCGCGTACTCGCCGGGGAGGACACGGCCCTCGAAGCGGTCACCGAGCAGTTGTGCGTAGGCGGCGAAGCGTTGGCCGGTACACCACTTGTCGGTGTCGAAGCGCAGGCCGAGCGCGGTGAGCCCGTCGCGCTCGAACCGCTCCCGGATGGCGGCCTCGTCCTCGGGCGACAGCTCCAGGGCGCCCGGGTCGTCCAGGGGCAACGAGGGCTGGCCGAGGACCGGGGCGATGACGGCCGGTTCCAGCGTCATGCTCAGCGCGAAGTTGCCGGTGAAGCACATCCCCACCGCGCCGACGCCCGGTCCGCCGCACTCGTCGTGCGCGGTCCTGGCCAGCGCGCGCAGCCACACCGCCACCGGACTCGTGCCACCGCCCGCGAACGCCCTGAACTCCTCACTGACGCACGCCCGTTTGAGGATCGGCTCGCCGAGTTCGACGGTGGGATACGCCCCGTCGACACCGAAGAGCGAGGGCACGTAGACGGTGAACCCCGCATCGCGCACCCATCCGGCGAAGCGCACCACGTCGGGGCTTATGCCCGGCATCTCGGGCATCACGACCACCGCGGGCCCGTTCCCGGCCACGTGGACGGTCTTCTCGCCCCCGGGCAGCGAGAGCACGCGTCTCGCGAAGCCGTCCAGCCCGGCGCCGTCGTCGGTACCCATGATCTGCGCCCCCACTATGCGATCGACCGGTCGTAATTATTGCGCACACTACACGACCGATCGATCGCATACAATGGGGCACATGCTCCCGGACACCCCCCACCCCGCCGCTGACGCGCCCGCGCCGCGCGCCGACGGCCGCCGCGCCCGCGGCGACCGGACACGGCACGAAGTCGCCCGCCAGGCAGCCATGTCCGCGACCGTCCACGGCCTGGACGCCATCACCGTCGGCACGCTCGCCGCCCGGACCGGGCACAGCAAGAGCGGCATCCTCACGGTGTTCGCCAACCGGGAAGCCATCCAGATCGCCGCCGTCGCCGAGGCCCGCGCCCTGTACCTGCGGCACGTCGTCGAGCCGTCGTGGCCCGCCGCCCCGGGCCGGCCCCGGCTCCGCGCCCTGCTCGACAACTGGGTCGCCTACCAGCGCGACGGCGTCTTCCCCGGCGGGTGTTTCATCACCACGACCTCGGTCGAATACGGCCGCCGCAAAGGCCCCGTCGCGGACGCGGTCCGCGACCTCGTCCGCGAGTGGACGCACCTGCTGGAGTCCGAACTGTCCACCGCCGGCAGCCGTTTCCCCGCCGACGACGCCTTCCGCATCGACGCCTACCTGCGCGCTGCCAACACCCGCTACCAACTCTTCGGCGACGATACCGACCTGGACCGCGCCAGACGCCTGTCCCTGGACGTGCTCGGCGCCTGACGCCGCCACTCGAAGGCGCCACCTGCGGCACCACCACCCGCTTCTCCGGCCCGTGCGAAACCCGCCCGGGGCCTGCTCGGCGGTTCACACGCGAAACGGGGCGGGCCGACGGCGTCGGGTGCCGGCTCGCGCGCTCACCGCCCGGGCCGCTCCTCCCAGGCGTGCAGGACCTTGTCCAGCGTGATCGGCAGGTCCCGGACGCGCACCCCGCAGGCGTGCCACACCGCGTTCGACACCGCGGCGGCCGTGCCGACGATGCCGATCTCCCCGATGCCCTTGGATCCCATGGCGTTGACGTGGGGGTCGTGCTCCGGGATCCAGTGCGCCTCGATCTCGTCGACGTCCGCGTTGGCCGTGATGTGGTAGTCGGCGAAGTCGTGGTTGACGACGTGGCCGGTGCGGGGGTCGAGCACGCTGCTCTCGTGCAGTGCCATGGACAGCCCCATCGTCATCCCGCCGACGAACTGCGACCGCGCCGTGCGCGGGTTGATGATCCGGCCCGCGGCGAACACTCCCAGCAGACGTGGCACCCGCACCTCGCCCGTGTCGGCGTGGATGTGCGCCTCGGCGAACTGCGCTCCGAAGGCGTGCATCGCATAGCGCTCGTCGGGCGGCCCGACGGTACCGGACGCCTGGGCCCCGTCCGGCGGCTCGGCCCCGTACGCGTCGCGGAAGGCGCGCGCGGCCTCGACCACGGCGGAGCCCCACGTCGTCATGCCCGAGGAGCCCCCGGCCACCGATGCCACCGGGTAGGCGGTGTCGCCGATCCGCACCTCCACGCGGGCCACCGGCTCGCCGAGCGCGTCCGCGGCGATCTGCGCCAGCGTGGTCCACGTCCCGGTGCCCAGGTCGGCCGCGCCGATCTCGGCGACGTAGCGTTCCCCTTCCCGCCGGATCGTCGCGGTCGACCTGGGCATGCGGTTGACCGGGTAGGTGGAGGCGGCGACGCCCGTGCCGACCAGCCAGTCGCCGCGGCGGCGCACGCCGGGGCGCGGATCGCGCTGCGACCAGCCGAACCGTGCCGCGCCCTCCCGTAGGCAGCCGACGAGGCCGCGGCTGGAGAAGGGCTTGCCCGAACCGGGTTCGACGTCCGGCTCGTTGCGGATCCGCAGCTCGATCGGATCCAGGCCCAGGCGCTCGGCCAGCTCGTCCATGGCCACCTCGGGGCCGAACATGCCGGGGCACTCGCCCGGGGCGCGCATCCAGGACGGTACCGGGACGTCGAGAGCGGCGAGCCGGTGCGTGGTGCGCCGGTTCGGCGAGGCGTACATCATGCGCGCGGGCACACCGGTCTGTTCGGCGAACTCCTTGATGCGTGAGGTCTGTTCGACGACGTCGACCGCGATGGCGGTGAGCCTGCCGTCCCGGTCGGCGGCGAGGCGGCAGCGCTGGATGGTCGGCGTGCGGTAGCCGGTGAGGGAGAACATCTGCTGCCGGGTCAGGGCCAGCCGCACCGCCCGGCCGGGGACGGCGCGCGCGGCCAGCGCGGCGAGCACCACGTTGACGTGCGGCTGCCCCTTGGACCCGAACCCGCCGCCGACGTACGGGCAGACGACCCGCACCCGCGCCTCGTCCAGACCGAACAGCGGCGCCACGACGGCACGCGTCGTGTGGACGCCCTGCGTGGAGTCCCACAGGGTGAGCAGCCCGTCGCCCGCCGGTTCCCACAGGGCCGCCGTGGCGTGCGGCTCCATCGGGTTGTTGTGGTACATCGCGGTGGTGTACGTCGCCTCGACGCTCACCTGGGCGGCCGCCATCGCGGCGTCGACGTCGCCCTCGGCGGTGTCGGTCGGAAAGTCCGGGTTGACCGTCTCCGGCGCGTACAGGTCCTCGCGGTCGGCCCGCAGCTCGCAGTCGTGCTCCTCGCGCGCGTAGCCGACCCGTACGAGCGCGGCCGCGTGCCGCGCCACCTCGGAGCTGTCGGCGACGACCAGCGCGAGGACCTGGCCGCGGAAGGCGACCTCCTCGTCCTGCAGGACCGCCAGCTCCCTGTTCTCCGTGGCGGCCAGGCGCTCCGCGGAGCCGGGGGTGAGCACCGCGACCACGCCCTCGAGCGCCTCCGCGGCGGTGGTGTCCAGCTCCGTGACGCGCCCCCGGGCGATCGTGGCCTGGACGGCGTGCAGGTGGGCGGCGCCCGCCGGCGCGTTCTCACCGGCGTACGCGGCGGTGCCCAGGACCTTGACGGCCCCGTCCCGCCGGGGCAGGTCGCGGCCGACGGCCTGCGGTTCGTTCGGGAACGTCATCGGGTGTCCTCTCCGGCCAGCTCGCGCAGGGTGGCGGCCAGGGTGCGGCGCAGCAGGGGGATCTTGAACGCGTTGCCGCCGTCCAGCCCCTCGGCGGCCCGGGCGTCGGCGAGTTCCGCGTCCGCGGCGGCCCGGTAGCTCTCCTCCGAGGCGGGGGAGCCCCGCAGCACCTCCTCGGCCCGGTAGGCGCGCCACGGCGCGTGCGCGACGCCGCCGAACGCGACGCGCGCGTCCACGATCACGCCGTCCACGACCTCCAGCGCCGCGGCCACGCTGACCAGGGCGAACGCGTACGAGGCCCGGTCGCGCACCTTGCGGTAGGCCGATCGGCGGGCGAGGGGCTGTGCCGGCAGGTCGATCGCGGTGATCAGTTCCCCGTGCTCGAGCACCGTGTCGCGCTCGGGAGCATCGCCGGGCAGGCGGTGCAGGTCGACGAAGGGGACCACGCGCTCGCCGTCCGGGCCGAGCACCCGCACCCGCGCCTCGAGCGCGGCCATCGCCACGGCCATGTCGGAGGGGTGGACCGCGATGCAGTGCTCGGACGCGCCGAGGACCGCGTGGTGGCGGGTCCACCCGCCGATCGCCGAACAGCCCGCGCCCGGCTCCCGCTTGTTGCACGGGGTGGTGACGTCCTGGAAGTAGACGCAGCGCGTGCGTTGCAGCGGGTTGCCGCCGACGGTGGCCATGTTGCGCAACTGCCCCGACGCACCCGACAGCAGCGCCTGCGACAGCACCGGGAACCGGGCGCGCACCCGCGGGTCCGCGGCGAGTTCGCTGTTGCTGAGGCCCGCGCCGATCCTGAGGGCGCCGCCGTCGAGTTCCTCGATCTCGGTGGGCAGGAGGCCGGCGAGGCCGACGACCAGGCGGGGTTCGGCGACGCCCAGCTTGAGGTGGTCCACCAGGTTCGTCCCGCCGCCGAGGAACACCGCGTCCGGATTCCCGGCGACGCCGCGCACGGCGGCCGCGGGGTCGGCGGGGCTGAGGTAGTCGAAGGGTTTCACCCGGCGACCCCCTGGTCGGCGACCTCCTGGTCGGCGACCTCCTGGTCCGCGGCCCGCCGGGCCGGGGACGCCTCGGCCGCCTGGCGTACGGCGGTCACGATGTTGACGTAGGCGGCGCAGCGGCACAGATTGCCGCTCATCCGCTCGGCCACCTCGGCGCGGTCCAGTCGCGGCGCCCCCGGGCCCTTCGTGACGGCGCTCGGCCAGCCCTTCGCGAACTCGTCGAGCGCGCCGACGGCGGACACCACCTGCCCCGGGGTGCAGTAGCCGCACTGCAGCGCGTCGCAGTCGACGAACGCCTGCTGCACCGGATGCAGCCCGCGCTCGCCGTCCTGTCCGTCGCCGTCCTGTCCGTCGCCGTGCCGTTCGTCGGTGCCGGCCACCTCGGCGGCGAGCCCTTCGGCGGTGACGACCTCGGTGCCGTCCTGGGTGACCGCGAGTGTCAGGCAGCTCAGCACGCGCCGGCCGCCGGACAGCACCGTGCACGCGCCGCACTGTCCGTGGTCGCAGCCCTTCTTCGGGCTCGTTACCCCGATCCGTTCCCGTAGGGCGTCGAGCAGCGTGGTGCGGGTGTCGACGGCCAGTCGGCGCGGGATCCCGTCGACCCGCACGGTGATGTCCTTGTTCATCGCACGAGCGTCCCCGGTCCCGCCCCCGCTCACACGGCGCCCGGCGTCCGGTCACACCCCTGGCGGCAGGACCGCGCGCAGGGGCTTCGCGTCCGGAGCCGGGGGCGGAGCGGGCCGGGTCCGCGGGGGCGGGGGCGGGGGGTGTCAGCCGGCGTCGCGGTCGCGCAGCTGTTCGGCTGCGGCCTGGTAGGCGTCGGTGGCGCGGGCGAAGTAGTCGAGGAGGACCTCCAACTGCTCGGGCGGGTAACCGCCGAGGAGTTCGCCGATCCGCCGGCGGGCGGGGGCCATCGCCTCGTCGAGGCCGGCGGGCTTTCCGACGGGTTCGATGATCACCTTGCGCCGGTCGTCGGGCGACGGCGCCCGGCGGACGTAGCCGGCGGCCTCCAGCCTGTCGACCAGGCGGGTGGTGGGGCCGGTGGTCAGGCCCGTCCGCGCGCCCAGTTCCCCGGGGGTCATCGGCCCGCAGAGCTCCAACACGTTCAGCGCGTACAGGTCGGTGGCGCCGAGGTCGCACGCCTTGGCGCTGGCGTGGCCGTGGAGCATCACGGCGCTCAGGTACCGGCGGTAGGTCTTCCCGGCCCCGGCCGGGACGGCATGCGTTGACACGGACTTCCCCACTCCCTAATCTCTTCCTTGAAGAAGATAAATCCTGGAGGCAGATAAAGCCTCGAGGAAGCATCTTCATCGGCGAAGCTACCACGGACGGGATCCCGCCCGGGCCGGGACGTGACCACCCCGAAACCCGCCACCGCCGGACTACCGCCCACCCCGCAACCTCCCGGAGGACCCGACCGTGACCAGCCACCAGCCCGCCCCCGCCGACCGCACCGAGGACACCGCCGCCGTCCGCGCCCTGCTGCAGCGCAGCGCCGCCGCCTGGGCCGACGGCGACGGCGCCGCGTACGGGGCGTGCTTCACCGCCGACGCCACCGATGTCACCTACGCCGGCACCCTCTACCGCGGCGCCACCGAGATCGGCTGCGCCCACCAGGCCCTGTTCGACAGCTTCCTCCAGCACACCCGCCTGGACCTCGACCTGATCGACCTGCGCTTCCACGGCCCCGACACCGCGGTGGCGGTGACGCGCGGCGACGTGCGCAAGAGCGGCGCCAAGCCCGGCCGGCCCGCGAAGCTCGCCACCTACACGCTGGTCCGCGAGGCCCACGGGCAATGGCGCATCGCCGCCGTCCAGAAGACCCGGCGCAAACCCCTCATGGAGGCCTTCTCCTTCCGCGTCCAACCCGCCACCCGGCCCGCCGCCCACTGACCGAGTCCGCTCGTTCCGCTGGATGCCGCGCGGCCGAGGCCGGGTGACGATCTCGCCGCGGCAGCCGCCTCGTGGCCGGGGGACCTGGTGCGACCGGGAACCCCGGTCGGGTGCGGCGACCCGCTCCTCGGCTCACCCGAAACGACCGTGCACCGCACCGAGGGCATGGAGCCGGTCCTCTCTCCCAAGTACGGGCATCGCCAACCTCCCGCCGCAGGGCCTCCAACAGCGCCGGGCCCGCGGCCGGGTCGGCGAGCCGGTACAAGCGCGGCGCGGCGGAACACCGCTTGGGCGAGAGTCGGTGACCGAGCTGCGCCACGGCTTCGCCCGATGTCAGTGCCATCGCACCCCTCTTCCCGGCGACTGCGTCCTCGGTGGCAACGTACGTCCTTGCTCCGACCAGGCGCTCCGGCTCCTCCTCGGTCAGGACCCGATGAGCTGACGTGCTGCCGCGTCGATGGTCTGCGCGAGGAGGACAGCAATAGTCATGGGGCCGACACCGCCGGGCACAGGAGTGATCAGGCTCGCCCGCTGCCGGGCTGTGTCGAAATCAACGTCCCCGACGTTGCCCGGGTTGTAGCCTGCGTCGATCACCACGGCGCCGGGCTTGATGTCCGCGCCGTTGATGAAGCGCGGCCGCCCGACCGCAGCGACCAGGACGTCCGCCTCGCGCACGATCGAAGGCAGATCAACGGTGCGGGAGTGACAGTAGGTCACCGTAGCGTCCCGCCCGAGCAGGAGCATGCCGACGGGCCTGCCGAGGATCGGGCTGCGTCCCACCACGACGGCGTGCTTTCCCGTGAGGTCGACCTCGTACTCGTCCAGCAAGCGCATGATCCCTCCGGGCGTGCAGGAGACGAAGCCAGGCAGGCCGAACCCCATCGCCGCGAAGGAATGCATGGTGACCCCGTCGACATCCTTCTCGGGGGCGATCGCCTCGAACGCGGCGCGCTCGTCGATGTGTGCCCCGACCGGGTGTTGGAGCAGGATGCCGTGCACGCCGGGATCCTCGGACAAGGCGGTGACGGTCGCCACCAGGCCGCTGGTGCTCACCGTGGCGGGCAGGGCCACGTGCCTCGAGTGAACGCCGGCCTTCGCGCACCTGGCCTGCTTCATCCGGACATAGGTGACCGAGGCCGGGTCCTCTCCCACCAGTACGGTCGCCAGGCAGGGGGACACCCCGGTACGCCGACGGATGTCCTCGGCGGCTGCCGCACTGGTCTTGGTCATTCGGCGGGCGAGGTCCGTGCCGTCCATCAGCCGTGCCTGCTGCGTCTCCATCACGTGCCACTCCTGAGCTCCACAGTGAGGTGCCCAGGCGCACGGCATCGACGATGCGTCAGGCCGCTCCCCGGTGGTACTCCACCTCAGCGCCAGTTACGGCCCACGCTCACCATACCGGTGCGGCCCCAGGCGGACGGCCCCATCCACTGATCTCGACAATTGCATGCTGGTCTGGGTGAACGTCGCCGAACCGCCCGGATCATCGCCGCTACGCGGCGACCGCGCGACGGGTGGCGGAATAGTCTTGCGGGACTGGGCGGCCCGGCGCGCGGGGATCGGTGGGCCGGTTGCCGGCAGGTTGACCTGGGCCGTTGCCGGGCCGTGCCTGGGGGCCCACGTTGTGTGGTGCTCCACGTCAGCAGAACGACACCTTTTCGAACAAGGTCCACCCGTTCGAGCGCAGCCTGTTCGAGGGTGCCTGCTGGTCTGGGCGGTAGGGGACCTCCTGTGAGCGTCATGACCGCTTCGGCGCCGGTTCGGGCAGTGGTGGGTTCGCGTGTCTCGGACGCGCACGGGAACGAGGGCAAGGTCTCGCTCCCGATCCAGGCAGAGCCAGCGACCCGGCATGCGGTCTCGAAGGAATGTCACTACCGACTCAGCGGTGACGCCACAGCGAGTGCAGCCGCAGGACGTCCATCTGCCAGTGCTGTTGGAGTCCGTTCTGTGGTTGAGGGAGCTCCCTGCTGAGTGCCGCCGCGACCTCGCGGTAGACCCCGGTCGGGGTGTGGTCACCCCTGACGACGAGTGCGGACAACAACGGCTCGTCAGCCGGCGTAGCCCTGTCTGCCCGGGCGAGCAGCTCACGCTGCTCGGAGCCGTCAAGCCGGGGCAGTTCGCGCTTCAACCGACGGCTGATCCCCGACCAGGTAATGGTGGATTGGTGGCGGGCGACATCCCGGAGAATGCGCTCCACGGCCTCGGCGAGTTCGCTGAGCGCGGCCTCCGGAAGGGCACGGTTCTGCACGACCTCCTCGGGCGTCGCCCTCGCCATATCGGTTGCCGTGAGGGTGGTCGCAACCGGCGGCGCCGAGTCGCCGGGTTCGAGGAGCGGGGAGGCCGGTCCTGCCACGGTGGCCTCGGGCGCGACCACCCGCACCGTTGTGCCGGGCGACACCCGAGGTGGGGAGCAGATCTCGAACAGTTCCTGAAGATCCCGCGGAACACCGCCGATGAGCTTGCGCCGAAGGATCCTGGCGTGGGCGAGGTCGCTGCGCAAGGCGAGTTCGTCTCCGTTCTCTCCCGACCGGCGGGCGTTCTCCAGCAGGCTGCGGATGCGGGCCAGGATGTCGCCCGCCTCGCGCGAACCGATCCACTTGTGGAGGTTCCTCAGCAGCCGTCGAAGCGTCTTGGTCGTCGGGTCCGGCACCCCGGGTGCGCCGAGGGCGCGCACCGACTCCTCACGGATCCCGGTTGCGGCGGACACGTCGTCCGCGGCCTTGGCCCGCTCGAAACGGGTCACCAGGTCGGCGGCCCGGTCGGCGTGGCCGGACGAGGGGTGATCCGCCTGGCGGGCGGCCGGGACCCCGGCCTGCCCCCGTCCGGTGGCGTTCTTGGTCTCAGCGATGGGGTCGGGGCGTCGGGCGGTCTCGCCCTTGCCGATGTCTGCCGCTCCGCTGGCGCGGCCGGGTCGGGCGCGGCGGCCTCCCGAGTCGGGTGCGCCTGCCCGGCCGGTGACCGTGGTTCCCGCCACTAGGGTTGCGCCGTTATGGGTGGCCGTCGGCTGCGCCTGGACGGTGTGGCCGAGCACCCTGGCGAATTCTTTGAGGAGGGCGGTACTGGGCAGCACGACAACGCCGCGGGCACGGGCCGTCTCGAAATTGTGCAGTTGTTGCTCCGCCTGCTGGATCGCGGTGGCCAGTCGTTCCGCCCGCCTGCCCTGGGTACGGGGCCGGAGGTCCTGGGCCTCGCGCAGCACCCGACGTAGCTCCCGCACCTCCGACGGTTCCGAGTCGTCGGGCCGGGAGTGCGGTGCGGCGCCCGAGGTCGGTGCGGACCGGTAGTGGTCGTGGGTCGCTCGGACGGCCCGCTCGCACCAGTGCTGGAAGGCGGCTTCCGTCACCGGTATATCCGCGTTCAGCTGGCGCAGCACGGTTCGCAGGTAGGGGAGGACGCGCCCGGACCGGCCTTGGACCAGGACGCACAGCGGGGCTCGGTCCGGGTGGAGCGGCCGGTCGACCTCGACCAGGAGGGAGCGCCGTTTCGGGTCAGGCAGGTGTGACAGATCGAAGTGGGCCCGATGGGAGAGGTCCTCCCACGAGGTGCTCTCTCCCGCGCGAGCGACTCTGATCAGCACCTGGCGGAGGAGTTCCGCGAGAGGGCTGCGCGGGGCATCGTCGGATCCGGTCTCGACCCGGATCGGTGCCGCCTTCGACGGGGCTGAGGTCGGAGGGCCGGCGGGGACCGGGTCCTCCAGGGCGACCTCGGGGCGCCAGAGGCCGGTCCGTTCGGCTTCCAGGCCGGACAGCCGGGTCAGGCCGTCGGCACGGACGGCCCAGCCGGTGTTCCCGGAGGCGTCGAGGTCGTCGACCAGCAGCCGGGCCACCCCGTTGAGCCGGTAGACGTACTGCTCGGTGGGGGCCGGCACGGCATCGGGCAGCGAGACGTAGGAGCGGACGATCCGGCTGGCGGCCGCCTTCACGAACGCCGCGACCAAGTAGCGGCCGGGAACCCCGAAGTGCGACGCGGCCGGGGGAGCTGCGGCCGTGTCCACCGCGAAGACGACCTCCGCGCCCCGGAGCGGCAGGCTCGCCGGGAACGGGGTCTCTCCCACAGTGCGAGTGGGCAACGAGCCCTCGGCCCGCAAGGCGGCCAGTGCAGGGGGAATCAGGCCGTCGCCGGTCATCCGGCACGACTCCAGCGGTGCCCACGGGACGGCCCCGGTACTGGCGGTCACCAGTCCGATCAGAACACGGCGGTCGGTTCCCTGCGTCTGGCAGCGGACCCGCAGGGCGTAGCCGCGCCGGGCCACCATGTCGTTGACCAGGACACCGTCCTGCCCGAAGACCCATTCGACCCGGCCGGTCTTCGCTCCGAGGCTCTCCACGGCCCGACGCCAGTTCCGGTAGTCCCCGGGGTGGAGTGCGAATCGCAGCTGCTGCTCGGTGGCGCGCAGCCAGAAGTCCACGGCGTCCCCGGGTCCGTGCCCCAGGCTTCGGAGGTCGGCCTGGGCCAGGTGACCCTGGTCGGCCAGCCAGGCTTTCACATCGCGTTTGATGAAGAGGTGGTCGGCGCTTTCCACACCGGTTGCTCTGCGGTGGCAGGTGGGCTTGCTGCCGTCGCGGTCCGGGTAGTGGGAGAAGTGGCAGACCTTCCACTCGTACCGTTTGGTCATCAGCTTCTCGCCGCAGCCGCCCAGGTGCGTGCCGCACCAGAACTGGTCGGTTCCGAAATGGCGTCGGAACTCGTCCAGATTGTGCGGTTCCTCGGGGGCGATGACGGGCCGGTCCGAGTCCGGGTCTCCGATGACGGCCGTCTGTACGCGTCGGCTGTCGACTGCTGCCACTAGGTTACCGCCTGATCGGTCTGTCGCTTGCTTGCGGCAGAGAATATGTCAGGCCTGACCGACAGTCATTGCCGCTGCCTGAATCGTGACCTCGTGTGCGAACCGGTGCGGAGTCGATCCGTTCTGCGCGACCCGCTCCCGCTCAGCGTGCGCAGCGGGAGCCGCCTTGAGTGCCCGGACGGCAAGGATCGCCGCGATCGCGGCGAGCTTGACCAGATCTCCGCCGCCTGCTCCCGGCAGCCGTCCGGCGGGCAGCCAGGGCACCGATACGTCGCCGTTCCTCCCGCTAGGCGTCGTCAACGGCATCCTGGCCGGGCTTGTCCCTCCTGGCCGCCCCCATCTGCCGGGCCTTCTCCGCCTTGTCGGCCCCCGACTACGTGCGCCGGTCCCTCGACCGGCTCACCTCCCGCCGCGGACGCCCCGCCTACCACCGCGACGGCCGCATGGTCGGCTACGCCGTCCTCGGACCGGACGCCAAGTCCTCCCGTGCCTCCGGAACCTTCCGCCGCCGCGTCTTCTGGCTCCTGCCCCACGATCGCGACCAGGAACCCACCGGCCTCTACGCCACCGGCGCCCCTCCGAGGCCGTCGACCCCCGCACCGTCGCCCCAGGCGTCAAGGGCTACAGGACCGAGCGGTCCGAGGGCGGCCCCGCCTCGCCCGCCATGCTCGAGCTGGGGATGACGCTCCCGAAAGCCTGACCGGCCATCGGAGAGCAGACGTCGTACGGTCCAGCAGTGCGGTGATCCGCGCGGCTCGGTGGTGCGCTGATGGGGATCTCGGCAGACGGAAGACGGCCAGGGCTGCTCACGGTTCCCCGCGAAGCGCCTCTCCTTGGTCGGATCGGTGCTCCGGGCGGGCTCGGTGGCCGGCCCGGGCGCGGTGGGTCCCGCTTGTGGTGCCGTTCCCCGGGCGGCGGCCGGATGTGGTGAAGTCGTGCCGCCATACGGGTGAACGGGGCCGATATAGCCGCGACTCAGTCCGTTCGTACACGCTACAGATGGGGGTGTTCGTCAACGGAGCCCGGCCCTGGCCGGTGGGTGGAGAAGGTGGTCGGCATGCGCAAGGCTTGGCTCGCGGCAGTGGTGGCGCTGGGGTTGTCGCTCGTTCCGTCGACGGTCGTGCCCGCCGGGGCGTCCCCGGCACCCGCGCCGGTGCCGACCGAGGCGGCGTACGAGGGGGTGCTGCTCGTGAACCGCGCCAGTGGGAAGTGCCTGGAGATCGCCGACAGCAGTCACGCCAACGGGGCACGCGCCCAGCAGTGGTTGTGCGACGGCGGCGCGAACACGATGCGGTGGCGCATCGAGCGGCACGGGGGCGGTGACACCTTCCGGATCGTCAACGTCAACAGCGGCAAGTGCCTGGAGATCGAGAACGGCAGTTACGAGGACGGCGCCCGGGCGCAGCAGTGGGCGTGCGAGAACCTGCCGGTGATGCGCTGGTACGTCAAGCTGAGCGGCGACGCGCTGGTGGTCTACAACGAGGAGACGCTGCGCTGCCTGGAGATCGCGGACTCCAGCCTCGCGGACGGTGCCCGTGCGCAGCAGTGGGCGTGCGCCTACTGGGCCACCCAGTTGTGGGACGCCATCGTGTGACGGGGGTTCCGGGTAGTCCCGGTGGGCGGAGGGGTCGCGCGCCGGGACCGGCCGGCAGGTCAGCTGCGGACCGCATGGGCGACGGCGGCCTGCGGGTCCGGCACGGTGGCGAGGCCGGCGATCGGGACCGCGGCACAGCCGAGGCGGCGACCGCCTGACTGGCCGGCTCAGGCCGTCCATCCCTCGGTGGCCCGATCCCGACGGCAGTGGCCTGGGCGGAGCCTTCGGCGCGGGCGGCGCGGTGCTCGGCCGAGCTGTACTGGCGGGAACTCGCGGCCGAGAGCGCCGATTGGTGCTGTCGGCCGGCGAGCTGCCGCAGCAGGGCGCGCACCGTGGGCTGCCCGTCGGCCGCTACCTCCGGTCCAGCCACTCCGCCGGGGGGAGGTGGGTCTCCGTGTAGTCGGTGATCCGGTCCGCCCAGAAGGTACCGACGAGCACAGGCCTGGTGAGGAGGACGTCGTCGGCCCGCTGGGAGCGCCCGACCTCGAGGGTGCTTGTCGTGGGGGTCGGTCTCCAGGGTCCAGCGGGTGCCGTCGGGGGCGCGGGCGGTGTGCCCTGTTGCCACCGCGCCTCCCGATGTCGGCCGCATACCGGTCGGCGCGGCCACCGAGAGCCGTCCGTTGCGCGCAGGGCACCGGAGATCCGGCGCCCCGGCCCACCTTGCCTGCCGGGGGTGCGACACTGGTGATCATGACCGACCGTCGTAGTCTCTCGCTGCTCGCCTTCTCCGACCCTGCCGCCGACGCGCCCCGGGCCGCCCCGTCCGGCGGGCGTCGGCTGCTGCCGGTCGAGCAGGGCGCCGACTTCCGCCAGCCGCCCGGCGGGACCGCGCCCGTACCTGCTCCGACCCGGCGTCCGCTCGCGGTCGGCGGCCTGAGCTTCTCCGACCCGGACCGGCAGATCTGAGCGCTACGGCGTGCTGCCCGAGGAGCTGGGCACCCAGCAGGGTGCACTGACGGGTTTCGGTGACGACGAAGGCTCCGGGTTCGGCTGGTACCCGGCAATCGGCTGCATGCTGTTCCTGGTGATGCCCGCCCTCGCCCTCGTCCGTCCGGCCGGCGCCGAGCAGAAGGCGGGCCCGCCGTGGCACTGACCGACGTCGCGATCGAGCGGATCAAGGAGATGATCGTGTCCGGGGCGCTCGCCCCGGCTCCCGGCTGCCGAACGAATCCGATCTCGCCGAACAACTGGGGCTGTCCCGCAACTCGCTGCGCGAGGCGGTGCGGGTCCTCACCGCGATGCGGATCCTGGTCGCCGGACAGGGCGCCGGCACCTATGTGTCCGGTCTCGAACCACACCTGCTGCTGGAGGCGATGTCCTTCGCCGCGGACGTCTCCCACGGACAGTCCGCGCGTCAGCTCCTGCACATCCGACGAATGCTGGAGCCCCAGGCCATCGCCCTCGCGGCGGACCTGCTCTCCGAGTCGGAGCCGGCCGAGCTGGAGGCGATCCTGGAGGCGGGATCCTGGAGGCCAGTGCGGAGACCGAGAGCATCGAGCGCTTCATCGCGCTGGACGTCGAGTTCCACCGGGTGATCGTGGACCCGGTCAAGAACCCGGCCCTCTCCACGCTGCTGGGCATTCTGTCCACGCGCACCCAGCGGCTGCGGATCGTGCGCGGCACCCAGGACAGCGTCCGGCGGGCCGCCCACCGCGAGCACGTGGGCATCCTGCGGGCACTCGGCCGACGCGACGGCCAACTGGCCGCCGCCATGGCCACGGTGCACGTCGCCCGCCGTCGAGGACTGGCTCACCGCCGGCTCCCCGATGTGAGCACCGCACCTCCGAGGCCGTCCCCCCGGGAGGAGGACGGCCTCGGACCTTGTACCGCTCAGGCAGGCCGCGGCCCGTGTCCGGCCGGTCCGGCTACAGCGGCGGCAGAGCGGACGCGGGCGATCCGAGCGTCTTGCGCAGCCACTGCTCCACCCCGGCGACATGCACCGTGGCCCAGGCGTGGGCGAGATCCGGCCGACGGGACTCGATGGCGGACAGGATCGCCTCGTGCTGCTCCCTGGTGCGCTCGACGGCCCCCTCCTCGGTGACCCCGCGCCAGATCCGGGCGCGGGTGGTCGGCCGGGAGAGCCCCTCGACCAGCGAGCACAGCACCGTATTGCCGGACCCGGCGGCGATCTGCTGATGGAAGTCCAGATCGTTGGCGATCAGCTCCTCCAGCGTGGGATCGTCGCCCAGGCTGTCGAGCACGGTCCGCAGCCGGGCGATGGCCTCGTCCGACATGAGGCTCGCGGCCATCGCCGTCGCGGCCGGCTCCAGGATTCGTCGTACCTCCAGGAAGTCCAGCACCGTGTCGTCCTGGTGGAAGTCGACCGCGAAGCCCAGCGCGTCCAGCAGCAGATCGGGCTCCAGACTGGTCACGTAGGTACCGTCGCCCTGGCGGACATCGAGCACCCTGATCAGCGAGAGGGCCTTCACGGCCTCGCGCAGCGAACTGCGGGAGAGGCCGAGCCGTTCGGCGAGCTCGGCCTCCTTGGGAAGCCTCGCCCCGGGGCGCAGTTCGCCACTGACGATCATCGCCTTGATCTTGTCGATCGCCTCGTCGGTGACCGGCACGCGCATCCGCTCCCTCCCAGCTCAAACATCTGATCTTTACAGGATAGACTCCGCTCCCCAGGGCCTGCACGGCGTCAGGCCGGGACCCGCCGCCACTGCTGGCCGGTGCCGCCGTCGGCGGTCTGCTGCTCCACGGCCGCGAGGTCGGCGGTGGAGCCGCCGGTGACACCGAGCACCTTGCCGCTGCGTACGGACGTGATGGTCACGTACCCGTCGCCGGTGTCGGTGAGCCGCCACTGCTGGTTGGTGCCGTGGGTGGGCGTCCACTGGGTGAGCCTGGCACCGTCGGCGGTGGATCCGCCACTGATGTCCCAGGTCAGGGCGGTGTGGGTGCAGTCGACCTCGTGGACGTCGCCCCCGACGGGTGTGAACCGGAATCGCTGGTTGGCGGCGCTGCCCGGGGTGTACTGGATCAGGGCGGTGCCCGCGGCGGTGGAGGCTCCGGGAACGTCGATGGCCTTGCCGCTCCTGCGGTTGACCAGTTGGAACACGGCGCTCCGGGGCTGGGGCGGGGGAGACACGGTGACCGAGCCGCCGGCGGGGACGGTGACGGCCTTGCTCCACGCGCCGAAGACGACGGTGGTGCTCGTCCCGGGCTTTCCGCGCAGGGTGGCGGAGGTGACCTGTCCGGCCGCCCAGCTCAGGTCGGCCGTCAGGCCGCCGCGCACACCGACACCGGTGACGCTGCCGGACGCGGCCCAGGCCGAGGGCAGCCCCGGGAGCAGTTCGACCCGTCCGGGCCGGGACTGCACCAGCATTTCGACCATCGCCGACGGGGTGCCGAAGTTGGCGTCGATCTGGAAGGTCGAGCGGTTGCCGAAGCTGTACATGTCGAACATGTTGAGGCCGGTGCCGTTGCCGAAGTTCACGGACGGCTTCATCACGGCGAGGACCAGCTGGTAGGCCTTGTCGGCGTTCTTCAGCCGGGCCCAGCACAGGGCGCGCCAGGCGCTGGCCCAGCCGAAGCTGACCATGCCGCGGGCGGTGAGCAGGGCGGTGGCGCCGGCGATGGTGGCGGGCGGGGAGTCCTGGAGGTTGACACGGTCGCCGGGGAAGAGCCCGGCGAGCGGGGAGAGGTGGCGGTGGGTGGTCTCGCCGAGGTTGTCGTCGCTCATCCACTCCTCGAGCCAGCCGCTGGTAGCGCTCACTTCGGGCAGGTACAGCCTGTCCTGGAGGCCGCCGATGGTGGTGGCGTAGGCGGTGTCCCGGCCGAGCCGGGTGGCGGCCTCGCGGTAGTTCCGGAACAGTTGCCAGACCAGTTCCTGCGCGTAGGTGATGCCGATCGCGTCCTCCGGGCCGTGCTCGGGCGACCAGTCGTGGTCGTCGACCAGGACCTGGCGGGTGCCGCCGGTCGCCGGGTCGGCCACGGTCCTGGTGAGGAGCCGGGACTCCCAGAATTCGCAGGCGCCCTTGAGCAGCGGATAGATCCGGTCGAGGTGGACGGAGTCCTGGGTGTACTGGTAGTGCTCGTACAGGGAGTTGCACATCCAGGCGTTCCCGGCCGGGTGCCACCACCAGCCGTTGCCGCCCCAGACGTTGGTGGAGATGGCGAGGGTCCAGCCGGCCACGGTGCCGGAGGTGTTGCGGAACCGGTTGCGGGGGTCCTGGAACAGGTCGCGGGTGGTGGCCTGCCAGCCCGGCAGCTGGGCGACGCAGTAGTCCGTGAAGGCGTCGAAGCACTCCGGCAGGCCCGTGCGGTCGGGCAGCCAGTAGTTCATCTGGACGTTGATGTCGGTGTGGTAGTCGCTCATCCAGTCCGGGGCGTTGCGGTCCAGCCACAGACCCTGGAGGCTGAGCGGGAGACTGGCGCGCGAGCCGCAGATCATCAGATAGCGGCCGAACTGCAGGTAGGAGGCTTCGAGTTCGGGGTCGGGCGCGGAGCCGGATCCGGCGCGGGCGGTGAGCCGGGAGGCGGTGTCCATGGCCCGCTGCACGGCGCTGGAAGTGCCCAGGTCGACCGTCATGGCCTGCTGCAGACGTCGGTAGTCAGCGACGTGGGTGGCGAGCAGGGCGGTGCCGGGGACGGCGGCCGCGTCCGACGCCTTGGCGTGGGCGACCGTGAGCGGAGCGACGGCGGTGTCCTTGTAGGCGACGGACGGGTCCGCCTTGTAGTTGGTGCCACCGGAGATGATCAACAGCACCTCCGTGCAGCCGGTGAAGCTCACCTTCGCGCCGGAGGCCGAGACCGGGCCGCCGGTACCGACCGCCTTCACCACGGCCGCGTACCTGAGCGTGTTCGCGAGCGCCGCGCCGAAGGAGACGCTCGCCGTGGCGTCGTCGGCCGATACCGTCTCGCCCCTGGTGCCGGTGAGTGTCACCGATCCCGTGTATGTTCCGCCGCCGCTCTGCGTGAGCCGGACGACGATCACGTCATCGGGGTGGCTGGCGTACACCTCGCGCCGGTACGTCACGCCGCCGAACCGGTACGAGGCGGTCACCACACCGTTGGAGAGATCGAGGGTGCGGCGGTAGCCGTTGACGGCTCTGGCGGTGTGGGCGGGGATGTCCAGGTATGCCTTGGCCAGGAGCCCGAAGGTGCCGAAGTCCTCGGCTCCGTAGGGGAACTGGCCGTCCGAGCCGAGTGTCGCGTTCGCGTGGCCGGTCCACAGGGTGGCGTCCGAGAGGTACAGCGCGTCGCGGGACGGACCGCCGGTGACCATGGCGCCGAGCCGTCCGTTGCCGATCGGCAGCCCCTGCTCCAGGATCGCCGACTCGCTGCCGGGCGCGGTGTACCAGAGTGTGACCGCCTGGCCGGCCGGCACCGCCGACAGGGAGCCGGGGCGGGGCACGGACACGGCGGACGCGGTGAACTCCGGCAGGGAGCCGAGCGCGAACAGTGCGCCGACCGAGGCGGCCGCGCGCAGGATGCCACGACGCGACACGCCGTTCACGGGCGCGGGCCCGGGGTGGGGGAAGGCGGTCTCGGACATGGGTGGTGTCCTTCCTGACGGTGTCGGGCTGGGAGCCAGATTCCTGCTTATACATCAAATGAATGTCGACCGGGCCGGCTTGGCGGATGCCGGTATTGGAAGGCTTTGACCTGAATATTTCGCGCAGAGGCTCGCCAGAACATCCGATGTCTGCGGCCCCCGGGCAGCTCCTCGCTGTCCGGGGGCCGGCTCCGGGACCGCTAGCGGTGCGTCAGGGCAGCTGCCACTGCCGGCTGGTGCCGCCGTGGCAGGTCCAGATCGCCGGCCGGGTACCGCTGGCGGTGCTGGAGCCGGGAACGTCGAGGCATCGGCCGGACTGGTGCGGCGCGGCGTGAACACGCGTAGACCACCCATGGGTGTCTCCAGAGGACTCGGTCCGGGAGTGTCCGGGAGCGCGCTGGACCGTGCTGAATGCGCACGGACAGTGGCGGTGGACATGCCTGAACGGGGACGCGCGCCGAACGTCGCCGCGGCGGCCTTCGGCCTGCTGTGTGGTGGGCGCACGGCCGTCGTCGCACGGGGCTCGGTTGTCGCACGATCGGCTCGTCGAGGCGGCGGCCCTGCCTTGAACTCGGTTCGGCTCCGCATGCGTTGGCCGGACGGAGGACTGTGGCGTCCGCCCGGCGCCGGGTGGGTGGTCGTTGAGGCCGATCGCGTCCGGGGGGCTGGTGTGCGGCCGGTACGGCGGGACCGGACATGGGGCGCCGGCCGCCTTGCCGGTCCCGCCGTTGTCCGAGGGCGTGCCCTACGGGCAGGCCCTCAGCCGATCGCCCAGCGCTGGAGCACCGATCCGGTGCCGGGCTGTTGGGTGACCTTGGCGCCGTCGGCGGCGGAGGCGGCGGTGAGGAACAGGCCGCTCCTCTGGGAGGCGATCCGGTAGCCGCCGGACACCGGGGTGACCAGCCACCGCTGGTTGCTGCCGCCGGTGCAGGCCCACTGGATCACCTTCGCGCCGGCGGAGGTGGAGCCGTCGCTGACGTCCATGCAGAGCTTGGACTCTCTGTTGGTGATCTGGTAGCTCCCGTCCGTCTGCTGCGTGAAGACCCAGGTCTGGTTGGGACCGCTGTTGGGCGTCCAGGTGACCAACTGGGTGCCCTGGGTCGTGGAGTGGGCCGGGTTGTCGAGGGCCTTGCCGGAGGCGGTAAGGGTGTGGGTACCGTCGAGCGGCGGATTGCCGGCGGTCCCGGTGGCGGTCAGGGTGAGTGCCTGCTCGGCAGCGGTGCGGGTGCCGCCGACGGCGTCGCCTGTGGTGTTGGTCCAGCTGCGGGCCGGAGTGGTCTCGGCGAGCCGGCCGTCGGCGGAGGAGAGGCCGAGGGCAAGGCCGCTGTAGCGGTTGAGCAGTTTGAAGGTGCCGGTGTCCGCGCCGGTGGCGGAGGTGGCGCGGACGACGAACCACTGCTGGCCGACGGTGGGTCCGTTCGGGCCGGCGGCGGTGGCGGTGGGCCGCGCGCCCCAGGCCCGGCCGGTGACGGCGGTGGAGTTGACGCCGAGCAGTTGGCCGGTGGCGGCGTTGGCGATCCGGTAGGAGCCGTCGCCGTTGGAGGCGAAGCTCCAGGACTCCAGGGCCGAACCGGTGGCGGTCGCGGCCGACGTGGTGGCGGAACCGCCGGGGGCCTGGGCGAGGACCCGGCCGTCGGCGTTGCCGATCCGGTAGGTCTTGCCGAGGTCGACCGGGGGAGCGGCGGGCGCGGAGCTGCCGATGGTCACCTCGACGTACTCGCCTCCCGCGCCGCCGGAGCAGCTGATGGAGCAGTAGGCGCGGAAGGTCTTGCCGACGATGGTGGCGTTCGTCCGGTTCGCGCCGTCGAGGAACCAGCGGTACCAGGACGCGGTGTGGTAGCCGCCGGTGTCCCCGATCGGGTACCACTTCTGGGTGGCCAGATTGTCGGTGGCGTAGTACTGCTGGGGCGCCGATCCGCTCTGGTCGACCGCCTGCGGCTCCCCGATGTACAGACCGAGGTAGGCGTTGTAGGTGATGTCCATGACGAACAGCGGCGAGGTCGGGGGCATCGTGCCGGCCGCGACCTGCTGGTCCACCGTGCCGGTGTTGGCCGGGCTGTACTCGCCCGCGGCGGGGGTGTGGCCGGTGGGGTTGGCGGCGCTGACGGGGACCAGGTTGCTCTCCTGGCCACCCGCACCGGGCTGGGACCAGGCGCCGTCGTACCACTTCTGCCACGAGTCGGGCGCCATCTTGGCGGAGATCGGCGCGCGGGCCACGTGCTCGTGGAAGGCCTTCCAGCTACCGCCCTTGTCGACGATCCGCGATCCGTAGAAGGCGTAGAAGTAGCCGGAGGCGGTGTCGACGAACAGCCGCTGGTCGCCGTCGCCGTAGTGGTAGGTCTGGTTCGGGAAGGCTGCGGTGTCGCCCCGCTTCGTGCTGTAGGGCGAGGTGATCACGTGGTCCTTGACGGCCCAGGTCCGGCCCTGGTCGGTGGAGACCGCGTAGTCGACGGCGTCGTAGTGGAGGCCGTCGCCGAAGGGCTGCGGGGTGAACTCGTTGTGGACCAGCCCGTACCAGTGGCCGGTGTCCGGGTCGACCCAGACACCGGACAGGTCGCAGTAGTTCCTCTGGGCGTAGCCCGACCCGGCGGGTGCGTGCGTCGACTCCAGGCCGGTCGGGCTGTTGTCGCAGCGCCAGGTGGTGTCGTTGTTCCGGTCGTTGGCGTTGGCGGGGTCGACCGCGTCGCTGATGGCGCCGGACCGGACGGCGGTGTCGAAGTCCGTGCCGGTGAAGAAGTCCCAGTACCGCGGGTCGGTCGCGCCGTAGAGCGCGGCCGACTGCTGGAAGTAGAAGGTCCCGTCCTTGTCGATGTACGGCACGGCCGGGGTGTCGGTGGGGTGGGCGTAGCCGACCGGCTTCCCGACGCTCACGGTGTAGGTGGCCGAGGGGGTGGGTGCGGCCACGGCGGCCGGGGCGAAGCCCGCGCTCAGCGCAAGGAGCGCGGGTGCGAGGACGGTGGCGAGTGCTCTGCGGGGTGGGGCGGACACGAGGTCTCCTTCGGTGCTGTACCGCGGGGAGGGGGCCGGTACTGGCATGTGGGGGGCCGATTGCGGTGCCATGCAGTATCCGGCCCGTTAACGCGCAGATGTCAACAGTTTCGATCAGAAACCTGCAAGCAGGCTTCCCCTCTATGATCAATGCTGCTTGAATCGAGCCAGAAGGAAACAGAAATCAGCAAACGATCACTGTGGAGGTGGCCGATGGCGACCCACGTCGAGGCCGAGACAGCCAGCCAGCCCGACTGCTGGCGCCGTGCCGCGGAGCTCGCCGCCGCAGCGGGGAGCGGAGCGGGAGCACTGCCCGAGGCCGGCGAGCGGGTCGCGGTCATCGGCTGCGGGACGTCGTGGTTCATGGGCCAGGCGTACGCCGCACTCCGCGAGTCCGGCGGGCAGGGCGTCACCGACGCCTTCGCCGCCTCGGAGTTCCCCGGCGTCCGTTCCTACGACCGGGTGGTCGCGTTGACCCGCTCCGGCACCACGACCGAGGTCCTGGACGTGCTGGACCGGGTGCGCGGGCGGGTTCGTACCTCCGCGATCACGGCGACCCCGGACACCCCGGTGATGGCCGCCGCCGACGACGTCACCGTCCTGGACTTCGCCGACGAACGCTCCGTGGTGCAGACCAGGTTCGCCACGACGGCCCTGACCCTGCTCCGGGCCCACCTCGGCCTGCACACCGAGGCGGTGGAGGCCGACGGACGGCGCGCACTGGAGGAGCCGCTGCCGGAGGGCCTGACCGACCGCACCCAGTTCACTTTCCTCGGCACCGGCTGGACGGTCGGCCTCGCCAACGAGGCCGGTCTCAAGCTGCGCGAGGCCGCGCTCGCCTGGGCCGAGGCCTACCCGGCGATGGAGTACCGGCACGGCCCCATCAGCATCGCCGCTCCCTCCACCGTCACCTGGATGCTGGGCGCGGCACCGGTGGGTCTGGCCGAGCAGGTCCGCGGGACGGGCGCGCACTGGATCGAGGGTCGGCTCGACCCCCTCGCCGAGCTGGTGCGCGTCCACCGGCTGGCCGTCGCGCTGGCCGCCCCCAAGGGGCTGGACCCGGACCGCCCGCGCAACCTGACCCGGTCCGTGGTCCTCGCCGACGCATGACCACGGCACGTCAGGTCGTCGCCGTGGACGTCGGCGGGACCGCGGTCAAGGCGGCGTTGCTGGACCGGGAGACAGGCCGCCGCGATGGCCGCCCGCGCCCGCGTCCAGCTCGTCCCCGGACTGGCGCCCGCCGTGTCCAGTGCGAGCAGGTTGGCTCCCAGGCAGCCGGCCACGTCTCCGAGTGCGGCGGCCGGCCGCACGGCGCCCGGGGGGAGGCCGGAACCGTGATCGTCACCGTGGCACCCGCCATCGGCAGCTCCCACGCGACGACCTCCCGCGACGCCCGGCTCGACCACGCCCTGCTCTCCGCCCTGCACCGCACGCTCGACGTCCCGCTCGTCCTGCACGGCTCCTCCGGCGTCCCCGACGACGAACTCCGGCGTGCCGTCCGCGGTGGCATCTCCAAGGTCAACATCGGGACGGCGCTGAGCGTCGCCATGACGGCCGCCGTCCGAGCTCATCTGGCCGGTGACGAGCGGACGGTCGACCCCCGCTCGTACCTGGCCGCGGGCCGCACGGCGATCACCGAGACCGCCGGACGGCTCCTGCCGACCATCGCGGCGGCCGCCACCGTGTGAGCCCGCGGGGCCGCCACGGCGGCCGGACCGGTACCGCCCCCACACCCATGAGGACCACCATGATCCAGATCTCCCGGAACGGGTTCACGCTCGACGGACGCCCCCTGCGCCTGCTTTCCGGAGCCGTGCACTACTTCCGCAGCCTGCCCGAACAGTGGCCGCGACATCTGCGCATGCTGCGGGCCATGGGACTCAACACCGTGGAGACCTACGTCCCGTGGAACCTGCACGAGCCACGCCCCGGCAGCTACGACTTCACCGGCCGGGCCGACCTGGAGACCTTCCTCCGCACCGCCGCGGACACCGGACTGAACGCGATCGTGCGTCCGAGCCCGTACATCTGCGCCGAATGGGAGAACGGCGGCCTGCCCTGGTGGCTTCGGGCGGACGGGGGCCGCCTGCCGCTGCGCACCGGCAGCCCGCGCTACCTGGCCCACGTCGACCGCTGGTACGACACGCTGATCCCGATCCTGGCCGAGCACCAGACGACCCGCGGCGGAAACGTCGTCATGGTGCAGATCGAGAACGAGTACGGCTCCTACGGCACCGACCGGGCCTACCTCGCGCACCTCGCCGACGGCCTGCGCGCCCGCGGGATCGACGTTCCGCTGTTCACCTCCGACGGTCCGGAGGACTTCTTCCTCACCGGCGGGACCCTGGCCGGCCACCTCGCGACCGTCAACTTCGGCAGCCGCGCGACGGAGGCCTTCGCCGAACTGCGCCGCCACCGCCCGCAGGACCCGCCGGTGTGCATGGAGTTCTGGAACGGCTGGTTCGACCACTGGGGCGAGCCGCACACCACCCGCGCGGCGGAGGACGCCGCCGGGGCGCTCCGCGAGATCCTGGAGGCCGGAGGGTCCGTCAACCTCTACATGGCCCACGGCGGCACCAACTTCGGCACGTGGGCCGGCGCCAACACCGCCGACCCCCGCACCGGCCAGGGCTACCAGCCGACCGTCACCTCCTACGACTACGACGCCCCGCTGGACGAACGCGGCGCTCCCACCGCCAAGTTCTGGGCGTTCCGCGAGGTCCTGTCGGCCTACGCGGACGGCCCGGTGCCGGAGCCCGAGGAGCTCCCGGCCACACTGCCGCCGTGCCGGGTGGAACTCGACCGGCACCTGCCGCTGGCGGACGTCGTGGACCACCTGTCCACCGGAGAGGTCCGCTCCGCCGTGCCGCCCTCCTTCGAGGAACTCGGCGTCCCGCACGGCCTCGTCCGCTACCGGACCACCATCCCCGGCCCGCGCGGGGAGTACCCGCTGACCGTCGAAGGGCTCGCCGACCGTGCCCACGTCCTCGTCGACGGCACCCGTCTGGCCACCCTGGAACGCGATGTCGAGAGCGATCCGCCGCTGATCCCGGTGCCCGGCCCGGAGGCTCGGCTGGAGCTCCTGGTCGAGTCGATGGGCCGGGTCAACTACGGGGCCGGGATCGGTGACCGCAAGGGCGTCACCGGCGTCCTGCACACCCAGCAGTACCTGCACGGCTGGACCGCCGACCCGATGCCGCTGGCCGACGGCACGCCGGACCGGCTCCCCTGGGACGTGGCCGCCGCATCGGCCGGCGGATCCGGGCCGGTCTTCCACCGCGGCACCTTCGAGGTCGAGGAGCCGGCCGACGGCTACGTGGTGCTGCCCGGCTGGACCAAGGGCTACGTCTGGGTCAACGGGTTCCTGCTCGGCCGCTACTGGGACCGCGGCCCCCAGCGCACCCTCTACCTGCCCTGGCCGATTCTGCGCAGCGGGCCGAACGAGATGACCGTCCTCGAACTCGACGGCTGTACCGACCCCGCGGTGGATCTCGTGCCCCGTCCGGACCTCGGCTGACGTCGTTCGCCGCTCGCTCGCGGCTCGCGGCCGGCGGCCGGTGATCAGCTGGCGCCGTGTCGAAACCGAGACCGCTTCGTCGGCCGGATCCTCTAGGCATGTGCTCGATTTTGAGCAATACTCCTCCCAAATGAGCAGTTGAGAGCAAGGCGGTGAACTGATGGCCACTCAACTCGAGGCCCGCGATCGGGGCGCGACCGCCGGCCGGCGAGCATTCCGCTGACGCGAGCCGCCGACTCCCGCCGAATCCGATGCCCTCCTGACAGTCCCCACCGCTCGGACCCCCACCGCTCGGACCCCGATCGCGCCGGCCTCCACCTATCCGGCCGCCGCGTCGCGACAACCGGGCTCCCGCACACGCAAAGGACCAGATCCATGGCGAAGACACGAATCCGCACCCGCCTGCTGGCCGCCGCCGCAGCGCTGCCGCTGCTCGCCGGCGTCACCGCCTGCGGCTCGGACGGTGACGGCGGGTCCGGGGCCGGCGGCACCGCCGAGGTCACCTTCTGGGGCTGGGCGCCGGGCTACGAGGAGGCAGCGGCCCAGTACAACGCGACCCACCAGAACTCCCGGATCAAGTTCGAGAAGATCGTCTCGGGCAGCAAGGGCGGCTACGCCAAGATCTTCGCGGCCGTCAAGGCGGGCAACGCCCCCTGTCTCGCCCAGGTCGGCTACGAGTCCCTGCCCAGCTTCGTCGTGGAGGGCGCCGCCCAGGAGGTCGGCGCGGACGCGGGGAAGTACCAGCCGCAGTACGGCGACGCCGCCTGGAGCTCGGTGAAGGTCGGCGGCCGGGTGTACGGCATCCCGGTCGACCTGGGCCCGATGGGGCTCTACTACCGCACCGACCTGTACGCCCAGTACGGCCTGAAGCCGCAGGCCACCTGGGAGGAGTTCGCCGCCGACGCCGCCAAGGTGCGCTCCGCCAACCCCAACGGCTACCTGAGCGTGTTCAACCCGGACGACCCGTGGTGGTTCGCGGGCATGTCGGCCCAGGCCGGCGGCAACTGGTTCGGCGCCGACGACAAGGGCTGGAAGGTCGCGCTCGCGAGTGACCCGGGCACCGCCAAGGTCGCCAAGTACTGGCAGGGCCTGGTCGACCAAGGCCTCGTCAAGTCCGAGCAGAGCGGCACCCCCGACCTGTACAAGGACATGCAGGACGGCACGCTCGCCGCGTACGCCGGCCCGGTCTGGTTCTCCTCCATCCTGGAGCAGAACGCGGCACAGGCCTCGGGCAAGTGGGGAGTGGCGCCGATGCCGCAGTGGCAGGACGGCGCCAAGTCGGTCGGCAACGACGGCGGTTCGTCCACCGCGCTCATCAAGGGCTGCAAGAACACCGCGGCGGCACTGGAGTTCGCCAACTGGATGAGCACGGACCCCGCCGCCGTCGCCACGCTCGTGGAGAAGGCCGGTATCTACCCGGCTTCCACCAGCGGCGCCTCGTCCCCGGCCCTGGCGAAGCCGAGCGCCTACTTCGGCAACCGGCCGATCTTCGACGTCTTCAAGCAGGCGACCGCGCAGGCCGCTACATGGAACTGGGGCCCGACCATGACCCAGACCTCCAGTGATCTCACCGACGCCTTCGGCGCCGCCGTCGCCTCCCACGGTGACCTGACCGCCGCCCTGGGCACCGTCCAGAGCAAGACGGTCGACGCGATGAAGGCCAAGGGCCTGACGGTCACGACCGGCTGACCGGCTGACCGGACGGCCGGCGGCCCCCCGGGGGTCCGCCGGCCCCGGAGACCGACCCCCGCCAGCCGAGGCCAGCACGAGAAAGAACCCAGATGAGCGCAGCAGCACCCCAGGCGGCGACGGGCCGTACCGGTCCCGAACCCGCACCCGTACGACGGGGCCCGGCCCGCAACCGCGCGGCCTTCGCCTTCCTGCTCCCCTTCGGCCTGCTGTTCACCGCCCTGTTCCTGCTGCCCATCGGGTACGCGCTCTGGCAGAGCCTGTTCCGGATCGAGCGGTCCGGCCTCGGTTTCGGCCCGGCCAGAACGGTCTTCGCCGGGCTGGACAACTACACCGCGGCCCTGGGGGACGGGTCGTTCCTCACCGGCGTCGGGCGGGTCCTGCTGTTCGGAGCGGTCCAGGTCCCGGTGATGCTCGGACTCGCCCTCGGACTGGCGCTGTTGATCGACGCCAAGGGCACCCGGCTGAAGAAGTTCTTCCGGCTCGCCTACTTCCTCCCGTACGCGATCCCCGGAGTCGTGGCCACCATCCTGTGGGCGTTCCTCTACCTGCCCGGAACCAGTCCGCTCGTCGCGGGCCTGAAGGACATCGGCATCGACGCCGACTTCCTCTCCCCGGACACCGTCCTGTGGTCGATGGCCAACATCGTCACCTGGACCTGGACGGGCTACAACATGCTGGTCATCCTCTCCGCCCTGCAGGCCATCCCCAGCGACCTCTACGAGGCCGCCGACCTCGACGGCGCCGGCCCGTGGCGGATCGCCTGGCACATCAAGATCCCCCTGGTGGCCCCCGCCCTGGTCCTGACCGGGATCTTCTCCATCATCGGCACCCTCCAGCTCTTCACCGAGCCGATGGTCCTCCACTCGCTCGCCTCGACCGTCGCCGCCGACTACACCCCGAACATGGCGGCCTACAACGCGGCCTTCGGCAACAACGACTACGGCAAGGCCGCAGCGATCGCCGTCCTGCTGGCGCTCGCGACCTGCGCCCTGTCCTTCACCTTCCTGCGCCTCTCGGTGCGCCTCACCGGAAACCGGGTGACCGCATGAGCACCGACCTGCACCGGCGCGCCGCGGCGGCGGAGTCCGCCCCGCCCCGCCCCGCCGGGACCGCCCGTCGGCCGGGCCCGGGCCGCCGCCGGCGGCCCAACGTCCTCGGCACGGCCGTCCTGTTCGTGCTGTCCGCCTACTTCCTGCTGCCCGCCTGGTGGCTGCTGGTGGCCTCCACCAAGAACAGCAGCGATCTGTTCGGCAGCGACGGCTTCTGGTTCTCCGCCTTCCACCTCGACGACAACCTCCACGAACTGGCCACCGCCAACGGCGGCCTCTACTTCCGCTGGCTCCTCAACACCGTGCTGTACGCCGGAGTGGGTGCGGCGGTCGCCACGCTGCTCGCGGCGATGGCCGGCTACGCGCTCACCAAGTACCGCTTCCGGGGCCGCGAGGCGGTGTTCAACACGATCCTCGCCGCGGTGCTCGTCCCGGCACCGCTGCTCGCCCTGCCGGTCTACCTCCTGCTGTCCAAGGCGCACCTGGTCAACACCGTCTGGGCCGTACTCCTGCCCAGCATGATCAGTCCGTTCGGTGTCTACCTCAGCCGGATCTACGCCGACGCGTCCGTCCCGGACGAGATTCTGGAGGCCGCCCGGATGGACGGCGCCGGGGAGTTCCGGATCTTCTTCACGGTCGTCCTGCGGATCTTCTCACCGGCGCTGGTGACCGTTTTCCTGTTCCAGTTCACCACCATCTGGAACAACTTCTTCCTGCCGCTGGTCACCCTGTCGGACCAGCAGCTCTGGCCGGTCAACCTCGGCCTCTACTACTGGAACGGCCTCAGGGACCAGACCCCGTACAACCTGGTCGTGACGGGCTCCCTGGTCTCCGTCGTGCCGTTGGTCGTCGCCTTCGTGCTGCTGCAGCGGTTCTGGCGCACCGACCTGACGGCGGGGGGCGTCAAGGCCTGATCCGACACCGCCCGAGCTCCGGTACCCGCCGCGCCCCGCTTCCCGCCGAGGCACGCTTCCCGCCGAGGCACGCGGGGCACCGGCGTTCGCGGCGCCGGACGTCAGGCCCGGTGGACCCGCACCCCGCAGTTGGCGAAGGCCGCCTCCTGGGCGCCCGTCAGTCCGCGGTCCGTCACCAGGTCGTGGACGTCGGAGAGCGGGCAGATCCGGGCGAACGTGACCCGGCCGGCCTTGGTGCTGTCGGCCAGGACGACAGCACGCGCGGTGCTGCGCAGGAACGCCCGGTCGGTCTGGGCCTCCATCTCGTCGTGCGTGGTGCAGCCCTCCTCCGCGGTCAGGCCGTCCACCCCGATGAAGGCGATGTCCAGATGATATTGCGAGAGCATCCGGTCGGCGGCCGGGCCCACCAGCTCGTAGCTGGCCGAGCGGGCGATGCCGCCGATCACCACCAGGCGCACCTCGGGGCGGACGATCAGATCCGCCGCAATGTTCACCGCATTGGTCACCACGGTGATGCCGACCCGTTCGGCGAGCACCCAGGCGAGCTCGCTGGTGGTCGTGCCACCGCTGAGGCCCACCACCGCCCCCTCCGGCACGAGCTCGGCCGCCGCCTGGGCGATCCTGCGCTTCTCCTCCCGCTGCTTCTCGCTCCGATGACGCAACGGCAGTTCGAGGTTGACCGAGCCGGTCACCGCGCCACCCCGGGTGCGGTGCAGCAGCCCCTGCTCATGGAGGTCCTGAAGGTCGCGGCGGACGGTCGCGGTCGAGACGTCCAGCAGCTCGGCGAGCGCGTGCACATCGGCGCTCCCTGCCGCGCTGACGTGCGAGAGGATCCGGGCGGCGCGATCAGCTTTGAGCATGATCCGAGTCTAGCCCTGTCCCGGGCGCCGACCGGCCTGGGCGGCCCGCTCGGGGGTGGCCCTTCGGGCTGCCCCACGGCCTTCACCTTTGCTCGAAGATGACTATGATGGGCGCTCTTAAAGCAAATTCGCTCAATGCCGAGGCTGCCCGCGCCATTGCCAGGAGCGACCGCGTGACCGCGGACCGTACCTGCCCTGGCCGGTGCCCGGTTGGTCCTGCCCGGCGGCGTGGTCGAGGGCGACCGTCTCGCCGTCCCGGGCGAGCGGATCGCCGGCCTCGGCCGCCGGACCCATTGCAGCCCGGCGGCGCTGGCCGCGTCCGATCACCCGTCTGTCGTCGTGGACGTCAACCCGATTGCGAATGGAGCGACGGTCGTAGCCCGAACACGTTGACGGCCTGACGGAGAACCCAGGTCAGGAGCCTCCGTCTGGGAAGCCAGCTACCGCCGCGGGTGACCTCGTCGGACGGCCTGGGGGACGTTCGGCCGGGCATGGATTCGGCAGGGAAGGCAGTGTCCAGCTCGGCGGGGGCGTCGATGTCCAGCTATCTGATGCGCCATCAAGTCATATGGTCCTGACATTTTCGCGACCTTCTCTCCATGAGGGCTACACATGTCAGCCTGACCGGCGCGTCCTGGAGGGGTGCATCGCAAGACCATCGTCGCTCCGGACCCAGGGGGACTCGGAGGCCCGGCGTTCATGCTCGTGGGAGGGGAACAGTGGCATCTCAGGATTCCTTGCTCAAGGTGTACGGGGACCGGTCGTACGCACGTGACCATGGCGCGGCATCAGGGCACGACCATCGCGTTCGCGATGGACGCGTCCAGTCGGATCGTCTTCCCGGGGAAAGAGCAGTTCGGCCGGGTTCTCGCTCCAGTACGCGGCATCCGCCTCGCCCTTGGTCGGCGGCCCGGACAGGTCCAGCACGGAGTACGGTGCCGGCCGGACGCCGCCCCAGGGTCACGCGCACAACGGTGCGTCGGCCACGGCCCGCAACGCGGCCGGTTCTCGAAGGTAGCCGGGCGCCTCGAACCGGGCCGTGTCCGCCCCGGTGACCGTCACATAGCCAGGCACCACCAGCGGAGCGGAGTTCGGCCCGTGGACTCCCGGCAGCCCCGGCGGCAGTGGCACCTCGCCCTGCGCCTGCCAGATCCTCCCCGAGAACCGCAGGTACCGCGCCCCGCAATGGACGCCCCAGTCAAAGGGATACGCCTGGCCCAGCACCGGACTGCCGGGCTGGGCCGGCGGATCGGCGGGATCCACCTCGCGGCGAACCAGGGCCGCTGCCGGTGCGGATGCGAATTCAGAGGCTGCCGCCGAGACCGTCGGTTCCGCGGTCGCCGGCGCCGACCGGCGTTCGTCCGGCGCGGACCGCGGCCCGGACAGTACGCCCGCCACCACCGCGCACGCCACGAGGGCCGTGACCACACCGGCGACCCGCACCCGACGACGGCGCCGCCCACGCTCCACCACCTCGCGCACCGGCGCCGGCACCGGAACCTGCTGATCCGCCAGCCCCCGTAGTCCCGAACGGAGTTCTTCCTGCTCCCGGCCCTCGGAGTCGGTCATTCCTGATCCCTCCTTGCACGTCCGGACAGTTCTACCCGTCCGCGGATGCGGTCCAGAGCCCTGCTTGTCCTGGATTTGACCGTCCCCACCGAGCACCCCAGCAGCTGTGCGACCTGCTCCACGCTCAGGTCCTCGTAGAACCTGAGGACCAGGACCGTGCGCTGCGCGGCCGGCAGCGCGGCAAGAGCGCGCTCCAGATCCACCAGGTCCCCCCAACGCTGTGCGGGGTCCTGGGCCTGGCCCTGCTCCCGGGGACTGCGGTGGGGGATCTCCCGGTACCAGTGCCTCCGACGCCACGTGGCGTGGACGTTGACAAGGGTCCTGCGGGCGTAGGCCGCAGGGTTGTCCCACGTATCGGAGCGCCCCCAGGACATGTAGATCCGCAGCAAGGCGCTCTGGGCCAAGTCCTGGGCGGCATGCGGGTCCCCGGTCAGCAGCCTGGCGGTGCGCAGCATCGCCGGATGGACAGTGTGGGCAAAACGGCTGAAGTCCGCTTCACGTTCGGAAGGCGAGTCCCGCACCGGCATCCCTCCCGCAGGTCGTGTCGTCATGTCGTTCTACTGGACAACCTGGGAGACCGGGCGGGTTCCCTCCACCCGACAGGTGCCGTTCGAACGGCAGGGTGACCGCGCTACAGCTCCGAGAGGAGAGCTGGCCAAGCGAGCCGGGGCCGGGAGGCGGGCCGGAGCGACAAGGGGGCTCCTGTCGGTGAGGGGCCTGCACGAGCCCGGCGCCGCCATCACCGCCGACGCCGTCACCCGCTTCGCCAACTCCTTCGGCCAGGCCTTCCGTGGAGAGGACCAAAAGGGCCAGGGGGGAAGTGGCCGAGCGAACGAAGGCCTGGCTGGGAACACGAATTCTGCCACGGGGGAGGGCAGCGAGAACTGCCTGAAGATAAAATCAACTATCGGGGACGACCCCTTGCTGGCCAAAAGCAGCAGAGCAAGCGGGGAAGAACCAGATGGTCCAACGGGAGCTGGATAACCTCCTCGAGCAGCTGTCTCAGGGGAATATGAATCCGGGAACCGGCAGCAAGGCTTTCGAGGGAACTGATGTCGTGTATGCGCGTGGCGATAATGGCGCACGACCATTCTTCTGAAATGTCGACGGAGGTATCCAGATCGTGGACAAGGCAGACAAGCGAAGTGAATCAAAAGTCATGGGAAGGTTGAAGAAACTATATGGAAAGTAACTCCTTTCCGGTCACCCGCGGGGTTCAGTTCGAGGCTGTCTTCAAGCTCGAAGCTGGTGAGCAGGCCGAGACAGTGGAGAACGTGGATGCCGAAGTCACTGCATCTGATGGAACCCGGTGGAGCGCGACTTTCATGACGCTCTCGGAGGTCGCTCGTATCATGGACCGCCGGACCTTCACTGGCGAAAGCAAGGGCGGCCAGTATTTTCAATGCCCGGACTTGGTGATCGTCCGGAGTGGTGGAATTTCAATCAT
>NZ_JAXCLC010000023.1:0-104546 GCF_034043715.1 Kitasatospora purpeofusca | reverse complement strand
CCCCCCCCCCCCCCCCGCGCCCCGGCCGGTTTCCCCCCCGGGCCCCCACCTCAACGCCGTCCGCCCCCCGGATCAGGAACCGGCGCGCTCGATGGCCTCGAAGATGTCGGCATCGGTCTCCTGCTGCCAGGACGGCAGGTCGGCCCAGTCGGCCACATAACCGGGCTTCGGGTCCTCGAAGTGCTTGTGGATCTGAGCGATCCAGCACGTCGCGACGAAGCGCCCCTTCTGCTCCCGGGTGAGCTTGGACGTGTTCCCGCCGCTCACCCTGACGAAGTCACGGACCTGGCCGAATACGGCGGTCGCACACTCGCGCTCCCATGCGGGCGTCTCGTTCCAAGGAGCGATGTATCCGGCCTTGGGCTCGCCCGGGTAGTGCTTCGACACACCCGCGATCCACGCTTCACGGAAGATCCGTCCATCGGACATTGCGTCACTCCTTCGTCAGACGGCGCCGTCGAGCGCCGAGATCTGCTGGTGCAGTGCCGAGGCCCGGCTGTCGGTCATCAGAGGGGCGAGGCGGTTCTTGACGGTCTCCAACTTCCTCCCGATGAAGCCCGACCCGGTCCGGCCCGCCAGTTCCAGTGCGGCGTGAGTGTAGTGACTCGCCTGGTCGAGATCGCTGCGTTCGACCCCCAGTGCCGCCAGCTCCGCGAGCACAGCTCCCCGGCGACGCGGTGAAAGCTGTTGCGACAGGGCACTCGTCAATGCCTGCTCCGCCAGATCCGGTCGGCCGAGCGCGAGATAGCAGGTTCCGCGCTCCTCGGCGAGGCGGGAGCCGTCGAAGCGGAGCCAGCCTCCGTTGTGTGGTTCCCCGGGGAGGTTGTGAACCTGCCCGGCGCTGTCGAGCGCGCGCTCGGTCGCATCAAGGTCGCCGAGACCTGCATGGGCCTCCGCCTGGACCGCCGCTACCCAGTAGCGGGTCGAGAGTTGGTGGTCTCCACGTTCGGCGACGCGGGATGCCGCCGCCAGTATCGGAGCTGCCACGCCGAACCGATTCTCGTACAGTTCCACGAACGCGTGCCGGGTCAGGGCACACGCCCACATGTCGTAGGCGCCGGCCTCCCTGCTGGCGCTGGCGGCCAGGGTGTAGCAGTAGGCCGCATCGGTGTACCGGTTGGCGTCGAAGAAGATCTCGCCCGCGAGCTGGTACAGGTCTCCCACGAGTGTGCAGAGCCTCTGATGCGAGGCCTCGCTCTGGTGCTCACCCAACCCCTTGGCCAGGAGGTTCAATTGGTGTCGAACCATGGGGTAGACGGCCTGTTTCGAGTCGGACAGGCAGAAGACTTTCCAGAGGTGCGCGTTCAACTCGGGCCCGGTTTCAGCAAGTGCGGCGGACGTGCCGGTGCGGGGCGAGGCTGCGCCGGAGGTCGGCAGCGCAACGAGGGCGCCGGTCGCGGCGAGCAAGCTCAGAATATCGCGGCGCTTCATGTCGTCAGTATCGCCAACAGATGGGCCGGCGGCGTAGACCACCGGACGGCACGGGTGCAGTGCCGCAGGTGCGAGGAGCTCCGCCAGTCGTTCGGAAGTGATCCTGAGGGCCTTTGCCAGCTTGGGGTGAACGTACCCCTGGGGGTCGGTCGCGCCGGCCTCCCAGCGGGCGACGGTGGAAATCGCCACTCCCAACTCGTGGGCGAATGCCTCCTGGCTGTAGCCCAGCGCCTTGCGGCGTTCTGCGAGCTTCTTACGTCTTGGAGCCACGGCCTTCTCCGCTCGGATCGACAGGCCCAGGTCAGGACGAACAGCGCGTTGATTGTGCCTGACAGACAGTAACTTTCTGCTCTGGTTCGCGACAACTCCCGCGTCGTTCACTGGAGGCAGCCGCTCACTCCCGGGCCGTCGGTACGGTCTCCGGTCGAGCCGAGCCGGTCGTACCACCCGTGCACCGCTGCTTGGCCGGTCCCCGGACGAGCAGCACCAACCCGATGGGAGAATCCCGTGAGCAGCACCATCAAGTCGACCGCCGAGCTGGACGAGCTGGGAAAGTACTTCGCGATCGCCGCGCGACGGATCGACTCCGGCGAAGCGGCGCCGGAGATGTTCTCCGCTGCCATCGACACAGCGTGGCACCGGCTGGCCGACGATCTGGAGGCGTACGAGGCGTTCACGCTCCAGCACGCGGGTCGCAAGCTGGCCCACGTCGAGGGCGGGGGTAGCGGTTTCATCACGTGGGTGAGCGCGTACGAGGAGGCGTACGGGCCGCTGCCGGAAGTCTGGTTCACGAGCGCTGACGGCACGCTCGACAGCGAGGCCCTGGCCAGGTACCGCGAGACCGGCGAGGTCCGGGGCGAGTGGAACTGTTCACCCGCCCCGGGTGACGGCGACGACACGGCCCCGACGGCGTCCTACCTGTGATCACAGCGCCGTTCGACGGAGCGTCCCGGCGGACCGCCGGGGCGCTCCGCCTCACCGGGGCCCGCACGGAACACCCCGTCGGTGTGGACGGATACCTTGCCGGCTTGGACGAGCACTGCCCGTTCCTGCGACCGTCGATCCGGCGCGGTATGACCGGGTGGACGGTCTACGAGATCACCCCGGGCAGCCATCGGTACGCGGTGGAGGCGGAGTTGTTCTACGCCGGCGTGCAGGCCGCGGAATGGATCCGTCCGCTGATGGCGCGGCCGTACGGTGTCCTCGCGTGCGAGAACGTCGTCCTGCGCGGGCACTGGGTGGGTGAGGGCCATCGTGAGCTTCTGGCTTGGCCGCACTGGGCGTTGAAGCACCTGTACGCGCCGGTCGGGGTCATGGTCGGGAAGTTCGCCCAGGGCGCCGTGGAGACCGGCCGGCGCGGCGGGAGCATCCCGCCGCCGCCCTTGTCGTTCCTGCCAGTGCGGGCGGGTGTGAGGCCGTTGGATCCGAGGTTCTTGGAGGGGACGCCCGACCTGGCCACGGCACTGTCCGTGGCGGTCGATGACGGGCGCGACGTCTTCGAGCACGTTCCTTGCGAGTGGAAGGCAGTGAGAGCATGGGCGAGTTCCCTCCCGATGCCGCAGCGGCGCTGAATGCCGCGCGTGCCCTCTGCGGGCCCCTCGAACTGGAGGAGATCAGCGACCGGCGGGGCTCGGCGGTGTGGAAGGCCAGCGGTCCGCAAGGGGTGGTGAGCATCAAGCTCGGCACCGGCGATGCCGCCGAGGTCACCGCCCGTGAAGCCTCCGTGCTGGAGCAACTTCCCGAATACACCGTCACGGCCGGTCGCTTCGACAACGGTGTCTGGTACGTGACCCCGTGGCTGGTCGGGCCTTCCACCTGGAATGTGTTCCGGCCGGTGCGCAAGGACACCGGCGGACGGAACGAAGCTCTGGAGGCTGCGGTCGGGTTGTGCCGTGCGGTGGCCGACCTGCACGAGGCCGGGTGGGTGCACGGGGACCTCCAGCCACAGCACGGGATCCACACCGAGGACGGTGTCCGGCTCCTGGACTTCGCCTGGTCGCGGCAGGTCGACGGCACGCCGTGGCGGAGGTTCGACGGCACGATGATCCACATCACCGCCCCCGAGCTGGCCGCCCGGATCATCGACGGCCCGCAGCCCGTCGAGACGACGAAGGCGGCCGACGTCTACGCACTCGCCGGCACCCTGTGGACCTGCGTCACCGGGAGGTGGCCGCTGGACTACGAGGCCGTCAGCCTCGGGAGGGGCGCGTCGGTGGAGGCCATGCGTACGGCCATCGCCCACCGCGCGGTCCCGTTGTCCACCGCGATGCCCTGGCCCGCTCTTCAAGCCCGTCTGCGGTACGTCCTGTTGGCCGGCCCCGACGACCGGCCGACCGCCGCCGAGTTGACGGAGTTGGTTGAAGCGGTCGACGGGTGATCGAGCTGCGGGAGTTGGCCCATGGCGACGCTGGGGCCGTGGAGTGCATCTACGGCCCCGAATCGGTGAGGTTCCTCGGTCGGGGGCCGATGGGCGCCCGCGAAGCCCAGGCGTATGTGGCGGGCGCCCTGGCGGCAGCGGAAAGGAGACCGCGTACGCTCCACACCCTTGGACTCACCGTGGACGACGACCTTCTCGGGGTCGTCAAGCTCCACCTGGACCGCCGCGGCGCCGCAGTGAGCTACATCCTGCGCGCGGACGTCTGGGGCCGGGGCTACGCAACCGAGGGGGTCCTCAGGATCGTGGCCCTCGGAACCGGCAAGCTCGGGCTGACGGAGTTCCATGCCACGCACCACGCTGACAACGTGGCGTCCGGCCGTGTCTTGATGAGGGCCGGGTTCGTCCCCACCGGCGTCCGCGCCGGGCTCGTGACCTATGCCCTGTCGAGTGGTCGGCGGAGTGTCGCACTGGCGGGAACGGGGCCTCACGGGAGTTCGGCGAGGGTGGTCCAGAACAACCCCTCGTAAGCCTGGAGCAGGCGGCCGTACTCGCGGGCGGCGGTGAGGCCCGTCGGGCCGAGGGCGTCGGCGGCTGCCTGCTCCAGGGCGGTCGGGGGTTGGGCGAAGAAGTCGAAGAAGGCGCAGGCTTCCTCGTCGAAGCCGTGGAAGCGTCGCAGTGCCCCGGCGAGTGTTGCGCAATAGCCGCCCCAGGCCGTGAAGTTGGCGACGAGGGCGGCTGCGACGGCGGACGGGTGGCCGTTCAGGGAGAGCCAGGCGAGGTAGGAGGGGTACGCCTGGCAGCCGGGCAGTGGTTCCGCGGGGGTCTCCGTCGGTCCGCAGGCGGCGGCGAAGGCGGGCAGGGTGCGCAGGGCCGCGCTCTCCCCGTCGGCGAGCCCGGCGAACCAGGCGCCCAGGGGTACGTCCGCGCAGCGGGTGGCGAGCAGGAGGAGGCTGCGGCGGTCGGAGGCGATGATCCGTCGCTGCTGTGCGGCGAGGACGGCGAGTGTGCCGAGCCGTCCGCGTCCGGTCGCGAACTCCGTCACCAGGGTGGGTGGTTCCTCGTCGGGAGGGGTCAATTCCGAACGAAGGTCGCGGAGTTGCTGGTCATTGGGCATGTGCGGCCTCCGGGTGTCGCTGATCACCGTCCCCCGGTGCTCATGAGTAGCGCGTCGGCCGCGTACCGTCCCGGGGCACGCCGAGGACGCCGGTCGTAGGCCGGTCAGGGGAAGCGGGC
Organism: Kitasatospora purpeofusca; assembly: GCF_034043715.1. GTDB lineage: Bacteria > Actinomycetota > Actinomycetes > Streptomycetales > Streptomycetaceae > Kitasatospora > Kitasatospora purpeofusca_A. Next base: position 99,505 of record NZ_JAXCLC010000023.1, on the reverse strand, counting down.
CAGGCCGCGGGCGTCGAGCTGGGCGGCCAGGGCGGCGACGGTCTCCTCGGGGACGTCGTCGACGCCGGTGGTCCCGGGGGTGGGGGCGAGGCCGTTGGCGCCCTGGAAGGCGGTGAGGGCGCCCCGGGTGCCGGGGCCCGCGATGCCGTCCAGGCCGTGGGGGTCGAAGCCCAGGGCCTCCAGCGCGGTCTGGACGCCGATCAGGAGGTTGAGCGGCACCGGCAGGGCGTCCGAACGGAGGTTGGCGTCGAGCGGGAGGGTGGGGTCGTACACCAGGTCGGTGAGGTCCCCGCCCTGGTCGGTGACCCAGCCGGCGAGGGTGAAGAGCAGGGCGTTGCGGACGTTGCGCGGGATGACGCCGGAGTTCCCGGCCTCCGTCATCCGGCACTCCCGGGCCATGGTCGGCCAGTCGCCGCCGGCCGCGGCGGCCTCGAAGTGCGGGAAGCGGAACCTCGGCCCCATCGCCCAGGCCATGCTGAGCAGGCCGAGCTGCCCCGGGGCGGGCCAGCCGTCGAATCCGGCGAACGGCGGGCGGTTGCGCAGCGAGGTCTCGAAGGAGTCCAGCTTGGTGGTGATCAGGCCGTCGATCGAGGCATCGGAGACGAGCAGCTGCGCGACGGCCCGCTTCTGGGAGGTCGGCGCGTTGGCGGTGCCGCTGAACTTGATCTTCCGGTACTCGTCCTCGACGGCGGCCCGGTCGGCCGGGACGCCGGTGTTCCGGTCCGACCAGTCCAGGGTGAAGATGTCCGGCAGCGGCACGGGGTTGCTGCCGAAGTTCTCCGGGTCGTCGGCGTCGAGCAGGTTGCCGACGCCGGTCGACACCAGGCTCTTCACGTCCAGGTACATCATGTGCTCACGGCTCTCCAACGGTTCGCTGAAGGCGTTGAACCCGTTCCTGACGCTGTCGTGCACGGCTCACTCCTCCGGAGGCGGCGCGGGGGCCTGCCCGGTCGGGGGCTCCAGTACGTCGTAGCGCAGCCCGCTGGAGCCCGAGCCGGTGCCGCTGACCTTGCGCCGGGCCGACCAGGCGTGGGCGGAGCCGTCGTGCCAGCGGGTGTACTGGCGGCTGCGCTCCACCCGGACGCCGGAGCGCGGGACCTCCTCCTCGAACAGCCACTGCTGCTCCGCGAGCAGCCGGCCGAGCGGCCGCGCCGGGGTGTTCCCGTCGCGGACCAGGCCGGCGAGCAGCAGCCGGATCTGCTCCGGGGCGTCGGGGTCGACCGGCTGGGGCACCAGCGGGTACCAGTGGCCCGGGACCTCGGTGGCGAGCAGGTACCGGTCGGCGGGCGGGTCGCCGGGTTCGGCGGCCGGCCGGGGCGGGAGGGCCGCCACCCAGCGGGCGTAGCGGTCCAGCGGCTCCCCGGCCAGGTCGCCGACGGTCTCCTCGACCGCCCAGGCCAGGTTCGCCGCCTCGTCGCGCAGCAGCAGCACGGACTCGGCGGGCGGGCTCTCCAGCCCGGCGGGCAGCGACGCGGCCCGGTAGAACCACGGGGAGGGCGGCGGTCCGGTGCCGTCCCCGGCGCCGCCGCCCATGGCGGAGCCGCCGCGGTCCTCGCCGAGGCCGAAGAGGTTCCACTCCGGGTCCTCCAGGGAGGCGTGGGCGAGCACCGTCGCGCCGCCGAAGACGTCCGTGACCGAGCAGTGCACGACCCGGCTGAGCGAGCCCACGGGGCTCGGCAGCGGACAGCAGAACCAGTCGTTCCCGTACACCGTGGTGAAGGCGATCAGCAGCAGCCGTCCGAGGTCGGCGGGGCTGGTGTCCACGGCGCCGAAGTTGATCCTGGCGTCCTCCATCTCCCAGTAGCGGGAGGCGGGCATGCCGCCGAAGATCGCCGGGGTGGGGACGATGGCGCGCTGCTCGTGCGTCACGGCCGCCTCGGTGACCGGGATGTCGGCGGGCGGGGCGTCGACGGCCCACCAGTCCAGGTGCCCGCCCGGGTACTCCTGGGCCCGCAGCTCCAGCTCGGGGACGGTGGAGGAGCGCACCGCGAAGGCGTATTCGAGCCGGTTGGGGTTCCAGCCGGCGGGGGGCGGGGGCGGTACGGCCTCGTCGGGCGCCCCGTCCGCCGCGCGCGGCGCCCACCAGTCCAGCCAGCGCGCCGCCGCGCCCGCCAGGGCCTCCTGGTCGGGGGCGGCCGCGCCGAACTCCTTCGCCGCGGTCTCGTCCCGGTCCACGAGCCTGGCCAGCCACGGCACCAGCGCGACGGGGTCGGGCAGTCGGCTGCGGACGGCGGCGCCGAGCGGGGCGGGCGCGAGCGGCCCGTCGACGGCGCAGGGGCAGGTGGTGGCGAACGCGGGCAGTAGGGCGGCGAGGCCGGCCGAGGCGAGTTCGCGGCGCCAGCGCAGGCCGGCGGCCAGCGTCAGCCTGGCGTCGGGCCCGGCCGCGGGCTCCTGCTCGACCAGTTCCTCCAGCACCATCCGGCCCGGCCGGTACGGTTGCCAGTCACCCTCGCCGTTACCTTCACCCTCGCCCTCGGCCCCGGAGTTGCCGGGCCGCCAGCCGTCCAGCAGATGGATCTCCTGCGCGAGTGCGACGTCGACCGGCGAGGCGGCGTCGTCGCCGGCGAACTCGCCGAAGGCGTACTGGCGGGCGAGCAGATGGGCGGCGTCGCCGATCCGGGCCGCCAGCGCCTCCTCGACGCCGATGTCACGGGGTACCGGCTCGTACCGGAACATCGTCGGCATGGTTCCTCCTGACGGGCTTTCCGCGCTTCCCGGGCTCCCGGGGCGAGCGATCAGATCAGCTGGTGCGGCGGGGTCTTGGTCTGGACGGGCAGCAGCCCACGCAGCTCGGTGAGGTCGTTGAGGTCCAGGCCGCGGATCCGGGCGACGGCGTAGGTCTCCTCGACGATCGCGTGCACGTCCTCCATCCGCCAGCCGCGCAGCGGGTCGGGCGGCACCGCGACCAGCAGGGCCTGCGGGGCTCGGGCGTCGGGTTGGTTGTAGTGGAAGGCCAGTCCGCCCAGTTCCTCGACGGAGGGCTCGGCGTCGCCCTCGGGCGGTGGGGCGTCGGCGGGGGGAGCGGGGGGCGGTTCGGGGACGGACTCGGTCCAGGAGTCGATCAGGAGTCCCGCGACGTGGTCCGGATCGGGGGCGCCGTCGGTGCGCAGCAGCGCGCTGTGGCGGGCGGCGGGCCTGGTCCTGGACGGTACGGGGGCCGGGCCGCGGGCGATCCAGGGCTGTCCGGCGGGGAGTTGGACGACGGTCGTGCCGCAGGGCGGGGTGTCGGCGAGGACCTCCGCGGCGCCGAGCGCGTCGTCGAGGGCGCGGACGTTCGGCCTGACGCGTTCCATCTGCACCAGCCAGTTGCCGGCGCCGTCCTCGTCCGCGCCCTCCGGCGGGGCGGCGGTGAGCGCGTCGCCCGCCGGGGTGCCGCCGAGTCGCAGTTCGGCCAGGACGGGCAGGGTGCCGGCGAGTGCCGAGGACACCGCGGCGGTGACGGCGGTGACCCAGCCGAGCGCCTCGGCCGGCTCCTCGGGCGGGGCGCCGGGCAGCGGGGCGAGCGGGTTGGCGGCGAAGCGGTTGAGGACCGTGGCGGCCTGCCTCCGCAGCTCCTCGATCCCGGTGTCGTCGGTCGGCGGGCCGAGGCTGTAGGCGGAGGTGATCCCGAGGTCGGCGAGGCTGTCCAGGGTGCGGGAGACCGTGTCGGCGAGGCCCGGCAGCACCTTCACCTGTTCGACCAGGTTGGCCAGGGCGCTGGTGGTGGCGTTGTGCCAGGTCTCCACCCGGGCGGCGAGGCCGGCCAGGTCGGCGCCGGCCCAGTCGTCGCCGCTCCCCTGGTCGAGGTGCGAGGTGAGCAGCGGTTTCGCGCCGGCGAGCACACCTGCCAGCGCGTTGCAGAGCAGGCGCAGTTCGGCGAACCGCGCGGCGCCGTTCGCCGTGACGGGCGGCGTGGTCGCGGCGCCGGAGCGGGCGGCGGCCTGGCGCAGCAGGCGGCGGGCGAGGGCGGTGTCCTGCTGGGCGGGGTCGGCGTCGCGGCTGCCCGGCGGTCCGGCGCCGAGGACCACGTCGAGCGCGCAGACGCCGAGGTCGGCGAGGGTGAGGGTGAGCGGTGCGGCCGGATCCCCGAAGTCGAACCGCCAGCCGCCGGGGTCGCCGAGCCGGGCCTCGCACCAGCGTTCGACGGCGGGCTCCAGTTGGGCGAGCGGCCGGGTCGGGTCCCAGCCGGGAACGGGTGCGCGGGGTGCGAGGACGGCGACCCGGTGGGTCAGGGCGATGGCGGCGCGCGGGGTGCGGATCACCTCGAAGTCCTGCGGGAGGCGGTCGCCGCGGGTGATGCCGTCGGCCGAGGACGCGGCGCGCAGCGGGCTGCCGCCGACCAGTTGGTGCACGCTCTCGGCGAGCAGCAGGTCGCCGACCGCGTCGAGGGTGTCGTCCAGTTCCAGCATCAGCGTGGTGGCCCCGTCGAGCAGGGGCAGGTTCTCGGGCGGAAGGTTGCCGAGGATGTCCTGCAACTGCCGGCCGTGGGCGCGCCAGTCGGCCAGCAGGGCCAGGCCGTCGACGACGTCGCGGGCCGCGACGGCGGTCCTGGCCTCGTCGCTGCCGGGAACGGTCGGGTCGACCAGGTGGGGCATCGGGTAGGTGTCCCGGACCGGTGCGACGAGGGCGTCGAGCCCGTTGTCGTGCAGGCCGCGTTCGAACCGGTAGCCGAGCAGGGCGCCGAGGCTCTGGCCGGAGCGGACGCCGTCGAGGACGGCGAGTGCGCGGCGCACCCGGGCGGCGCTGAGGTCGACGGCGAAGGCCTGGCGGTCGGTGTGGCTGAGCCAGCCGGAGCGCAGTACGGCGGCGGTGACGGCGTGGTGCAGGGACGGGGCGAGGAGGTAGCCGTCGTTGCTCTGCGGCTCACCGGAGTCGCCGGAGTCGCCGGAGTCGCCGGTCTCACCCGGCTCACCCAGCTCACCGGGTTCACCGATCTCGCCCGGTTCGCCCGGTTCGCCCGGTTCGCCCGGCTCGTCACCGGGGAGCGGCTCCTCCGGGGGCAGCGACTCCGGGCGCGGGTGGAGGTCGGCCACCCAGCCGTACGCCCCCAGGTGGGTGCCGTCGGGGCGGGCGGCCCGGGTCTTGGCGAGGCGGGCGTGGGCGACCGAGGACATCCACGCGTCCAGCCGGTGGGTCTGGGTGTCCAGCGCCTCGCAGAGCAGCAGCTCCAGGCGCGGTGTGTCGGCGTAGGGCAGGTCCGCGCCCTCGGGCGGGGGCGGATCCGAGGGGCCGGGCGGCGGCGGGGTGATGAGCGACAGGTCCTCCGCGGCGGCGAGCTGCTCGAACGCGAGGGAGAGCCAGTCGAGGAACTGCGGCGCGAAGCCGGCCGCGGTGACGAGGTCGCCGTTCTTGAGCCCGACCCCGGGCTCGGGAACCGGCTCGTCGGCCCGGAGGAACTCGTTCACGTGGAAGGCGTAGGTGAACATCACGCTGGTGGCGTAGTGGTAGAAGAGCCCCAGCCGGCCGGTGCTGATCGCCTCCGTGGAGGCGGACAGGGCCAGCATCCGCTGGAGGAGCTCGGGCGAGGCCCCCTGCCCGGAGGCGAGCCGCGGAAGCGCATCCTGCCAGAAGCTCCACATGACGCGGACCGGTCGGGCCCGGGCGAGCTCCACCATCTCGGCGGTCGGCCGCTGGTCGCACAGGAACTCCACCGGGAAGGGGACGAAGTCCGGGGAGGGCGGCAGCGCCCAGGTGAACCGGCTGTCGTGCGGGACGGACCCGATCGGGGTGTCCGGCGGCGGCTCGAACGGCGCGTCGACGATGTCCTGCTGCATGTACCGCAGGCGCCGGGAGGCGGGCAGGCGGTGCAGCAGGTCGTTGATCACCTGGTCCGGGTCGCCGCTGGCGCCGACCCCGGGGGAGCGGAAGGCCTGCGACTCGACCAGGGTCCGGAAGCCGGAGATGTGGTTGAGGATCCGCAGGTCCACCTCGCTGCCGTGCCACAGGTCGAGCGAGGTGACGGGCAGCAGGCCGTACGGCTGGTTGCCCACCCGCAGTGTCGGCAGCAGGCCCCGGCCGCGGACGTGGTGGATGTAGTGCGAGACCAGGAAGGTGAGGTCGGGCAGGTCGGTGCCGTCGAGGCTGCGCCAGTTGCTGGAGGCGGCGGAGAAGGCGCCGGCCGCCGTCTGGACCAGGGTCAGCAGCCGGTGCTCGTCGTCGGTGAGTCCGTCGGTGGTCCCGGTGAGGACGGCGGCGGCGGTCCGGCCGAGGGCGGTCGCGGCCCGCGCCGCCGCCTGGGTGCTGCCGGGGTCGAGGGCGGCCTGCTGCTCGTCGACGCGGTCCGGCGGTTCGGGCGGGGTGCGCGGGTGCCAGGCCGAGCGGGTGGCGTCGGTGTTGTTGGTGGGTGTGCCGGTGGGCAGGACGGCCAGGCCGTCGGTGCAGCGGTGGGCCTCCAGCAGGGTGGCGAGCAGCTGTGCGGTGTCGGCGGAGCCGCCGCCGCGCACGCCGGTGACGGTGACCAGGCTGAAGTCGGTGCGCAGCCCGGTCAGCGGTACCCGTACGCCCATGCCGACCCGGACGGCCTCGTCGAAGTCGCCGAGCCAGCGCGGTGGCACCGGTCTGCCGGGGGCCGGTCCGACGTCCAGTTCCGGGTCGATCGGCTCGCCCTCCTGGCGCCACAGCAGGCCGATCTGGCCGTCACCGGTGGTCTCGTAGCCGGAGAACACCAGCCGGTCGGGCAGGACGTAGCTGTGCGCGGCGCGGGTGAACGTGCTGTCGACGACGGTCGGTTCGGCGGCCCAGGGCTCGGGGGAGGGCGCGATCGCGTCCGGCGGGGTCTCGGTCCCGGGGCGGGGGCCCTGCGGGCGCAGGGCGCGGACGGCCCAGCAGGCCCGGCCGGGGCCGATGGCGGCGACGAGGGTGCTCCAGGCGGCCGCGCGGCCCTCCTCGTTCGGCCCGGCGGTCCAGACCTCCACCCAGTAGGCCTCGGTGGCGGTGCGCTCCGCGGCGGTGAGGCCGGTCTCGTGGGAGTCGACGTGGATGTCGTCGGGGTAGGCCCGGATCCACAGCTGCGGGTCGGGGCCGCCGAGGCCCCGGTACACGGTCTCCAGCCGTAATGGGAGGAGTACCAGCGGGTCGGAGCCGTCCTCCGACCAGAGCGGCGGTTCGGCGGTCGCCAGGTCGCGGTAGGCCTCGCGGGCCTGCTGGTAGCGGGTCTGGGCGGCGTCCGCCTCCTGGGCGGCGGCCAGGTGTTCGGCCTCGAGTCCGGTCTCCTGGGCGAGTACCCGTTTCTCGTAGCCGGCGAGTCCGGTCCTCGACCAGTCGAGGGCGACCCGGGCGTCGCTGACGGCGCGGTGCGCGGCGGCGATCTCGCTGGTCACGGGGCTTCTCCCATCAGGCTGCGGGCGGTGCGGAGGAGGCGGAACGGCCGTTGCAGGGTGACCCGGGCGACGTCGGCGGAGTTCCAGCTCCGCCCGTCGGTGCGGGGGTGCTCCTGTTCCGAGACCGGCGGGTTGTCCGGCAGCCGGCCGAGCGAGGCGAAGCCGCCGACCTGGACGCGCTCCCAGTTGAGGTCGTCCCAGGTCTTCATGCCGGGGCCCGTGCCGGGCGCGGTGTCGTAGCCGAACCGGAGCCGTCGGCCGTTCTCGGCGAGCACGATCCACCAGTCGTGGATGTCCTGGTCGGGCGGTAGCTGGAAGGCGTAGGCGCAGGTGCGTTCGTCGATGGGCAGCACCATGACGGGCGCCGCCCAGGTGTCCGGGGCGAGCAGGGGGTCCTGGACGGCGGCGGGCGGGACGGCGGCCACGATCATGCCGGGGTAGCGGTGGACCAGCCGGCCGCGGATCAGCAGCACGTCCAGGTCGTTGGCGTCCAGGGCGAGGTGGCTGCCGAGGGCTCCGTCGGGGGCCCAGTCGTGCACCGGCGGGATGTCGGCGAGGCCGTCGGGGCGCGGCCAGAAGTGGGTGAACGGGCTGCCGCGCAGGTCGGTGGGGTACTCGCGCCAGCGCATCTCCCGGTTGAGCTCGTCGTTGGCGCCGACCATGAAGGCGGCGATGAACGGGCCGTTGGCCTTCAGCAGGACGGCCCGGTCGTCGGGCACGGCGGCGATGCCGGGCAGGAACCAGTCGGGTTCGCTCTCCTTGATCGCGAGCGCCATCGCGGCGGGGAAGTCCGGGCAGACCATCACCGGGTCGGTGACCTGTTCGGGCAGGGCGACCAGCGACTCGCCGGTCACGGTGATCCGGTCCTCCAGCCGGGCGGCCAGCAGCAGCGTCGGGTCGAGCGCGCCGATCAGCCGGTCCCGGTAGGCGTCCGGGTCGATCGGCACCCCGTACTGCAGCAGCTGGCTGCCGGGGTCGTCGGTCATCGACTCCTGGCCGGCCAGGACGGTGAACGGGGCGGAGAGCGTCATGCCGAAGTCGTCGGGGAGCGATTCCGTCGTGCCGGTGAGGTCGCCGACGAGCGGCTCGACCGTCCCGGAGTCGAACAGCTGCTCCGACATGAGCAGGTCGTCGGGGGTCATGGAGTCCGCGGCGAATCCCTCCGGTCCGCCCGCCATCCGCCCGATCGAGGGGGCGAGCAGAGAGGTGATCGCCCCGGCCTGGTCCGTGAAGCCGTTGGCGAGCGCGGCCGGGGCCACCGCGGCCATCGTGCGCAGCATCCCGGTGGTGTGCCGGGTGGCGGCGGAGTGGAGGGCGCCGTCGACGCGTTCCGCGAACGCGTCGCCGGCCGCGACCTCGACCGCGGGCGAGGTGCCCGGCCGGGTCACCAGCGGTACGGCCAGCGGGGGCAGCAGCGCGCCGGTCAGTGTGCGCCGGGCCAGGCTGTCGCCGTCCAGGGCGGCGCGGCGGGCGAGCGGCCCGCGCCGGCGCAGCAGCCGGTGGTAGGCGGCGTCGGCGATCGCGGTCGGGGCCGGGCTGACCGCTACCTCGGTCCGCAGTGGCAGCCCGCTGTCCGTGCGGACCCGGTCGCCGACCGGCGCGGCCACCGCCATCAGCTCGGCGGGGGAGAGGGTCTGCAGATGGCGCCGGTACAGCGAGTCGCAGACCGCGGTGCAGAAGAGGGTCTCCTGCAGCTTGCGGTTGGCCTCCCGGACGGCGCCGAGCTGGTCCCAGGCCCGGGCCATCAGGAACTCCTGGTTCGTCCGCACCCAGTCGGCGCCGAGGGCCGCCGCGATCCGGTGCTCCGGGTCGAGGTTGAGTTCGGCCAGCCAGCCCGTCGCGCCCGCTTCGACGGTCCTGGCGACCACCGGGTGGCCGCCGTACAGCGGCGGCGCGAGTTCGGTCTCGGTGCCGCGGTCGATGTGCGCCGCGACCCTGGTCCTGAAGTCGTCCAGGGCGGCCAGGGTGACGGTGCCCGGCGGCGGGTCGAACAGGGTGAGGACGCCCTGGACGGTGATGGTCTGCCGGCCGGCCGCCGGGTCGCCGGAGGCGAGCGGATCGCCGTGCAGCCAGGGCCGGGTGATGTCGACGGTCCGCCCGCCCAGCGGCCCGGCCTCCTCCGGCCGCAGCGGCACCACGGCCGTCGCCAGCTGTTCGAAGTCGCCTTCCTCGCCGGTGCGGAAGCCCCAGGAGTGGTAGACGGGCAGCCGGAAGACGTCCCGGCCGGGGAACGGCCAGGCGTCGCCCGGCTGGTCGATCTCGGCGAAGCCGCCGGTGAGTCCGGCGCTCACGCCGCCCTGGAAGGACGGCACCAGGCAGGCAAGGTAGTCGAGGCCGCCCTGGAGCCGGCGCGGGCAGAGCAGCCGGGAGATCAGCGGCCCCCGCTGTCCGGCGGGCCGCTGGATGTGCGCCCACTGCCAGGCCTCGTCGAGCGGCGGCAGCAGGCCGATCTCGACGTCGACGAAGGGCAGCGGGTTGCCCGGCTGGACGGCGTGCCCGGCGGCCTCCACCACGATCAGCTGCAGCCAGGGCCGCAGGCGTCCGTCCGAGGCCCTCGCCGGGGTGAACAGCCAGGGCAGCTCGGGCAGGTCGAACTCCACGAAGGGCAGGTAGTTGGGCTCCACGTCGGTGCTGCCGGGCACCGGTTCGACGCGCAGGATGTGCCGGGTGTCCAGACCCACCACACCCTCGGGGCCGAGCATCCGCAGGCCCCGGCCCTGCACCGGCAGCCGCCGGTTCCGCGGCCCGGTCAGGGTGAAGGTGGGGGCCAGGTCGGGTTCGAGGTTGGTGGCGGTGTGCGGGATCGCCGCGCCCACCGGGCTCTGCAGGTACGGTGCGAACTCCAGGTCGTCGCCGCTCATCGGAGTCTCGCCTCCCAGGCCTCCACCACCCGGATCCCGGCCCGGCCGCGGAGCACCCCGCGCAGTTCGGCGTTCGGCAGTCCGGCGTCGCCGGCGGGCGGCGAGGCCGCGACCGTGAGCTCCGTCATCGACCAGCTGGACACCGCCGCGAGCGGTTGCTCCGCCGCCACCCGGAGCGCAGGCCCGGCGGTCCGCCACCATGGGGCGTCGCGGATCGAGGCGGCGGCGGCCACGTCCTCAGCGGAGACGTGGGCGTGGGAGCGCATCATCCGCAGGAAGTGGGCGCGCATCGGCACCGGGTCCTGGACGATCCTGGTCTCCCAGCCGAGCTCCACCCCGACGAAGGCCGAGTCGTCGGGCCCCGAGAGGTCGGGGGCGAACCGGACGCCCGAGCGGTACTGGGCGTAGGCGTCGGTGCTCAGCTGCTGGTCCTCGGTCAGGTCCAGGAACTGCCCGGGCGCGAAGGAGTCGGAGACCGAGCCCTCGCGGGCGTCGTCCTCGCCGAGCCGGGGCTCGACGATGTCCCACCGTTGCGGCGGGTCGACCGCCGCGTGCCCGAAGCGCGCGATGTCCACGCCGAGCGGCAGCACGTGCTGGCGGGCCGCCAGCCGGCCGTGCGGGTGCACCCGGCGTCCCTCGGCCAGCAGCCGGTTCGCGAACGGGGAGAGCCGTACGGGGCTGCGCTCGGCGGCGGACGGCGGCAGCACGCTCCAGGCCGAGGGCTGCGCGAACGCCTTGACCAGCTCGTCGGCGAGGTCGACGGTGGAGGCGGGCAGCGGCGGCGGCCCGCCGCCCCAGCTCAGGTCGAAGTTGAACGACACCTTGAACAGGAACAGCTTGATCCGGCCCCGGCCGACCGCGTGCCAGGGGGTGGGTCCCTCCAGGACCAGCTCGAACGCGATGCCCAGCAGGGTCTCGCCGAACACCTCGACCGACAGCGCGCCGCGCATCGAGGCGGTGAACGACATCGTCGGCCTGAAGTGGATCAGCACGTCCAGGGCGAACTGTCCGCGCAGGCCGCAGTCCGCGATCTCGGCGGCCAGGGACAGCTTCGCCCCGAACTGGACGGTGTTGCTGGTCACCGCGAAGTACGCCTCGCAGCGCAGTTGCAGCCAGGGCGCGGGGGAGAGGTCCATCGCCAGCCGGTGCAGCCTCGGCACCCCGCGCGGGACCGGGAACGCCGGGTGGAAGCCGCCCGCGCTGAGCACGAACAGCGGGTCGTCCCCGCCCCGGCTGAGCACCAGCACGTCACCGTCGAGCGGGATGCCCGCCATCCGCGAACCCGTCAGGGAGGCCATCAGGAAGGCGCTGGGCTCGGCGGTGTCGTACTGGCCCGCGAAGGTCGCCTTCAGTTCGATGACCGGCGCCGCCGGATCGGGCACCATCACCCGCAGGATGCCGAGGACCGACAGCCGCACCGGATCCGGCAGCTCGGCCACCACGGCCGCCGACAGGTCGACCATCCGGCCGCCCCAGGAGATCCGGAACATCGGCCCGACCACGAGCCGCCCCGGAACGGTGGGGAACAGCGACGCCAGGCGCGGGATCACCCGCAGCGCGGCCTCCACCGGGTCGGGCGGGAAGAGCAGTTCGCCGGCCGTGCCGTCGGCGATGCAGGCCAGCAGCGTGTCCCGGTCGACGGCCTTGTTGACGCCGACCACCCCGCCGATGCCGCTGAGCGCGAAACCGAGCCCGATCTGAAGTCCGGGCTCGGGGAAGGTCACGCCCATCAGCACGATGAAGGCCGGCGGCCGGCCCAGCGAGATCTGGCCGAAGGCAGTCACCGTGGTGACCGGCATCGCCGCGCTCAGCACCCCCGAGAACTCGGTGAAGCCCTTGCGGTCCAGCTGGCCGCGTAACTGCACCGGGGGCAGCGGAAGGTCGATCTTCAGCGTGTCCGGGAGATTACCGTCCGCCAGTTTCTCCAGGTCGAGCCCCGGAATGCCGCCCATGGCACACCTCGCTCCTCGTCGGCCGCGCGTCGGCGGCGCGTCGGCGGCATACGGCCGCCGGCCGGCAGCACGTCGCCGGGAAATATCACGGGCAGTGACAATTCACGGCCCGGGCCACGGATTGTGATCGATCCGGGAAATGCCTGCCGATGGCGCGGTTCCACCGGTCGGACCGCGGAATGCCGCACCACGGAATGCCGCACCACCCCCCCCGGGGGGGGGAGGGATCGGTCGCCGATCTAATGAAACGCCGGTTACGGGCCGAGGCAATGGGCCTGGACGTGGGCCTGGACGTGCCGGACCCATCTCCTCAGGAGCGGGTCGACCTGCGGGAAAGAACTCTCGGCAGGGAAAATTGTCGGGTATGTGACCCACTCTATTCCCGAGCGTGCGGGTGTTCCAATACCTTCCGTGAGATTCCTTGCGCCTCTCGGACCTTGTCACCGGGAGGGGTGGCTCAGAAGAGCTCCACGCGGGTCACGTTGACCAGCGGCTGCTGGAAGATCTGGCCGTCCAGCAACCCCTGCTCGATCTGGTGCTCTGCCTCGAAGAAGCGGTTGTCGCGGACGAGGACCCCGCCCAGGAAGGGCATGTTGATGCTGCCCGAGGCGTCCACCGGGAACGAGCCGGAACTCGCGTCGATGGTGCCGTCGGGATTGAGCATCCGCACGAAGAGCAGGTCCCCCGGTTGGATGGTGTTCTCCAGGTCCACCCGGTCGCCCCGCAACCCGAGATTGACGGTGACGATGGTGAGGATGCCGTCCGTCACGAACCGGTTCTCGATCTCGGCCCGCAGGTCCGGCGTCAGCGGCTTGCCCTCGGCGAGGATCATGTTCAGCGAGGGAATCCGCAGCAGGCGGCTGGCATCGACCGCGTAGTCGTGCGAGAAGTCCGTCACCACCCCCGCCGCGTCCCGTACCTCGATCTGGACGATCTCCCCGAGTTCCAGTGCTGTGGCCGACATGGTCGTTCCTTTCCCGGTGCGCCCGGCCGCCCGTTCGGAGCATCCGGGCCGGGGGTCGCACGCCACCGGCCCGTGCCGCACCATCGGTCGGCCGGACATTCCGGCGGCTCTGGCGGCCGTCGGCGGCCGGGGCGGGAACTCCGGCTTTCATTGTCCACCCGGGTGCCGAATCCGCATACCAGGAAGGCAGTTGCCCCGGGCACCCTTTTTCGCGGCCGAGCTCGACCGCCTGTACTGGGGCAAGATCGTCAAACTCGCAAAGTCCGGCGTCGAGAGCTCCGTCCACTGCGTGACCTGTGCCGTGAATCGAGCCCCCGCAGCTTCCGGGGCTTCCGCGGCCTCTGCGGCCGGGGTCCGACCCGCTGTCACCGCCGGTCCGCCGGGGCGCCGGCGGCCAGCGGAACCAGGCCGGACTCGTAGGCGAGGATGACGAGTTGGACGCGGTCGCGGGCGGCGAGTTTGGTCAGGAGGCGGGTGATGTAGGTCTTGACCGTGGCGGGGCTGAGGACGAGTTCGGTGGCGATCTCGGGGTTGGCCAGGCCCCGGCCGACGAGGGTGAGGATCTCGCGTTCCCGGTCGGTGATGGCGGCGAGGCGGTCGGTTCCTGGGGGCGTGGGCGTGGGTGCGGACGCCGACGGGGGCGTGGACGCCGACGCGGCGGCCGGGCCCGGGGCCGGGCGGGCGGTGAACTCGGCGATGAGGCGGCGGGTGACGCTCGGGGAGAGCAGGGCCTCGCCCGCGGCGACCACCCGGATGGCGTCGAGGATGTCGTCGAGGGCCATGTCCTTGACGAGGAATCCGGAGGCGCCCGCGTGCAGGGCGGCGTAGACGTTCTCGTCCTCGTCGAAGGTGGTGAGGACGACGACGCGGGCCGGGGAGGGACCGGCGGTGACCCGGCGGGTGGCCTCGATGCCGTCGAGCACGGGCATCCGGATGTCCATCACCACGACGTCGGGGCGCAGCTCCTCGGCGAGACGGACGGCTTCGGCGCCGTTCCCGGCCTCGCCGACCACCTCCAGGTCCTCGGCCTCGGTGATGACCATCTCCAGGGCGGCCCGGACGAGGGGCTGGTCGTCGGCGAGGAGGACGCGGACGACAGGAACGACGGGGACGGGCGTCATCGGGTGTGTCATCGGGCGGATCCGTTCAGCGGCAGGCGAGCGGTGACCCGGAAGCCGCCGTCGGGGCGGGGCGCGGCGGTGAACTCGCCGTGCAGCAGGGCGACTCGTTCCCGCAGGCCCACCAGCCCGTAGCCGGCGGGGGCGGTGCCCCGGCCGCGGCCCCGGTCGGTGATGTCGAGACCGAGTTCGGCGGGCCGCCGGTGGTCGACGGTGACCCGGCAGGAGGGGGTGCCGGCGTGGCGGACCACATTGGCCAGCGACTCCTGGACGATCCGGAAGGCCGCCAGGTCGATCTCGGGCGGCAGTCGGTGCCGTTCGCCCTGCCACCGGAGGTCGACCCGCACACCGGCGGCGGTGGTCGCGGCGGCCAGCCGGTCGAGGTCGGCCAGACCGGGCGGGCCGTGGGCCGGGACGGACGAGCCGTCGGCGTCGGGGCCGCCATGGCCGTCGGGGCCGTCGGCGTCGTCGGCCCGTCGGAGCGCGCCGAGCATCCGGCGCAGCCCGGCCAGGGTCTCCCGGCCGGCGGTCTCGATCTCGGCGAGGGCCTCGCGGGCCCGGTCCGGCCGGGAATCGAGGACCCGGCGGGCCGCGCCCGCCTGGAGGGCGACGATGCCGATGCTGTGCGCCACGGTGTCGTGCATCTCGCGGGCGATCCGCAGCCGTTCGGCGGTGACCGCCTGCGCCGCCGCCCGGGCGCTCAACGCCTCGGCGTGCTCCCGGGACTGGTGCACCGAACGGCCCACCAGCCAGGCGATGACGGCGATCAGGACGCCCGCGTCGTTGGCGCCGATCCGGGTGCCGGTGAGCAGCAGGCCGCCGCCGAGCGCGGGCGCGAGGACCAGATGCAGGGTCAGCGCGCCCAGCACCATGGCCAGGGCCGCGCGTGAGGTCCGGCGCGGTTCGGCGGCGGTGGCCAGACAGAGGGCGGTGACCACCGCGAGCAGCGCGGTCGGCGGCAGTTGGAGCTCCCAGCGCCAGCCCTTGGTCTGCGCCACGGTGGCGGCGAGCAGCAGCGCGACGGCCGTGCGGGGCCGGCGGCGCAGCAGGGCGGCGGCGAGGAGGGCGACCGGGGTGGTGAACGCCGCGGTCGACCAGTCCTGGTGGACGGCCGGCGGGAGGCCGGGGTCGGCGGCGCCGGTGGAGGTCCCGTGCGACGGGCGGCCGTCGTCCCCGAGGGCGGGCGAGAGCAGCGAGAGGCACCACGCGAGCGCGGTCCAGGCGCCGGGCGGTACCCGCCGGAGCCGGGGCGGGAGGGTCGGCGGGGGCGCGAGCGTCTCTGACATGCGCTGATCGTACGAGGCGGGCGCGGAGCGCGGCATCGGACCGGGGGTGTACGACCAGGGGTGACAGCGGGGGCCGCCGAGGTGTCCTCCCCGGTCGGATGTGCCGGTGGGCGGCCGGGCGGCAGTGTGGAGCACATGATCGAAGTCCACCGACTGACGAAGCGTTACGGCCGCACCACCGCCGTCGACGAGCTCACCTTCACCGTCCGCCCCGGTCTGGTCACCGGATTCCTCGGCCCGAACGGCGCCGGGAAGAGCACCACCCTGCGAATGATCCTCGGCCTGGACGCGCCGACTGCCGGCGCCGCCACCGTGGGCGGGCGCCCGTTCCGGGAGCTGCCGCGCGGCCTGCGGCACGTCGGCGCGCTGCTCGACGCCGGCGACGTCCACGGCGGGCGCAGCGGACGCGCCCATCTGCGGGCGCTCGCCCGGAGCAACGCGGTGCCGCGTGGACGGGTGGAGGAGGTGCTGGCGGAGGTCGGGCTCGACGGCGCGGCCGGGCGCCGGATCGGCGGGTACTCGCTCGGGATGAAGCAGCGGCTGGGCATCGCGGCCGCACTGCTGGGGGACCCGCCGGTGCTGCTGTTCGACGAGCCGCTGAACGGGCTGGACCCGGAGGGCGTGCGCTGGGTGCGCGAACTGTTCCAAAGGCTGGCCGCGGAGGGGCGGACGGTCTTCGTCTCCAGTCATCTGATGAGCGAGATGGAGCACACCGCGGACCGCCTGGTCGTCATCGGCCGCGGCCGGCTGATCGCGGACGAGAGCCTCGCGGACTTCGCCGCGCGCGGCACGGCCGCACCGGGTGTCACCGTCCGGACCACCGGGCCCGGGCCGCTGGCGGACGCCCTGCGGGCGGCCGGCGGCGAGGTGCGGCCGGGGGACGACGCCGGGACGCTCCTGGTGACCGGCCTGGACCCGGCCCGGATCGGCGCGCTCGCCCTCGACCACCGTGTCCCGCTGCTCGAACTGACCGCCCGTACGGCCTCCCTGGAGGAGGCGTTCATGGCCCTCACCGCCGACCACGCCGACCACTCCGCCGGAGGACCCCGATGACCACCACCGTTCCGATCCCTCCTGTTCTCGCCGTCGGCTCCGCCGCCGCGGACGGTCCCCGGCCGCGCTTCCGGGACCTGTACGCCGCCGAGTGGATCAGGTTCTGGTCCCTGCGCTCCATGCCCTGGGTACTGGGGACCGGGCTGCTGGTCCTCGTCGCCGTCAACCTCAACGCCGCGCGCCACACCTACCTGAACACCGCGCCCGGCGGCCCGCCGCCCGGGGCCGGGAGGGCCGGTACGGCGCTGAACGTCTCGTTCACCGTGGCGGCCGTGGACCTTCTCATGCTCCTCGCGGTCGGGGTCGGTGTCGCGGTGGTCGCCGCCGAGTACAGCAGCGGCATGATCCGCACCACCTTCTCCGCCGTCCCGGACCGCCGGGCGGTCCTGCTGGCCAAGGCCGGCGTGCTGGCCACGGCGATGCTCGGCCTCGGCACGCTCGCCGCCGGAGCCTCCTTCTGGGCGGCGCAGGCACTGCTGAGCGGCCGCCACGCCGGGGTGTCGATCGCCGAGCCCGGCGCGCTGCGCGCCGTCGCCGCCGCGGCGCTGCTGGCGCCGGTCTGCGCGCTGGTCGGCTTCGGCCTGGCGACACTGATCCGGCACGCGGCGGCGAGCGTGGTCGCCGGCGTCCTGGTGCTCTTCATGCTGCCCGCCTCGTTCAACGAGAACCACGCCTGGTCGGCGGCGATCACGCACGCCATGCCGCTCACGTCGTGGCGGCGGCTGTCCTGGGTCGACCTGACGAACGTGCTGCTCCCGCCCCACCCGGCGACGGTGGCGGGCTCGTGGCTCGCCTACGCGGGGTGGGCGGTGGGGTCCGTGCTGCTCGCGGTGACGGTCGTCCGGCGCCGGGACGTCTGAGCGGTTGGGCCCGTTCGCGAGGACCGAGGACCGGGGATCGGCGGCCGAGGACCGACGGCCGCCGGTTGTCGGTCCTCCGTGCCAGGATCTGTCCCGACCCACCCGTGAACGGAACGGAACGGAACGACCGTGAGCACCATCGACGAGTCACCGGCGGCCGGGCTGCCCCCGCAGCTGTCGCCGCAACTGTCCTGGGAGCTGTCCTGGGAGCGGTTCTGGCAGCTGATCGACCTGATCGGCGGCGAGCCCGCGGTCGCCGTCTGCGCCACCTTCGGCGCCGGCTGCGAGCGGCTCTCCGAGGTGCTCGCGGCCGGTCCGGTCGAGGAGATCCTCGGCTTCGGCGAACGCTTCGCCGAAGCCCTGTACCGCCTGGACCGCGAGGAGTTCGGCACTCAGCGGGCCGTGGACCCGGGATACCCGGGGGAGTCGCTGCCGCTGAGCGACGACGGCTTCCTCTACGCCCGCGCCGCCGTGGTCGCCGCCGGCCGTGCCGCGTACGAGCGGGTACTCGGTGAGCCGGAGCTGTTCGCCGCCCACTCCTTCCGCAGCGGTGAGCCCCTGCTGTACGTCCACGAGGAGGCGTACGAGGCGGCGACGGGCGAGGAGTGGGACCACGCCACCCGCTACAACTACGAGTCCTGCTCCAACCGCGAGGGTTGGCCGACCCTGTAGACCTCCAGTCGAGTGCCCCAGCCAACCACGCCCGAGCGCGGCGGCGGGCGCGATCAGCAGGGGCCGGAGCGGTGGAAACACGCTGGTGGTGGGTGGTTCGGCCGTCGTAGAATCCGGTGCTTGTGACCGACACCAGCACCCCCGCCGAGGCCCCTCCCGTCGCGCTCCGTCAGGACGCCGAGCTGATCGCGGGTGTCGTGGCCGCCGCCGGGCGCGGCCTGGTCGACCGGGAGACGGTCGCCGAGGTAGTGGCGCTCTGCGCGGTCGCGGGGGAGCACCTGCTCGTCGTCGGACCGCCCGGCACCGCCAAGTCGGAGGCCGTGCGGCGGGTGGCCGGGCAGCTCGGCGGCCGGTACTTCGAGTACCTGCTCGGCCGGTTCACCGAGCCCAACGAGCTGTTCGGCCCGGTCGACCTGCGCAGCCTGCGCGAGGGCCGGGTCGAGTTCGAGACCGCCGGCATGCTGCCCGAGGCGGACGTCGCCTTCCTCGACGAGGTGTTCCTCGGCTCCACGGCCGTCCTCAACACGCTGCTCGGGCTGCTCAACGAGCGGGTGTTCCGGCGTGGCGGCACCGTCCTGGCCAGCCCGCTGCGGGTCTGCGTCGGTGCCGCCAACCACCTGCCGGAGGACCCGGCGCTCGCCGCCTTCGCCGACCGCTTCCTCGCCCGGGTCTTCGTCGACCCGGTGGCCGACGCCCGGTTGGAGGAACTCCTGGAGGCCGGCCGCCGGCCCGCCCCGGCCCCGATCGAGGCCCGCCAGGACGGCCCGGGCGGCCCGGACGACCGGCTCGGCGCGCTCGACCGGCTCGCCGCCGCCGCGCGGGACTGCGAACTCGACGGCGTCACCCCGCTGCTCGCCTCCGCGCTGCGCAGGCTCCGCGCCGCCGGAGTGCCCGTCGGCGACCGGCGGGCCGTGCGCTCCCAGCGTCTGGTCGCCGCCGCCGCCGTCCTGGACGGCCGGACCGTCGCCACCGCGCGCGACCTGTGGGTGCTGCCGCTGGTCGCGCCCACCGCCGACACCCAGGCGCTGGCCCGAGACACCCTCGGCGACCTGATCGAGAAGGCCGCCAACCAGAGCCTCGCCCACGCCGCCGAGGAGCTGTCGCGCAGCTCGGCCGCCCGCGCCGAACGACTCGCCCGCACCGGCGCCGCCCTGCTCGCCGACCACCGCGGTCTGCCCGAGGGCCGGGACTCCCGGCTGCGGCTGGAGGCCGCGCTGCGCGAGATCGACGCCGGCTTCGCCCCGGCCGACCTGCCCACCGCCCTGGCCGGCATACGCGCCGAGCTCGTCACGGCGGTCGCACCCTCGTGACCACCGGCGAACCGACCCCGCCACCCGCCGTGCCGCTCACCTGGGAACGCCGTGAGCCCCCGCTGACCGCCGCCGCCGTCCTCGCGGTCGGCGACGCCGTCCCGGCCCTGGCCGCCGCCACCCGGGACCGCCTCACCGACGGCGCCCGGCTCGGCGTGCTCGCCGACGACACCACCCTGCTCGTGCTCGGCGCCGAGACCGACCTGCCGTGGGCGGACGGTGCCCAGTACCTCGGCCTGGACGAGGAGTTGCTGGTCCCGACCACCGCCCGCCCCCGGCCCGCCGCCACCCTCTGGCGGGCAGCCCTCGGCGCCCGGCCCGGCGACCTCTGCCTGCTCGTCCCCGGCCACGCCCTGGTGGCCGCACCGCCGCCCGCCGCCACCGACCCGGACGCCCTCACGCCCCTGACCCGGCGGGCCGGACGATGAGCGCCACCCGACTGCCCGCCGCCCTCGCCCCCTGGGCCGGGGCGCTGTCCGCACTGAGCCCCGAACTCGCGCTGGCACTCGGGCCGTTGGTGCGAAGCCTGGACCAACTGGTCGGTGCCCGCGAGCCGGTGACCGACGGACCGGGGGAGCCGGACGGGACGGGCGGGATCGGCCGCTCCGGCCGGCCGGAGCAGCTGCTGCCCGCCGAGTGGCTGCTCGCCGAGGAGCACCCCGACGAGTTCCTGCGCCGCTTCGTCGACCGCGAACTCCTCTACCTCGCACCCGAGTTCCGCAGCACTGTCGCACGCGGCCGGACGGTCGCCCTGGTCGACGCCGGCCCTTCGCAGGCCGGGGCCGGCCGACTGGTCCAACTGGCCGCACTGCTGGTCCTGCACCGTCGGGCCGCCGCCCGGGGCAGTGGACTGCTGGTGGGCGTGCTCGGCGACCCGCCCGGCCGGTGGCTCTCCGGCGAACCCGCCGACCTGCTGCCCTCCTGGCTCGCGGCCCGCCGCCCCGCCGAGCCGACCGCCGAGCAGGCCCGGGAGGCCACCGCCGACCTGGACGCCGCCGACCGCGTCTGGCTGCTCACCTCGCCCCGGCTCGCCGACGGGCTCCCGGGGCTGCTCCCGGGCCTGCCGCCCGGTCCGCTGCCCGGCACGGCGCGCGGCCTGCCGCCCGGTCCCGCTCCGGCTGCGGGCGGGCCCTCCGGCACGCCTCGTGTCCTCGCCACCGAGGTGGCCCGCTGGGGCCCGGCGGGTGCCACCCACGTCACCGTCCGCCTCGACCGCACCGAGGTCGAACTGCCGCTGCCCGCCGCCGACATCGCCGTCCGGGCGCTTCGCGGCGCGGAGTTCCGGCGGAACGGACCGGCCCTCGTCCCGGCGCCCGCAGGCGCGGTCGGCCCGCCCGGCCGGGCCATGCCCGTCTTCACCACCGACGCCCCCGTCCTGCTCACCCGGGGCCGGCGCGAGGGGACCCTGCTCGCCACGGACGTGCGGCTGACCGAGCACAAGCACGCTGCCGTCACCCGGACCAAGACCCACCACCTGAACGGCCAGGTGATCGCCGCCGGTCGAACCGGCCGGAGGCTGTTCGCCCTGCACCTGCACCGGGGCCGGGTGCTCCGGTACGTCAGCGGGCGACAGCTCGGCGGGGACACGGAGTTCGCCGTCGACCCGGCCTTCCTCGGCCTCGACACCACGGTCGCGCAGGCGCTGGCGAGCCGCCCCGTGCTGCCGCTGCTGCGCTCCGGGGACGACCTGCTCGTCCCGGTCGCCGGCCGCTGGCGCCGGATCGCGCCCGACGGCGCGGTCACCGACGACGGCCCGGTCGGCCGCCGCACGGAGGGCCCGCGCGGCTTCGAACGGTGCCGTGAGCCAAGGCTGTTCGAGCGGACGCCGCAGCCCGAAACGCTGCCGGCCCGGCACCTGGTGCACGCGGGCGGCACAGCCGCCTGGTCCGAGGACGGCAGGACCTGGACCGTGTGGACCCGGCTCGGTGACGAGCGGCGGCTGTCGTTCCGGGAGAACGCCCAGGTGGTGGGCCTGGTCCACGACCGGCGCGAGCCGGTGCTGATCACCTGGTCCCCCGACAGCCGGATGGTGCGGGCGATCCGCTACGACGGCGTCCGCACGCTGAGCCGGTTCTCCGGCGGCACCGCCCCGCCGGCCGTGCACCCCGCCCAACCGCTGATCGCTAGCGAGTTCCCGCCCGGCCGGGTCGTGGTCGGCGACGCCACCACCGGCCGGATCCACCATGTGATCGGAAGCACCGAGTGAACGCCCCCATCGGGAGTCCGACCGGGACCGTCCCCGCCGTCGGCTTCGTGCTCGACGTGCCGCTGATCGGTGTGCCGGAGGCCGCCGGGCGCGTCCTCGACCTCTGGCGTGCGGACGCGCGGCTGTGCGAACTGACCGACGGCCGCTGGCTCCTGCTGCTGCCCGAACCGGTTCGCACCCGGGCGGACCTGGCGCCCGGGCTTCCGCTGGAGCGCACCGGGCACGGGGCGCCGACGGGCGCGTCCGGTCCTGGTCCCCGCTCCGCCACGGTCACCGCCGACGGCCGGCTCGTGCTGACGGAGGGCGGAGCGACGATCACCCGGGTCGTCGGCGAGCTGCCCGGGCTGGACCCCGCCGACTGGCTCGACCCGACCGGCCTCGCCCTGCACCGGCCGCGTCCGGTCGGCGCGGCCCCGGCGCCCGAGGCACCGCCCGTCGAGGAGTCGGTGCCCGTCGTCCCCCGGCCGGACCTGAGGGCGGCGGCGGGTATCGGGCCGAGCTCCGAGCGGGCCCGCCGGCTGACCGCCGAGACGCGGTCCGCCCGCAGCCGCCGAGCCCGGCGGCAGGCCGACCGGCAGGCCGGCGGGCGTACCGGCAGCGGCGCCGCCTGGTGGCAGACCACCCGGCCGATCGCCCTCGCCCCCCGCCACACGGCGGTCGTCGTCGGCCTGCTGATGGTGGTGCCCCTGCTGTTCGTGGTGCTCTTCGGCCTCGGGCTACTCAAGGACCTGAGTGTCGACCCGGGCGGCATCGTCTATGCCTCGATCGGCGCGGGCCTCGTCTACGGGGCCCTCTTCGGCCGGCGCGCCGCCCAGGACGGGGGCGAAACCACAGCCCCCACCGCGCCCGCCGCCGGTGGCACCCCCGCCCCGCGCCGGGGCCGCCGCCCCTGGCTCGGCGACCTGCTGGCCCGGTTCACCCTGCGCACCCCCGCCGCCCACCTCCTCCACCAGCGCCACGCCCGCTACCTGCGCGAGCTCACCCGCGCCTTCGAACAGCACCGCTGGGACGACGCCCTGCGCGACGCCCTGCCGCTCGCCGGCCGGGAGCGCGGCGACACCGCGGCCGGGCGCTCCTGGTTCTCCGTCGCCCTGCCCAAGCGTTTCACCGGGCAACTGCGCCCCACCCCGCACCGCGTCGGCCCGGCCGCGACGAACGCGTTCTCCAGCCGCACCGTGCACCAGCACCTCACCGAGCTCTACCGGTCCGCCGCCGAGCGGCTGGAGCGCCAGGACCGTTTCGACGAGGCGGCCTTCGTCCTCGCCGACCTGCTGGAGGCGCCCGCCGAGGCCGTCGCCCTGCTCGACCGGCACGGCCGCCTCACCCAGGCCGCCGAACTCGCCGAGGGCCGCGACCTGGCCGCCGAGCTGGTGGTCCGCCTGTGGTGGCGGGCCGGCGAACGGGCCCGGGCCGTGCGGACCGCCCACCGCCGGGGCGCCTTCGCCACCGCCGTCGAGCGGCTGGCCGCCACCGACCCGCAGGCCGCCCGCGAACTGCGCGCGGCCTGGGCCGAGCACTGCCGCGCGGCCGGCGACCGGCTCGGCGCGGTCGAGGCGGCCTGGCCGGACCAGGCGCTGCGGCCTTCGGTCGCCGCCGACCTGCGGGACGCGGTCGCCCTCGGCGGCCCCACCCGGGGCCGGGCCCTGCCCTATCTGCTGGCCCTGCCCGATCTCACGGCCCTGGGCTCCGGGGCCGCCACCCGCGCGCTCGCCCGCGCCGTCCTCGACAGCGACGGCCACCCGGGCACCACCGGCCGCTCGGTGCTGGCGGCCACCCTGGCCGGCCTCCCCGCCGCCGACCCGGCCACCGACCGCGAACTCGCCACCGCCGCCGCCCGGGCGGCCGTCCGCGACGGCGGCCTCGGCGGCGAGTCCGGCGGTCCCGGCGGCACGGCCGAGCACAGCCTGTTCGACCGACTGCTGCGCCGCGCCGACCCGTTGACCGCCGCCGACCTGCCCCGCCCGAGGCCACTGCCCCGGCCCGTCGGCGTCGCCCCCGCGTACACGGCGGCCGAACGGCCGGGCACCCTGCCGGTCCTGGACGCGGTGCTGCTCGCCTCCGGCTCCCTGCTGGTGGCCTGCGGCCAGGCGGGCGCCCGGCTGCTCGCCCCCGACGGCCGCACGCGGGCCCACTGGGACACCCCCACCGACCGCCTGGTCCTCGCCGACCACGGCGGCGGCGCGCTGCTGGTGACCGACCACGGTCCCGACCTGCTCGGACTCGCCCACCTCGACCTCGCCACCCGCACCGTCCGGCCCTGGATCACCCTGCGGGCCCGGCGGTTGGCCCCCTCCTACGACGGCCACCGGCTGATCGCCGCGGCGGACGGCGGCATCGTCGTCCTCGACACCTCGGCCCCGCGCCCGGTCGCCGTCTGGCGCGAACTCGGCGGCGGGGAAAGGCTGCTGGGAGGCATCACCCGAACCGCGGGCGGCTGCGCGGTACTGGTCCGCAGCCTGTCGGCCGCCCGCTCGCCGCTCGTCCGCGGCCTGTCGGCCGCCCGCTCGTCGCTCACCGAGGTGTGGCGCTGGGACCTGCCCGGCTGGGAGCTGCGGGCCCGACTGCGGGTGGACGACGCCCTGACGGACCTGCGGTTCGGCACGGGTTCGCTCGCCCGCACCAGCCCGGCGGCCACCCCCGACCCGGTCGCGCTCGCCGCCGGCGGCCTGCTCACCGTCGAGCCGCTGGCCGCCGGACCGCTGGACGCCGACGATGGCACCGCCTCCGGCGACCGGACCGTGCTGCGCTGGACCTCCGGCCTCCCGACCGCCGAACTGACCGTGGACGGACGGGCGGTGCTCGGCCCGGCCGTCGACGGGGACCACTGGGCGCTCACCGTGCCGACCCCCGACGGCACCGGACTGCGCGCGTACGCCGGGACCGGCCCGTGCTCCGCGCCCGAGCTGACCGTGCAGGTGCCGAACGCGTCCGGCTACCGGATCGGGGTGCGCCGCCACGCCGGCGCCGTCACCTACTGGCACCGCTCCGGCCGCGTCCTCGCCACCTCCGCCGACGGCACCGCCCTGCTCGCCAACCTCAGGGTCACCGTCCGCTGACCGGACATCGGACGGGTCCGGATTCCGCTTTTCCTCGACACGCCACCCTACGAACATGCGACGCTACTCACTGCGTCCGTCCGAGGAGGAATCCTGTGTCATCGCCCTGTGACCCCGCCAACGCGCCCGTCGGTGACGTGAGCACCGCGCTGATGGTGATCGACTCGCGGCTCAAGGCCATCTATGACGGCCGGACCGGCACCGACCCCGAACAGCAGCGGATGGTCGACCAGTTCGCCGCCTCGCTGGGCCCCGCGGAGGCCGACGCACTGTTGGAGGGCGTGTGCACGCTCATCTACATGTACATGGACTGGCTGCGGGCGGTCTG
The DNA here is from genome assembly GCF_034043715.1 of Kitasatospora purpeofusca. Taxonomy (GTDB): domain Bacteria; phylum Actinomycetota; class Actinomycetes; order Streptomycetales; family Streptomycetaceae; genus Kitasatospora; species Kitasatospora purpeofusca_A. Next base: position 74,541 of record NZ_JAXCLC010000023.1, on the reverse strand, counting down.
CGAACGGCACGACAAGGAGGTGGTCGAGCACATCGTGCCCACCCTGGTGGCCACGATGCGGATGATGCCCAACACCTTCCGCCCCGAGGTCATCCCCACCATGGCCGGCCTCCTGATCGCCGCCGGCACCGGCCTGAGCCCCAACCTGTGGCGCGCGCAGTACGGCGACTGGACCGGCGCCGAGATGAACCCCCTGGAGGCCACCTCCGTCCTCCTCGCCGAGCACATCAACCGGATCGTCGGCGACGACCAGGACTTCGCCACCCGCCTGATCGCCGACGCCCTGGCGGTGACCGACCTCGACTGACCCGTGCGCGTGCCGGTGATCGTGGACCTGGCCGTCCGCCGCTACACCTGGACCGACCTCAACTCCGGTGCGGACGGGGGCCTCCAGGGCGTCTACCGGCACAGGCTGAGGTGGGCGCTCTCAGCCGTGAGGTCCTCGCGCACTTCTCCCCGGAGAGCCGGGCCACCCTCTGGGACCGAGCATCAGCGCCCTCGCGGCGCGCCTGCGGCACTCCGCCGGGGTCACCGCGCGGCGACCCCGGTCGGGCGTACTCCGCCGGTCTCGCGTCCCGGAGCCGTGAATGGTCCCCGCTCAAGCGGCCTCGGCCCGGCCCAGCGCGGCGGCGCCGGATCGTGCGAGCCAGACGAGTCTGGCGGAGAGCCCCGGCCGCCCCGAGAACAGGCAGAGGGCCCGCTCGGGCGAGGCGAGCGTCATTCGCGTCCGCCCTTCGACGACGAGGAGGTGCGCCACCCCGTCGCCGTCGGCGAACCCCCAGGCCGCAACCCACCCGTCGGCGTCCTGGCCGCCGGTGTCGTACACCTGGACCACGGCGAACTGCCTGGGCGCGGTGTCGAGTACGAGCCCGCACAGCTCCTCGTCGAAGGAGGGGAGGGAGTTTTGCGAGGGCGTAGCGGACATGGAAGTCTCCTGACTGGAGGCATGGGTGAACTATCGACCAGCACTTTGCGTGACTGGCCTATGTCATACGGTAGCGCTACGATGGCATAACTTCCATGTAGTCAACTGAAGACTTGCCATGGACTCTGGATGATGGGTGAGAGGGGTCGGGATGGCATCGAGCGGTGCCCCGACGTTGCGGCAGCAGCGTCTCGGGTTTGAGCTGCGCAAACTCCGTGAGAATGCAGGGCTCAGCTCGACTGCCGCCGCTGCTCGGGTCGGAGTGAACCAGGCTCACATGAGCCGAATCGAAGCGGGACGGTACGCGGTGAGTGCCGATCGGGTACGCGCGTTCGCTCGCGCGTACACCTGCACAGACCAGGGCTTGGTCGAGGCTCTCGCCGCCATGACCGGAAGGCGAGTTCGCGGCTGGTGGGAGGAGTATCGTGACATCCTCCCGCCGGGAGCTCTCGACCTCGCCGAACTGGAGCACCACAGCACGGCGATGCGGATCGCCACGGTGATTCACATTCCTGGGCTGCTACAGACTGTCGACCACGCTCGTGCGATCTTCCTGGATGTCTTCCCGCCCCTGTCGCCGCCCGAGGTGGAACATCGCGTCTCCCACCGCATCAAGCGACAAGCGGTTCTCTACGGCGAGCAGTCGATTCCGCTGACGGCCGTCATCCACGAGGCAGCCCTGCGGATGGGGCTCGGTGGCTCTGCGGTGGCCCGAGCGCAGTACAGGCACCTTGTGGAGATGAGCACCCGCGACAACATCTCGGTTCGCGTGATCCCCTTCGGCGCAGGTACGTTCTCCGGATCCGGCCAGTCCATGGTCTACTTCTCCGCCGCTGTTCCCCAGCTCGACAGCGTGCAGTTGGACACGGAGCATGGTTCCGAGTTCCTCGACTCCTACGCACACCTGGTGAAGTATCGACTGATGCTGGACCGGCTGGAGTCCAGCGCGCTCAATCGGGCGGAGTCGCGCGATTTCATCTCCCGCATCGCCCAAGACATCTGAGAGGCAGGTTGATGTCATCCCTCAACTGGCAGAAGTCCACGTACAGCTCCCAGGCCGCCAACTGCATCCAGGTGGCGGCTATGCCGGACGGTGCCGTCAAGATTCGCGAGAGCGACGAGCCCGACGCCATCCTTGCCACCACGCCGGGGCGGCTGCGGGCGCTTCTACTGGGCGTCAAGGCGGGGAAGTTCGACCACCTCGCGCAGTAGTTGTCAGACGGCCTTCCCCGTCCTCCGGACGGGCCTGGCCGACATCCTCAACCGCATCAACGCCAACACCCGCCGACCGGCCGGGTGAGTGCGGATCCCGGTGCCCGGCCTCCCCGCGGGGCCGGGCACTCTCCAACTCGATTTCGGCGCGAGCCCGACTCCGTTGGCGGCCGTCGTCCATGAGACAGCCCTACGCATGGAATTCGGCGGCCCGGAGGTTGCTCGCGGTCAGCTGGAATACCTGCTGACCGCGAGCGAGCATCCCCGCATCGACGTGCGGGTGATCCCGTTCCGTACTGGGAGCTTCCCGAGTTCCGGCGCGGCGATCGTGTACTTCGGCGCCGAGGTCGCGCGCTTGGACAGCGTTCATTGACACCGATCCGCAGCTGATCAAGTATCGAGCTGTGCTGGATCCCTTGGAAGCGAGTGCGCTCGGGCCTGGCGCTTCCCGCGACCTCATCCGCCGTGTCGCCCAGAGTATTTGAGACGGGAAGAACCATGACCGCGTACAACTGGCAGAAGTCCTCCTTCAGTGGCGACACCGCCAACTGCCTCTACCTTGCGGCTGCGCCCGACGGTGCGGTCAAGCTCCGGGAGAGCGACGAGCCCGACACCGTCCTCACCACCACGCCGGGGCGGCTGCGGGCGCTTCTGCTGGGCGTCAAGGCGGGGGAGTTCGACCACCTCGCGCAGTAGTTGTCACATTCCTCCGTCGGCGTGCGTCAGTGCAGTGACCGAGCAAGTGGACGGACGGAAAGAGGACAGGTCATGACCGACGCGCGGATGGCGAACCCGGCTGTGGTGATTCCGGAGGCGATGCCGGCGATCCTCGGGGTCGTGAAGGCGGCGAAGAAGGGCGGCGTGCCGGAGAGCGTGCTGGAGCTGGTGCACCTGCGGGCGAGCCAGATCAACGGCTGCAGCTACTGCGTGGTGGGCGGCGTCGCGAGTGCGAAGAAGAACGGGGAGACCGACGAGCGGCTGCACGCGGTGGCGGCGTGGCGGGAGGCGCCGTTCTTCACCGAGGCCGAGCGGGCCGCGCTGGAGCTGTCGGAGCACGTGACGCGGCTCGCGGACCGGGCCGTGGTGCCGGACGAGGTGTGGAACGCGGCGGCGGAGCACTTCGACGAGAAGCAGCTGGCCTCGCTGGTGCTGTGGATCAGCCTGACCAACTTCTTCAACCGCATCAACGCCACCACCCGCCAGCCCGCCGGCGACACCTGGTAGGCGAGGGGACGGCAGCCCAAGGGAGCTAAGGGCACCGACGCGGGAGCGCGCCCCGCGCCGCCGAGCCTCAACCGGTGGTGGTGCCGTGGCGCTCGTCGTCGTGGGCGCCGGAGAGGACAGCGTCGAGGAGGCCGGGGTAGCGGGCGTCGAGGTCCTCGCGGCGCAGGAGGAGGAGGTTCTCCCGGCCGGACGGCAGCTGGTGGATGACGCCGCTGTCGCGCAGCACCCGCCAGTGGTGGGTCATCGTCGACTTCGCGGTGATGCCGATCGCGGTGAGCACACTCCCGCAGTTGTGCGCGCCGCCGCCGTTCAGGACCCGGACGGCGGAGAGGCGGACAGGGTTGCCGAGGGCGGAAAGGACGTGTTCGATCCGGATCTGCTCGCGGTCGGGGTGGCGGTAGCTCATGGCCCCACCGTAACGCGGGGTGTACACCGGCCGGCCCGCACCGTCGTCCCAAGTGGACGCGGGAAAAGCCGGGTTGCGAGGATGCGGGGTCGCGGTGCCGCGGCCCTGGTCGGCGGACCGGTCCGGCCGGGCCGGAAGGGCCGGAGGGGGCGGCCGGACCGGCCGCCCCGCGTGCCCGCCGGGGCACCGCGTCGGCGGTCGCGGCGGGCACGCGGGGCGCGGTGTCAGGAGTGGATGCCCTGCCCCGGGGTGAGGATCCCGGCCGGGTCGAAGCGGCGCTTGGCCGCCACCACGCGCCCCCACCGGGTGCCGTAGTGGCGGCGCCAGTCGGCGCGGGTGACGTCCGGGATCGCGCCGATCAGGTACCGCTTGCCACCCAGCCGCACCGCCCGGTCGTACAGCCGGCGGTTGCGCCGCAGCGCGGCGGCGTGGTCGGCGCCCGGGAACGGGAAGGACAGCAGGTCGAAGTGGAACCCGACCGGCTCGTCCGGCATGACCGTCATCGGGCGGGTGAACACATCGGTGCGGAACGGGTAGAAGAGCAGCAGGCCGGCGCCCAGGTCCTCCGGCGTCAGCAGGGCGAGCGCCTCACGAGTGAACGTTTCGGCAGTCGAGGCGGGCAGGAACAGGCTCATCCAGGGCTTGGGCTGCGACCAGAGCCCCGCTCCCTTCAGGAACCCGGCGAAGGCGTCCACCCGGTACGCGTACTCGCGCGCCGTCTGGTCGGTGAAGGTCGTGTCGGCCGCGACGCAGCGCAGGCCGCGCACCAGCTTCGCCCGGTCCGGCGCGGCGGAGCCGTCGTAGTGGACGACGCCCTCCACCTTGTAGCGCCAGCCGGTCCCGGCCGCGTTGCGCGACACGTCGCCGACCTGGAGGTCGAACCGCCGCTCCAGCATCAGCTTCTCCTGGTCCGCGAGGTAGGCGCCCAGGTCGTCGTAGAACAGGTTGAGGACCAGCGCCCGCTCCCGGGCCCGCACCAGGCGCAGGGTGGCGCGGACGATGAGCCCCGCCTGCCCGCCGCCGCCGAGCACGGCCTCGAACAGCTCGCGGTTGGCACTCGCCGAAGCGGTCACCAGCTCGCCGGTGCCGGTGACGACGTCCACCGACTCGACCGTGTCCACCTGGAAGCCGTGGCGCTGCACACCGCCGCCGATGCCGCCGACGCTCAGCGTGCCGCCCACCGACAGGTGCAGGTAGTCCGTCAGACAGGGCGGCATCCAGCCCTGGGCGAGTGCGGCGTCCGTCAGCTGCGCCCAGGTGACACCCGCCTCCACGACGGCGCGGCCGGGGGTGATCCGGATGATCCGGTCCAGCCCCCGGGAGTCGATCGCCACACCGCCGCGCACGGCGGCCTGGCCGTAGTTGGAGTGCGACTCCAGCTCCGCCGCCTCGCCGGTGCCGCTCTGGCCGTTCATCGCGACCGGGATGCGGTGGCGGCGGGCGAAGGCGACCAGGGCGGAGACGTCGCGTACGGAGCCCGGTCGCAGCACGGCCCGCGGGGTACCGGTCACCAGGTGCCCGAAGTCCCCGCCGAACCGGGCCAGGGTGGCGGCGTCGGCGACCAGGGTGCCGTCCAGTCGCGGCAGCGCCGCGAGCGCGTCGGTGTCGGTGTCGGCGGCCTCGGGCGCGGGTGTGGTGGGGGTGTCCGGGGCGGGAGCCTCGACGGCCCAGGAGCGGCCCACCGTGTTCCATCCGACGACGGTGGCCGCCGCACCGACGATCACGCTGCGGCGGGGCAGAGCTGACTTGCTCATTTCAGATTTCTCCGATCAATCGTCATATGAGCAGTGTTGTATCGCAGTCCGGACGTCCACGGGCACCGGCCGGGAACGGATCGGTGCTGTAACGGTCGGTCCGGCGGTGCGGTCTCGTCCGGAGTGCGGAGGGTGGTCTACACCACACCGAGGGGCGGGGGTAAGGATCCGGACACCCGTCGGGCCCGCCTGCCACGCCCCCGACCAGGGCGAACGAGCGTCAGAAGCGGTTCGGCCGTGGGCGACCGGTGGCCGGAAACCCGGTTGTCCGGCACCGGGGCCCCGGGAGAGAGTGGAGCTGTCGGGATCAAGGAACCGCAAGGAACCGCAAGGAACGGATCCCGACGACCGAGGGCGAGCTGGGCCTGGGAGAGCCCAAGGGCCTGTAAAGCCCCCGCTTCGGCTGTGATGGTTCGAATCCATCCTCGCCCACCCTCGGACCGCGGCGGCCCTGTGTCGCGTCCTGCCCGCCGGATCCGTCCGATCCGGCGGGCAGGCCCTCCGGATAGGCTCGGCCGCATGTTTGTCCTGGAACTGACGTACACCGTGCCGCTCGACCGGATCGACGCCCGCCTGCCCGCCCATGTGGACTGGCTGAACCGCCACTACGCGGACGGCACCTTCCTGGCCTCCGGGCGCAAGGTGCCGCGCGACGGCGGCATCATCCTCGCCGTGGGCGAGGACCGGGCGGCGGTCGAGGCCCTCGTCCGCACCGACCCGTTCGCCGTCGAGGGCCTGGCGACCTACACGGTCACGGAGTTCCTCGCCACCGTCGTCGCCCCCGTCCTGGAACCCCACCGGCAGCAGCTCCCCGGCTGAGCCCCGGGCCCGCCGCCGGTCCGTAATCCTTCGGCGAGGCGTCCGCCGGGTGTCGGCGCGGCGCCCGTGCCGTGTCGGTACGGCGCCCGTGCGGTGTCGGTGCGGCGCCCGTGCGGTGTCGGCGAGGAAACGGCACGGGCGCGTCCTCGCCCCGGTTCGGCGACCGGTCGTGCACTGGCTACGATCGGTGAGCACGGGGCAAGGAAGCGCCGGGCCGCGGGCCGGGCGCACGGCGAGACATTCCAGTGGGAGAAGACGATGGCACACGCACGGGCCGGTCAGCCGGCGCAGCCGGGCGACCTGGTGGACGTGGCGAGGCTGGTGACGGCCTACTACACCCTGCACCCGGATCCGGAGGAGCCGGGCCAGCGGGTCGCGTTCGGCACCTCGGGCCACCGCGGCTCGTCCCTGGACGCGGCCTTCAACGAGGACCACATCGCCGCCACCACCCAGGCGATCTGCGAGTACCGGACCGCCGAGGGCATCACCGGCCCGCTGTACCTCGGGGCCGACACCCACGCGCTGTCCGAGCCGGCCAGCGCCACCGCCGTCGAGGTGCTGGCGGCCAACGGCGTGACCGTCCTGCTGGACAGCGCCGACGGTTACACCCCGACCCCCGCCGTCTCGCACGCGATCCTCGCCCACAACCGCCGCAGCCCGCAGTCGCTCGCGGACGGCATCGTCGTCACCCCGTCCCACAACCCGCCCCGCGACGGCGGCTTCAAGTACAACCCGCCGAGCGGCGGCCCGGCCGGCTCGGCGGCCACCGGCTGGATCCAGGACCGTGCCAACGCGCTGATCCGCGAGGGCCTGCGCGGCGTCAAGCGGGTGCCGTACACGCGCGCCCTGGCCGCGGCGACCACCGGCCGCCACGACTACCTCACCTCCTACACCGAGGACCTCGTCTCCGTCCTCGACCTGGACGCGATCCGCGCGGCCGGCCTGCGGATCGGCGCCGACCCGCTCGGCGGCGCCTCCGTCGCCTACTGGGGCCGGATCGCCGAGACCCACCGCCTCGACCTGACCGTGGTCAACCCGGTCACCGACCCGACCTGGCGCTTCATGACGCTGGACTGGGACGGCAAGATCCGGATGGACTGCTCCTCGCCCGCCGCGATGGCCTCGCTGATCGCCCGCCGCGACGAGTACGCCATCGCCACCGGCAACGACGCCGACGCCGACCGGCACGGCATCGTCACCCCGGACGGCGGCCTGATGAACCCCAACCACTACCTCGCGGTCGCCGTCGACTACCTCTACCGCCACCGCGCCGACTGGCCGGCCGACGCCGCCGTGGGCAAGACGCTGGTGTCCTCCTCGATGCTCGACCGGGTCGCCGCCGACCTCGGGCGCGCGCTGGTCGAGGTCCCGGTGGGCTTCAAGTGGTTCGTCGAGGGCCTGCTGGAGGGCTCGATCGCCTTCGGCGGCGAGGAGTCGGCCGGCGCGTCCTTCCTGCGCCGGGACGGCGGGGTGTGGACGACGGACAAGGACGGCATCCTGCTCGCCCTGCTGGCCGCCGAGATCACCGCCGTCACCGGCCGCACCCCCAGCCAGTACTACCGCGACCTGACGGACCGCTTCGGCGCCCCCGCGTACGCCCGGGTGGACGCCCCGGCCGACCGCGACCAGAAGGCGCTGCTCTCCCGGCTGTCGGCCGAGCAGGTCAAGGCCGGCGACCTCGCGGGCGAGCCGGTCACCGCCGTGCTCACCGAGGCCCCGGGCAACGGCGCGGCCATCGGCGGCATCAAGGTGTGCACCGAGAACGCCTGGTTCGCCGCCCGCCCGTCCGGCACCGAGGACGTGTACAAGATCTACGCGGAGTCCTTCCAGGGGCCCGAGCACCTCGCCCGGGTCCAGGAGGAGGCGCGGGAGCTGGTGAACGGGGTGCTCGCGGGGTCGGCGTCGGCCTGACGGGTTGACGGGACGGCTCGACGGGTTGGCGGCCCGGCGGGTTGGCGGCCCGACGGACCGCCGCCCGGCGCCGAGTCGAGCTGAGTAGAGCTGAGTGGAGCTGATGTACCGCGGCCCGGTGGGGTGTACCCACCGGGCCGCGGCGCGTCGCGATGTCCTGGCCGGCGGCGGTCCCGTTCGACCCCCGGCCGGTCCACCACTCGGTCCCTCGTTCGAAGCCCCCGGGTGGCCCGGCGCGACGCCGGTGGCAATAATTGGGAAAGTTTCCTAACCAAATACCTTGACCGTGCACCCTCACGCCGGGATTCTGTACGTCACCTGCCCTGATGGCCCGTTCGTCGCAGGGACCCCCCAACTCGCCGCCTCCTCCTTCCGCTGTCCTCCGGCGCTCTCCCCCCGACCGCAAGGAGTCACGTGAACAGGCCCACCCGTCGAACCGTCCTCGGCGCCGCGCTCTCCGCCGTCACCGCCGCCGGACTTCCCCGAACCGCCGCCGCCACTACCCCCGCCACCACTCCCGTCACCAAAGCCCCGGCCGCCTCGGCCGCCGCGCTCAGCGTCTCCAGCTGGCAGCAGCGCTGGGCGCCGTCGGCCGCCGCCGACGGGCTCGCCGCCTTCGAGACGATCGAGGACGACCGCGCCGACTCCCACCCCGCCGGACACCCGCACATCCGGGTCGAGAACGACACCTACCGCTGGACCATGCACATGGTGGACCGGGACTCCGCCACCGACCGGCAGCGGCAGGAGGTCACCGGTATGCGCAGCCCGGCGGGCGGCGACTTCCTGGAGTGGAAGTCCGGCCAGACCTGGCGGACCACCTACGCGATGTACATCCCGTCCGCGCTCAAGGCCACCACCAGCTTCACCCACATCATGCAGATGAAGCAGCCCGGCAACGGCACCTCGCCGATCGTCGTCCAGTCGCTGCGCCGGGTCGCCGGCGCGCAGACGATCGAACTCCAACTTCCCATCAGCGGGGTACTGGTGGGGCGCACCAGCCTGGACCCGCTGCACGACCGCTGGGTGGACGTGGACTTCCGGATCACGGTGGGGGACGGTTCCTCCGGGTCGGTCCGGTGGATCCTGCGCAGTGCCGGCGCCACCGTCCTCGACGTCGAGCGGGCCGGTGTCGACACCTTCCTCGCCGACCGGGTGCGGCCCAAGTGGGGCATCTACCGCTCGCTCGGCGACACCTCCGGCTCGCTCCAGGACTGCTACCTGCTCACCAGGGCGATGCGCGGCTACCAGTTGGCCGCCGGGCCCTCCGGAGTGTTCCGGGCGGACGAGGCGCGGGTCCCGCGCGGCACCGTGGACTCCGACCACGCCGGCCACAGCGGCGCCGGCTTCGTCAACCTGGAGAACGCGCAGGGGAGTTACGCCGAGTGGACGGTCCAGGCGGCGGCTGCCTCGACGGCCTCGCTGGAGCTGCGGTACGCCAACGGCACCGCCGCCGACCGTCCGATGGACATCGCCGTCAACGGCACCCGGATCGCCGCCGGGCGGGCCTTCCCCCCGACCGGGAACTGGGACAGCTGGGCGACCGCCGCCCTGCCGGTGTCCTTGAGGGCCGGGGCGAACACCGTCCGGTTCACCTCGACCACCGCCGACGGCGGCCCCAACCTCGACCGGATCACCGTCCGCTGACCTCCTGGAGGAGCGCATGCGTCCGACATCCGCCGGCGGCGTGGGTCTCACCGTCGCCGCCGCACTGATCATCGCCACCGGGGCCGTCCCCCCGGCCCAGGCCCAGCCCCAGCCTCGGGCCGCCGCTACCGACTACCAGGCGGAGAACGCCGTCATCGGCCAGGGCGCCGTGGCCACCAACCACACCGGGTACACCGGCACGGGCTTCGTCGACTACACCAACGTCGCCGGCTCCTACGTCGAGTTCGGCGTCGCCGCCACCTCGGCCGGCACCGCCCCGGTGACCTTCCGCTACGCCAACGGCACCGCCGCCGACCGGCCGATGGACATCTCCGTCAACGGCGCCGTGGTCGCCTCCGGCGTCTCCTTCCCGGCCACGGCGGACTGGAACACCTGGACCGGCCGGACGCTCGACGCGCCGCTGCGGGCCGGGACCAACACCGTGCGCGCCACCGCCACCACCGCCAACGGCGGCCCCAACCTGGACCGGCTCACCGTCGGCGCCGCCGCTGCCGACACCACCGCGCCGAGCCGCCCGGGGCAGCCGTCCTGCACCGGCATCGGTCCCAACGGGCTGACCCTCGGCTGGCCGGCCGCCACCGACAACGTCGGCGTCACCGCGTACGACGTCTACGAGCACGGCAACAAGCTCGCCGAGACGCCCGGCGACACCACCGCCAAGGTGCTCACCGGCCTCACCCCCGGCACCACCTACAACCTCAGCGTGATCGCCCGGGACGCGGCCGGCAACGCCTCCCCGGCGAGCGTCGCCGTCGACTGCACCACCGGCGCCGGCGACGACCCGCCGCCGAGCGCGCCCGGTGCTCCCACCGTCTCCGCCGTCACCGCCACCTCCGCCAAGCTCGGCTGGGGCGCCGCCACCGACGACAAGGGCGTGGTGGCGTACGAAGTCCGCAGCGGCGGCGCCGTGCTGGCCACCGTCACCGGCACCCCGCCGGCGACCACCACCACCGTCACCGGCCTGGCCTGCGACGCGCCGTTCGCCCTGACCGTGGTCGCCAAGGACGCCGCCGGCGGCGTCTCCCCGGCCTCCGCCCCGGTCTCCTTCACCACCGCCGCCTGCCCGGCCGACGGCGGCGTCCCCGGCTCGCCGGCCACCCTCAGCAGCGGCTGGTCCGTGCCCTGGGGCATCTCCTGGATGCCGGACGGCGCCAGTGCGCTGGTCACCGAGCGGGACAGCTTCAAGGTCTTCAAGCAGGCCAGGAGCGGCACCAGGACGGAGATCGGCGCCGTGCCCAACGCCGTCACCACCGACGGCGAGGGCGGCCTGCTCGGCGTGGCCGTCGACCCGAACTGGTCCACCAACCACTACGTGTACTTCATGCACACCGCCGCCGAGGGCAACCGGATCGTCCGCATGACGTACAACGGCAGCACCCTCGGGGGCTACACGGTTCTGCTCCAGGGCATCAAGAAGAACCGCTACCACAACGGCGGCCGGCTGGCCTTCGGCCCGGACGGCTACCTCTACGCCACCACCGGCGACGGCCAGACGCCCGACCTCGCGCAGGACAAGAACTCCCTCAACGGGAAGATCCTGCGGATGACCACCGCGGGCAAGCCCGCGCCCGGCAATCCGTTCGACAACTACGTCTACAGCCTCGGCCACCGCAATCCGCAGGGCCTCGACTTCGACCGCAACGGCCGGCTCTGGGAGGCCGAGTTCGGCGACTCCAAGTACGACGAGCTCAACCTGATCAAGCCGGGCGGCAACTACGGCTGGCCCACCTGCGAGGGCACCTGCGGCAAGTCCGGCCTGACCGACCCCAAGGCCAGCTGGCCGGTCAACCTCGCCTCCCCGAGCGGCATCGCCATCGTGCGCAACGTGGTCTACCTGGCGGCGCTGCGCGGCACCCGGATGTACCGGATCCCGATCAACGGCGACACCGAGTCGGTCGGCACCGCGACCTCCTACTACGTCGGCACCTACGGCCGCCTGCGCACCGTCACCAAGGTCCCCGGCGCCGACCAGCTCTGGCTGACCACCACCAACGCGGACAACAAGGGCAACCAGCCGGACGGCTCGGACAAGATCTTCCGGATCACCATCGGCTGAGCCGCCGCTGAGCCGATAGTGAGCCGCCGCTCCGGCGGGGTGACTCCGTCCGGGGGACCCCGCCGGAGATGACGGCCCGCCCCGTGTCCGCCGGCCCTAGTGTCGGAGCCCGGTGACACGGAGGAGGGCCGGCATGCGCAAGGTGACGTACTCGATGGGCATCTCGCTCGACGGCTACATCGTCGGGCCCGACGGCGGTTTCGACTGGTCGGATCCGGACGAGGAGGTGTTCCGGCTCGCGCTCGACGAGCTCCGGGGGGTGGGCGTCCATCTGATGGGGCGGCGGCTGTACGAGACGATGCTGTACTGGGAGACCGCCGAGCAGGACCAGTCGCTCGACGAGGTCGAGCGGGAGTGGACGGCGCTCTGGAATCCGCTCCCGAAGGTGGTGTTCTCCACCACGCTGTCGGAGGTGCGGGGCAACGCCCGGCTGGCCACCGGCACCGTCGCGGAGGAGATCGCCCGGCTGCGGGCCGAGCCGGGGGAGGGGGAGATCGCCATCGGGGGCGCGACCCTCGCCGCCGCGGTGGCCGCGGCGGGCCTGATCGACGAGTACCGGCCCCGGGTGCACCCGGTGCTGGTCGGCGGCGGAATCCCGTACTTCCCGCGGCACGAGCGCCGGGAGGACCTCGAACTCCTGGAGGCCCGCACCCTCACCTCCCGGGTCCTCCACCTCCGCTACCGCGTCGTGCGGTAGGGCGTGTCGGCGTCCGGGCGCTCCCCGGAGGCCGCGCCTTCGAGCCGTTCCCCGGCCGTGGTCCGGCCGGTTCGGGCCACTGGCTGCGCGGGGGTGGGCGGCGGGCTACGTTCCGGGGCAGGGAGGCCCGCCCGTCCAGGGGGCGGCGCCGGTGGAGCGAGCGGGGAGCACGGCGGATGGCTGATCAGACTGTGGACGACCGGAACCTGTGGCGGTCGGTGTACAGCACGGAGGGCGGCTGGGGCGCGGACTCGCGGTTCCCCGGCCACCGGAGCGCGGCCGAGCCGGTCCTGGTGGCGCTCGACGACGAACTGCTGTGCCTGCACCGGGGCGAGCCGTACGGCAAGGGCGAGCACGACGTCCTCGACGTGCGGTGGACGGGGCTCGTCCCGGCCGAGGCCCGGCGGCGGACGGCGGAACTGGACGCGTTGAAGGACGGGGTGGCCGCCCGGAGGGCCGACCTGGACGGCGGGATCGCGGCCGCCGAGGCGGCGGTGGCGGAGGCGGTCACCTGGGCCCCGGACGCCGTCGTCGACACGGCGGTCCACTACGAGGGCAGGACCCGCGTCCGGTACGAGAACGCGGTGAGCAGCGGCACCCCGGCCGCGGCCGTGCACCACGGCGCCGTCCACGTCCTGCTGACGGTGCGGGACGCCGAGGAGCCCGACTCCCCGGCGCAGCTCGTGGAACTCGCGTACGGCCGGCCGCAGGGGGCCGGAGCGGACACGGCCCGTGGGTGGCGGGAGGGCCACGCGCTTCCCGTCCCGGGCGCCGAAGGGGTGGCCCTGGTCTCGTACCGGGGCGCGCTGCACGCCTTCGTCCCGGACCTCGGCGGTGGTGTCCACTGCGTGCGTGACGACGCGTCGGGGCGGTGGCGGCGGCTGGAGGGGCACGTCGAGGCGCTGGCGGGAGCGTCGTTCCTGGCCGCCGCCGTGCACGGGGACGGCATCCACGTCCTCGCCGGGGACGGCAGCGGGGAACGGCCCGGTCGGCTCGTGCACGTGGTGTTCGACGGCGCGGCCTGGACGGCACCGGTCGCGGTCGAGGCCGAGGTTTCCGCGAAGGTCGCGCTGGCCTCGCTCGACGGCGCCCTGCACGCTGTGTTCCCCGGCCGGGGCGGACCGCGGCTGTTCCACAGCGTCTTCGACGGCGCGGCCTGGACGGCGCCGGTCGCGGTCGCGGGGCACGACTCCCGGCACACCCCGGGCCTCCTCGCCCTCACCGACGGCCCGGAGGGGGACCGGCGGAGCGCGCTGCTGATGGTCCACCGGGGCGTGGAGGACTTCGTGCCGCCCCCGCGCCCGGCCCCGCCCGCCGAGCCGTCGGTGACCGGCACCGGCGCCTGGGTCGTCGGCGCCACGGTGGAGGGCTACGGTGGCGGCGGCTGGTCACGGGCCCGCTCCCACGTCGAGGCCGGTGCGGCGGAGTTCGACGACAACGGCCGGGCCACCAGGGGAATCCTGGCCGAGGCCCTCGTCCGGGCCGAGTACTACTGGGGCTTCTGCTACCAGGCCGACACCGCCGCGATCACCGGCCGCGCCGCCCTCTACGAGGTCGCCGCCGCGCCGGACGGCGGCGAGCGCCTGGAGCACCGGAGCGACCAGGACCGGCACTTCTCCGCCACTGCCGGCGCCGTCTCCCGCTCCACCGTGACCTGGCCCGACCTGGGCCCCGGGACGTACGAGATCCGCTTCACCGGACGGCGCAGCGGCGGCCACTGGTCCGCCACCGGCTCCGGCGGCTCCACCGGGGCCGGGGGGACCGGGAGCGTCGACCTCGGTGACGCGGACCTGGCCGTCTCCACCGTCCGCGTCACCGTCTGACCCCGGCGCGCGGCCGGGCCCGGAGCTCAGCGAGGCAGGGCGAGGCCAGGAGGCCGCCACGGCGCCGTGGCGGCCTCCCGGCGCTTCACTACGGCCGGACGGCGCCCATGTAGGGCATGACGCCGATCGCGAGGACCTCGATGTTCTTGCCCGTCCGGGGAGCGTGGATCATCTTGCCGTCGCCGATGTAGACGCCCACGTGATGCAGGTCGGGGTAGAAGAAGACCAGGTCACCGGGCTGGAGGTCGCCGCGGCCGATTCGGGTGCCGACCTTCCACTGCTCCTGGGACGTCCGGGGGAGGCTGACGTCGGCCGCGCGGTAGGCGGCGCCGGTGAGGCCGGAACAGTCGAAGCTGCTGGGGCCGGTCTTGCTCCAGCCGTAGGGCTTGCCGAGCTGGGCGTAGGCGAACTGCACGATGGCGGCGGCGCGTCCACCGGCGGCGGGCGGCGCCGGGGTGTTCGCGGCCGGCGGCGGTGGAGTGTTCGTGACGGGCGGCGCCGGGGTGTTCGCGGCTGGCGTCGGGGCGTTGGTGGCGGGGGCCGGCGGGGCGGTGGCGCCGCCCTTGCCGGCGTTCTCCTTCGCGGCGGCCTTGGCCTTGTCCGCAGCCGCCTTGTCCGCGGCCTCCTTGTCGGCGGCCTTGGCACGCTCGGCGGCAGCGGCCTGCTGGGCGGCGGCCTTGGCCTTCTCGGCGGCCTCCTGGGCGTTGATCTTGGCGCGCTCCTCGGCGCTCAGCTTGTTGAGCAGGGCCTCGGACTCGGCGAGCTTGCCCTGGACCTGGTTCTTCTGGGCGTTGAGCGAGGCACCGACGGCGTCGAGGTCGGCGAGGGTCGCGGCGGCCTCGGCCCGCTCCTGGTCGAGCTTGCGCTGTTCGTCCTGGGCCCGCCTGAGCAGGTTCGTCCAGGAGCCGGCGACCTGGTCCTGCACCGAGGCGCGTCCCAGGTAGGTGGCCGGATCGGAGTCGAGCATCAGCTGGATGCCCGGGTCGATGCCGTTGTTGCGGTACTGCTCGGCGCCCACCACACCGAGCTGGGTGCGCAGTTCGTTCATGGCTTCCTGGCCGCGGGCGACCTTCTCCTGGATCCGGTTGGCCTCGCCCTGGAGCTTCTGCTGCTTCTCCTGGAAGCCGTTGAAGCGCTCGATCGCCTGCTCGGCCTCCTCGTTCAGCCGGTCCACCTGCTCCTTGACGGAGGCGAGGGTGGGAGCGGGCTCGGCGTGGGCCGTGCCGGAGGCGAGCACCGCCCCGCCGGCCACGGCCGTGGTGATGACCGCCAGGCGGGCCCGGCTCGGCGGGCTGGGCTTGCGACGCTTTCCCATGGCGGTGGGTGCTCCTTCGGGTGGCCTGAACGGACACTGAAGAAACGTTCCGGGGATCTTCGCGGGTTCAGCCCGGGGCGCGGGGCGGCCCGAAAGGGCACGGTGGGGCAGACCGGGAACCCGCCCCGCGCCGCCGCTGGGTGGGCGGCGCCTAGGTGTCGGTCGCGCGCCGTTCCCGGCCTGCCGCCGTCGGCCCACCGTCGTCGGCCCACGGTCCCCGGCCCGCCGTTCTCAGCCCGCCGGACGGGCGACGGCGGGCTGTTCGGCGTCGCCGAAGCGGGCCAGGGTCAGGGCGCCGAGGACGGCGGCGCCGAAGCCCAGGACGGCCAGCGGGGTGAGGTCGTGACGGGTGCGGTCGCCGAGGAGGAGGACGCCGACGACGGCGGGTCCCAGCGTCTCGCCGAGCACCATGGCGGCCGTCGCGGCTGTGACCGACCCGGTCTGCATGGCCCAGGTGAGGGCGGCGAAACCGCCGAGGCCGGCCAGGGCGATCGCATAGGCGGAGGGTTCGGCGAGCAGGTCCGGCAGCCGGGGATCGGGCAGGACCCGGACGGCGACGCCGACCACGCCGAACTGGAGGCCGGCCAGCAGGCCCAGCAACGGGGCCCGGCGGTGGTCGGTGAGGCGGACCACCGCCCAGCCCGCGCCGATCAGCAGCAGCGAGGCGAGCAGCACACCGAGCCGCAGCGCCGTGCCGCCCCGGCCGGGGCCGTCCCGCCCGGCGCTCACCGCGAGCACGCACAGTCCCGCGCAGACCGCCGCCACCCCGGCCCACTCACTGCGCCGCAGCCGCACGTTCAGCACCTGGGCGGCGCCGACGGCGGTCACGGCGAGGGCGGAGGCCAGTACCGCCTCGACCTCGTACAGCGGGAGCCGGTCCAGGGCGAGGAGTTCGGCGCCGAAGCCGAGTATGTCCATCCCGACGCCCAGCAGGAACGGCCACTGCCGGAACGCCCCGGCGAGCGCCGCCGCCCCGCCCGGCGGCAGCCCGGCCGAGGCGCGACGGGCCCCGACCGCCTGGAGCACGGTGGCGGAGCCGGTGAGCAGGGCGGCGGCCAGGGCCGCGAGCAGGCCGGGGGACATGCGCCGACGGTACGGTCCGCCGCCGCCCGAGCTGGGCTCCGGCACGCCGGGGGGAGGGCCTACGATTTCCGTTGGCCGGTAGGTCTCCGTGCGGAGCCGCACCGTGTCCGTCCGTCATCACCATCAACACCGTCATGCTGTAGTGCTGAAAGGGGCCCCAGAGTGGCCAGTAGTGTCGAGACGCTGGAATTCCAGGCCGAGACCAGGCAGTTGCTCCGGCTGGTGATCCACTCGATCTACTCGAACAAGGACATCTTCCTGCGCGAGCTGATCTCGAACGCCTCCGACGCGTTGGACAAGCTGCGGCTGGAGTCGCTGACCGGCTCCACCGTCGGGGCCGACACCTCGGACCTGCACATCACCCTGGAGGTCGACCGCGACGCCCGCACGCTGACCGTCCGTGACAACGGGATCGGCATGAGCCGGGACGAGCTGGTCGACCTGATCGGCACCATCGCCAAGTCCGGGACCGCCGGCCTGCTGGAGAAGATCAAGGAGTCCCAGGACGCCGCCGCCGCGCAGAGCCTGATCGGACAGTTCGGCGTCGGCTTCTACTCGGCGTTCATGGTCGCCGACAAGGTCACCCTGCGTACCCGGCGGGCCGGTACCGACGCCGGTACCCGCTGGGAGTCCGACGGCGAGGGCACCTACGAGCTCGAGGCCGTCGACGGCCTGCCGGTGGGCACCTCGGTCACCCTGCACCTCAAGCCGGTGGACGGCGAGGACGGCCTGGCCGACTACCTGGCCGGGTGGAAGATCCGCCAGATCGTCAAGCAGTACTCGGACTTCATCCGCTGGCCGATCCGGATGGCCGCCGAGAACAGCGGGAGCACCGGTAGCAGCGAGAACAGCGGGAGCACCGCGAGTACCGGTACCGACGAGGAGCCCGCCGCCGAGCCCGCCGTCGAGACGCTCAACTCGATGAAGGCGCTCTGGGCCCGGCCGCGCAGCGAGGTCACCGAGGCCGAGTACACCGAGTTCTACCAGCAGATCAGCCACGACTGGCTCGCCCCCGCCGAGACCATCCACATGCGCGCCGAGGGCACCTTCGAGTACGAGGCGCTGCTCTTCGTCCCCGCGCAGGCGCCGTTCGACCTGTTCTCGCGCGAGACCAAGCGCGGCGTGCAGCTGTACGTCAAGCGGGTGTTCATCATGGACGACTGCGAAGCGCTGATGCCGAACTACCTGCGCTTCGTCAAGGGAGTGGTGGACGCCCACGACCTGTCGCTGAACATCTCGCGGGAGATCCTGCAGCACGACCGCCAGATCCAGGCCGTCCGGCGGCGCCTGGTCAAGAAGGTCCTCGGCGCGCTCAAGGCCGTGCAGGCCAACGACGCCGAGCGCTACGCCAAGCTGTGGGACCAGTTCGGCCGGGCGTTGAAGGAGGGCCTCGTCGAGGACCCCGACAACTCCCAGGCCCTGCTGGAGCTGCTGTCGCTCCCCTCCACCCACGACACCGAGCGGCCCACCACGCTGCGCGAGTACGTGGAGCGGATGAAGGAGGGCCAGGACGCCATCTACTACCTGACCGGCGAGACCCGGGCCACGGTGGAGAACTCCCCGCACATGGAGGCGTTCACCGCCAAGGGCTACGAGGTGCTGGTCCTCAGCGACCCGATCGACGAGATCTGGGCCGACCGGATCCCCGCCTTCGACGGCCACCGCTTCCAGTCCATCGCCAAGGGCCAGGTGGACCTGGACGAGACGGCCGGCGAGGACCAGGAGGCCGAGGCCGAGCGGACGCGGCGCGAGCAGGACTTCGCCGAACTGCTGCCCTGGCTGACCTCGGCGCTGTCCGAGCAGGTGAAGCAGGTCCGGCTGTCCTCGCGGCTGACCACCTCCGCGGCCTGCATCGTCGGTGACGCCGACGACATCTCCCCGACCCTGGAGAAGATGTTCCGGGCGACCGGACAGGAGATGCCCCCGGTCCGCCGCATTCTGGAGCTCAACCCCGGTCACCCGCTGATCACCGCCCTGCGCACCTCGCATGCGGCCGACCCGGGGAACCCGGCGCTGACCGAGATCGCCGAGCTGGTGTACGGCGGCGCGCTGCTCGCCGAGGGCGGGGACCTGCCCGACCCGGCGCGCTTCACCCGGCTGCTGACCACCCATCTGACGCGGGGTCTGTAGGGCCGCCCGGGTGCGGCCCGCCGCCCCCCGGCGGCGGCCCGCACCCGGCCTCCCGGCGGCTTCCGCACTCTCGTGTGGCGGCTCGCCGCCCGGCTGCCTGCTTGCTTGCCCGTCCCGTGACCCGTGACCCGGGGCCGGGGCCGGGGCCGGGCGGCCGACCCGTGCGGACGGTCAGCCTGCGGCGTCCGGCCAGGGGACGTCGGTGGCGACCGGAGCGGTGTAGTCGACGCCCGGCACGCCGAAGCCGTAGAGGCGCTGGACCTCGGCGCGGAACCAGTCGAGGTCGGCGAGCCCGGCGACGGTGTCCGTGGTGGCGGCCCGCCAGCGTTCGGCCACGGCGGCCTGGACGGCGTCGGCGAGTTCCCAGCCGTCCAGACGGACCCGGCCCTCCTCGTCGAGGGCGAGCGGGGCGGCGCCGGTGAGCTGGTCCCACAGGGCGGCGAGCTGGTGGACCGGCGGGACCATGCCCTCGCCGAGGACGCCGCGCAGCAGGCCGGTGTAGAGGGCGATACCGGGGACGGCGGTGGAGGACTGGGTGACGGCGGCGCCGTTGACGGAGGTCACGGCCCGCCCGCCCAGCTCCCGGCCGAGGCGCTCGTCCAGGGTCCGGGCGGTGGCCTCCAACTGGGCCTTGGCCGCGCCGATGGTGCCCTTGCGGTAGATCGCCTCGGTCAGCGGGGAGCCGATGTAGGAGAGCGCGGCGGTGGTGAAGCCCTCGGCGAGCAGGCCCCGTCCGGCCAGGTGGTCGATCCAGCGCGCCCAGTCCGCGCCGCCCATCACGGCCACCGTCTGCTCGATGTCGTCGCCCTCGGCCGGGGCGGTCTCGACCTCGCGGACCTCGGGGGCGCCCTCGTCGTCGAAGACCAGCGTCCTGGTGCTGGCCGTCCGGCCGATGGGCTTGAGGACGGAGGCGTAGGTGGTGCCGGTGTCGGGGTCGGTGCGGCGGGGTGCGGCCACCGAGTAGACCAGGTGGTCCAGCCGGCCGCCGAAGCGCTCCTGGAGCAGCTCGGCGACCTGGTCCTTCATCGGGTCGGAGAAGGCGTCGCCGTTCAGGAACACCAGGTCCCGTCCGGCCGCGCGGGCGAGTTCGGCGGTGGCGGCGGTGCGGTACCAGCCCGCGGTGGCGGTGCGCCGCCCGGTCGGGGCCTTCTCGAAGGACACCGCGATCCCGCGGACACCGGCCCGCTTGAGCCCGGCGACGGTGGCGGCGAGGCCGTAGCCGGCCGAGGAGCCGATGACCAGGGCGACCGGCCCGTCGCCGTCGGGCAGCCGGGCCGGGGCGGGGCAGGCCCCCCACATGTCGGTCACCAGCTGCCGGCAGCCCGCCGGGTGGGCGTCGAGGAAGAGGAAGCCCCGGTTGCGGGGGGTGAGAACGCGCGGGGTCATGGCGGTACGTCCTGGGGGTCGGCCGGGGTCGGCGGGAACGAGGTGCGGCGTCCGGTGGGGCCGCCGCGTGCTGCCAGTCTGCGGCGGCCGGGGTACGGATGCGGGCGGCGTCCGGGGACAACGATGGCGAGCGGATCTTGGAGGGGTTGCACCATGGGCGGCCCGGCGGCGAGGGGCCCGACGGCGAGGGGCCGATGGCGAGGGGCCCGACGGCCATGGGCCCGACGGACGGCGGGGGCCGGGTGGCGGGGGCCGAACGGCGGGTGCGATTCCGGCCGGTGGCTCATTGGCATGGGCGGATTGGACTCGATGTTACTTCTGGGTAATCTTGCGGCGTCCGGCGGGTGAACCACGAAGCGCCCGCCATGCTCTGAAGGAACATCACGTGTCCCGACCCGGCTCCCGCCGCTCCGGTCGCGCGCTGCGCACCGCCCTCGCCGCCGCCGCGACCACCACCCTGCTCGCCGCCGTCCCCACCGCGCCCGCCCACGCGGCCGCCGGGGCACCGGCCGCCTCGGGCGCCACCCACCTCGACGCCGTCGAGCGTGTCCTGCGGGAGGTGTCCCCCGGACTGGAGGGCACCGTGTGGCAGCGCACCGAGGGCAACAGCCTGCCCGGCGCCGGGAACGCCGCCGACCCGGCCGACTGGCTGCTCCAGACGCCCGGCTGCTGGGGCGACCCCGCCTGCGCCGACCGGCCCGGCACCCGCGCGCTGCTGGCGAAAATGACCGCCGACGTCGCCGCCGCGACCCGCACCGTCGACATCTCCACCCTCGCGCCGTTCCCCGACGGCGGCTTCGAGGACGCCCTCGTGGCCGGCCTGAAGGCCGCCGTCGCGGCCGGCCACCGCCCCGTCGTACGGATCCTGGTCGGCGCCGCGCCGGTCTACCACGCCAATGTGCTGCCCTCCCGCTACCGGGACGAACTGGCCGCCAGGCTCGGCCCGGCCGCCGCCTCGGTCAGCCTGAACATCGCCTCGATGACGGCCTCGCGCACCGCCTTCTCCTGGAACCACTCCAAGATCCTGGTCGTCGACGGACGCACCGTCATCTCCGGCGGAGTCAACGGCTGGAAGAACGACTACCTCGACACCACCCATCCGGTGTCGGACGTCGACCTCGCGCTGAACGGCCCCGCCGCGACCTCCGCCGCCCGCTACCTGGACACCCTCTGGGAGTGGACCTGCGGGCGCACCGGGCTGTTCGACAACGCGTGGTTCGCCTCCTCGGACGGCGGCGGGTGCCGACCGTCGATCGAGCGCGAGCTCAACCCGCCGGCCGTCGCCACCGGCGGCATCCCGGTGATCGCCGTCGGCGGCCTCGGCGTCGGCGTCAAGGACGTCGACCCCGCGTCCGCGTACCGGCCCGGGCCGGTGGCGGGCGCGGCGGACGCCAAGTGCGGCATGCTCACCCTGCACGACAACACCAACGCCGACCGCGACTACGAGACGGTCAACCCCGAGGAGAACGCCCTGCGCGCCCTCGTCGGCAGTGCGCGCAAGCACATCGAGATCTCGCAGCAGGACCTCAACGCCACCTGCCCGCCGCTGGCCCGCTACGACTCCCGCCTCTACGACACCCTCGCGGCCAAGCTCGCCGACGGGGTCAAGGTGCGGATCGTGGTCAGCGACCCGGCCAACCGGGGCGCGGTCGGCAGCGGCGGCTACTCGCAGATCAAGTCCCTCGCCGAGATCAGCGACGTGCTCAAGGCCCGGCTGACCGCGCTCGCCGGCGACAAGGGGAAGGCCGCCGCCGCGATGTGCGGCAACCTGCAGCTCGCCACCTTCCGCGCCGCACCCACCGCCACCTGGGCCGACGGCCACCCGTACGCGCTGCACCACAAGCTGGTCGCGGTGGACGACTCCGCCTTCTACATCGGCTCGAAGAACCTCTACCCGGCCTGGCTGCAGGACTTCGGCCACATCGTCGAGGACGGCAACGCCGCCGCCCAGCTCGACCGCGAGCTGCTCGCGCCGGAGTGGAAGTACTCGCAGGCGACGGCGACCGTCGACTGGACCACCGGGCTCTGCCGCGCCTGAACCGCGCCTGACCCGTCCCTGAGCCGTTCCTGAGCCGCTCGACCGACCGGCCCCGGCGGTGCGTCAGTCCTCGAGCGCGGAGCGGTCCCGGGTGTGCGCGCGGTCGCGTTCGCGTCCGCGGTCGTGGGCACGGCAGGGGAGGTGGCGGGTGAGCGCGTCGCCGCAGTTGGCCGCGGCCATCCGTCGCACCAGGTTCGCCGCCCGGCTGACGAGCGGGCGCAGCCGGGCCCGCAGGGCCGCGTCGGCGCGGGTGTCGAGCTGCTCGACGGCGGTGCGGAGCCGGGTGACGAGGCGTGCGGTACCGCGAAGTGCGCGGCGGAGGTGGTTCACGCGAGTGCAACCGGCGACTCACCCGACCGGTTCCGGCCGGGGGCCGGGTGGCCGATGCCAGCCACCTTTCCGTGCGCCCCGCGCGCCCTGTCCGCGCCCCGTCCGCGCCCGCGTGAACGGAACGTGCGGGGCGCCCGCCCGCCCCGGCGTCACCGGTCCGAGCGTCCAATGGCTCCTCGAACGGCATCCGGTCGTTCGCCGGTCCGCCGCTCACGGCGGCCATCGGTGACCGTGACCGCCAGGCCGGCCGGCACGGTCGCCCGGTGGTCCGGGCGGACGATCGCGCGGGCCTGCTCCGCGGCGCGGGTGAGGCTGGCGGAGACGAAGTCGGCGAAGCCGGCGATCTCCCGCAGGCGGGTGGCGGCCGAGGAGTCGGGGCCGAGGATACCGACGCCCTGCCGCGCTGTCTCGGCGAACCGGGCGGAGTCGCGGGCGCCGGCCAGCATCGACTCGTACCAGGCGTCGACGTCGGCGACGTACCGCTCGCGGCGTTCGTCGCGCTCCCGGCGAACCACGCCCTG
The DNA here is from genome assembly GCF_034043715.1 of Kitasatospora purpeofusca. Lineage (GTDB taxonomy): Bacteria > Actinomycetota > Actinomycetes > Streptomycetales > Streptomycetaceae > Kitasatospora > Kitasatospora purpeofusca_A. Next base: position 51,243 of record NZ_JAXCLC010000023.1, on the reverse strand, counting down.
CCCGTCGAGGTGCTCGACCGCCTTGAAGACGGACGCCGGGCTGACGCGTAGGCGCTGGACGAGTTCGGCGGCGGTGAGGCTGCCGCCGTCGCTGACGAGGAGGCAGGTCAGTACCCGGGCCGACATGTTGGGCAGACCCCCGCGGACGAGGGCGGCGACGAGCAGCTCCTGATAGTCGCGCACCGCCTCGACGTCGCGGCCGTGGGTCTGCGGGGTCGCCGTCGGGGCCCGGAGCGCGGCCGTACTCCGGCGCCGAGCGCGGCGTTCGGTGGCGCGGTGGGCCAGGGTGGCGCGGTACGCGTTCGGGCCGCCGTTGCGCATCACCTCGCGGGTGATCGTCGAGGTGGGGCGGTCCAGGCGCCTGGCGATCTCCGCGTAGGAGAGCCCTTCGGCCAGCCCCAGCGCGATCCGCCGACGTTCCTGCTGAGTGAGTCTGCCTCCCGGCACCGGATTCTCCCCTCGCTTCCCCGATGCCGCCAACCTAGCGTTCCAGCCCAGGTCAATGCAACGAGCCGAGCGACAGTCATTGCATTGAACGGCATGACAGTGCAACGATTTGAAGGCGTTGACCTGCGGAGATATCCAAGGTATGCAACAAGTCTGTTGCCAAAATGGCGAACACAACGTAGCGTTTTCGATGTCAGAAACAACGAGTCGAAGGACGCGCTGAAGACCACCGACGGCGCACCCGACCACCGGTACGGCACCGGCCCGGACAGCACCGCCAACACCGTCCCGATGCGCGAGGTCGGCCTACCGCCCCGCCGCCATCGCCCTCGGGCCCGAGCTGCTGGGCGAGCTCTTCTCCTCGTCCCGACACGATGGCCCGTCGCTCCTCCGGGAGCGACGGGCCATCGGGTTGGGGCCGGCTGGTAGGACAGGTCCAGCACACCGGTGGAGCAGACCCGCCCGAGGGTCAGGGCCCCGGTGGACGGGTCAGCGGAGCTTGTGGCGGTCGGCCCAGCCGGCGACGGCGGCGGCGATCGCGAGCGGCTGGTCCTCCGGGGTGTGGTGCCCGGCGACCGCGTCGCTGTGCTCGATCTCCAGCGCGGCGATGCTGCGCGCGCACCAGTCCACGATCGCGGGGCCCATCATGACGCCGGGGCCGGGGGCGAAGGTGAGGAGCAGCTTGGGAACGTCCGTGCTGCTCGCCAGCCACGCGTCGTACGCCTCGATCCGGGCCACGACGTCGGCGGGTTCGCCGCCGAGCGGCATCGACCGGGGCCACTGCAGCAGCGGGCGGCGGCTCTGCCCGGTCGGGTAGGGCCGCCGGTAGACGTCCAGGTCCGCCGGGTCGATCGGGGTGGCGACGGTGCCGGGGAGCGCCTGCTCGATGAAGGCGTTCTCGTCGAGGATCATGGCCTCGCCGACGCCCGGCGTCTTGATCGCCTCGAACAGCGGCCGGCCGCCCTCGGGGAACTCCTCCCAGGTCATCGGCTTGACGATGGTCTCGGTGAACGCGATGCCGCGCACCCGGCCGGGGTGGCGGGCGGCCCAGTCGAAGGCGAGCGCGCCGCCCCAGTCGTGACCGATCAGCACCACCTCGTCGAGGCCGAGCACGTCGAACCACGCGTCCAGGTAGCGGGCCTGGTCGGCGAAGGTGTAGTCGATGTCGGGCTTGCCGGACTCGCCCATGCCGATCAGGTCCGGGGCCAGCAGCCGGCCCGGTCCGCCGACGGCGGGCAGGACGTCTCGCCACAGGTGGGAGGAGGTGGGGTTGCCGTGCAGGAAGACCAGCGGCGCACCGGCGCCGTGCTCCCGGTGGAACATCGTGGAGTCGAGTACGGGCTGAACGGGCAAAGGAGCGCCTCTCATTCGGGTGTCCGGGCTCGGGGGCTCCGGAATTCAGGCGTCGGGACGTACGGATTCCGGCCGGAACACCGCCGCGGCCCCGAAACGATTGCGGGTCCACGGCTCTCGACGCGAGGCTGCGCAACGGCGCCGGCCGGAATACCCGCCGGGCACGAAAACTATGGTGCACCGGTATTCGAGTCAAACGATTCGGCGGCGCATTCCGCCCTTTCCCCAGGTGAGCGGCTGCGCAACCGTTGCAATGGAAATGCCGGTGAATGCAACCGGATGTGCCCGCGCGGCAGGACTCCGGGCAGTCCTGCCGGGACACGCTCCTGCTTCTTGACGGCCTGGCCGACCCGGGTCACCGAGAGGTGCAGGCGCTCGGCCGTCCGGCCGAAGTGGAGTTCCTCGCCGACCGCCCCCATTGCATTCGGCGACAAGCCCGTTGCAACGATTTCCCCCGATTGACCTGCCCGGACGCGGAATTCGAACGGCCGAGCGTTTGCCTGGCCTCCGCACCCGGAATAGTTTTGCCCCAGCCGCGGACAACAGCGGCCCAGCACACCAGGAAACGAGAAATCCCATGCGCATTGCGATCGGCGAGTTCATCAGCCTGGACGGCGTCGTCCAGGCACCCGGACAGCCGGACGAGGACACCGACGGCGGCTTCGCCCATGGCGGCTGGACCCACCCGTTCTTCGACCCGGAGGTGATGGGCGGCGCCCTGGCCGAGTGGCAGTCCACCACCGACGCCCTGCTGTTCGGGCGCCGCACCTGGCAGACCATGGCCGCGGCCTGGCCGGACCGGGCCGGCGACCCGTTCGCCGACCACATGAACGCCATAGCCAAGTACGTCGTGACCAGCACCCTCGACGAGTCCGAGCTGACGTGGAACAACACCACGCGCATCCCCGGCGACCAGGCGCTGGACCGGATCAAGCAGCTGCGCGAGGCCGAGGGCCGCGACCTGGTGGTCATGGGGAGCGCGTCCCTCACCCGGGTGCTGCTCACCGAGGGCCTGGTGGACGAACTCCGGCTCATGGTCCTGCCGGTGACCGTCGGCGGCGGCAAGACGATCTTCCCGGCCGACGGCCACCTCCGCACCTTCGACCTGGTCTCCACGGTCGTCAGCGGCACCGGCGTGAACGTCTGCACCTACCGGCCGAAGGCCGCGGCCGGGGTGTAACCGGCCCGGCTCGCGGGCCCGCCGGCTCTACGCCGCGACGCCCAAGGACCGGACGAGTTCCGCTCGTGCGTGGACGCCTCCGCGCACACCGCGGCCGGGGTCCGGCGGCTGCGGGTGACCGACGTCGGCGGCTACTTCCCCGGTACGGTCAACAGCTGGTCGCTCCGGTTCTGACCACCACTCGGCCGGAGCGCTCAGCAAGTCTCCAGGGCGGCCGCCTCCTCCCGGACCAGCTCGCGCAGGGCGGCGAGCCCGGGGCGGCGGTCGTCCAGGCGCCACTGGAGTTCCAGTGGGAGCGTGGCCCGGCCGGCCAGCCGCACCGTGACCACGTCCTCGGTGAGGTGGCCGGTCATCGAGGCGGGGACGAGGGAGAAGGCGCGGCTCTGCGACAGCAGGTAGAGCCGGGAGCCGACGATCCGGGCCGGGCCGACCAGGACCGGTGGCTCCACCCCGCGTTCCGCGCACAGCCCCAGCACATGGTCGTAGTAGCGCGGGCTCTGTTCGCGCGGCCACAGCAGCAGCGGCAGGTCGCCGAGCTCGTCCAGCCGGACGGCGTCCCGCCCGGCCAGCGGATGGTCCCGGCTGAGGGCGACGCGCACCGGCTCGTCGGCGATCCGCTCGCGCCGGTAGCCGGGGACGTCGTCGAGGAACCGGCCGAGGCCGAGGTCGGCGAGTTCGCCCGCCAGGGTGGCGGACACCCGGCCGGTGTCGACCGAGAGTTCGGCCAGGACGAGTTCCGGCAGTTCGCGCTCGGCCCGGCTCACCACGGCCGGCAGCAGCCGGTTGACCACCGTCGGGGAGGCGACGATCCGCGCCGTGCCGAGCCTGGCCTCCTCGTGCAGCCGGACCCGGGCGAGCAGGGTGCCGGCCTGGTCCAGCAGTCGGGCGGACTCGGCGGCCATCACCTCCCCGGCGGAGGTCAGCCGGACGGACCGGCGGCTGCGGTCGAACAGCTCCACCCCGACGGCGCGCTCCAGCCGGGCGACCTCCTGGCTGACCGTCGGCTGGGAGATGTGCAGGCGCTCGGCCGCCCGGCCGAAGTGCAGGGTGTCGGCCACCGTGAGGAAGACCTCCAGCTGGCGCAGGGTGAGACTCGAAACGCGACTCATAGTCCGAAGCCTATGAGAAGGGCCGGTATTCATCCTGGTTCCCGATGTGATCGCTCCCTAGGCTGAGTTCACCGCTGCCACACCGTGGTGGCAGCCTCACAGGGAGCACACGCCATGACCGGACTGCCCATCCGCATCTCCCAGGAAGTCGCCGAGGCCGTCGCCGCCGGCGCCCCCGTCGTCGCCCTGGAGTCGACGATCTTCACCCACGGGCTGCCCCGGCCGCGCAACCTGGAGGTCGCGCTGGAGGCGGAGGAGCGGCTGCGCGCCGCCGGTGTCGTCCCGGCCACCATCGGCGTCCACGCGGGCGTGCCGACGGTCGGCCTGTCCACGGCGCAGATCGAGGAGCTGTCGGCGGCCGACGGCCTCGACAAGGCGAGCCTGCGCGACCTCCCGGTGGTGGCGGCGCTCGGCCGGCACGGCGGCACCACCGTCGCCGCGACCGCCTTCCTCGCCCACCGGGCCGGCGTCCGGGTCTTCTCCACCGGCGGCCTCGGCGGCGTCCACTTCGGCGCCTCCGAGAGCTTCGACGAGTCCGCCGACCTGACCACCCTGGCCGCCACCCCGGTCACCGTGATCAGCGCCGGCGTGAAGTCGATCCTCGACATCCGGGCCACCCTGGAGCGCTTCGAAACCCTCAACATCCCCGTCATCGGCTACCGCACCCGCCGCTACCCCGGCTTCTACATCACCGACTCCGGCCATGAGATCGCCTACCGGGTCGACACCCCGGAGGAGGCGGCGCGGGTGATCGAGGCCCGCGACGGACTCGACCTGCCGCAGGCCGTCCTGATCGCCAACCCGGTCGACCCGGACAAGCAGCTCCCGCCGCGGGAGCTCGACGCCCTGCTGACCCGCGCCTGGGCCGAGGCGGACGCCCGCGGCATCAAGGGCAACGCCTCCACCCCGTTCCTGCTCGACTTCATCCAGCGTGACACCCAGGGCCGCAGCCTGGAGGTGAACATCGAGGTCTACCGGGGCAACGTCCGTCTCGGCGGGGAGATCGCCACCGCGCTGGCCGCCGCCCGGAACGAGGGCTGACCGGTGCTGGGAGTGCTCGGCGACCTCGTCGAGGACGTCGTCGTCTGGGTGGCCGGACCGCTGCGCCACGGCACCGACTCCACCGCCCGGGTCTTCCGGCAGCGCGGCGGCAGCGCCGCGAACGTCGCGGCCTTCGCCGCCGCGCAGTGCCCGGTCCGCTTCCTGGGCTGCGTCGGCGACGACCCGGCCGGCGGCGGCCTGGCCGCCGAACTGGCCGGCCACGGCGTGGACGTCCGGGTCGCGCACCGGGGCCGGACCGGCAGCATCGTGGTGCTGATCGACGACGCGGGCGAACGCACCATGCTGCCCGACCGGGGCGCGGCCACCCTGCTGGAGACCGTCCCGGACACCTGGCTGGACGGCCTGACCCATCTGCACGTACCCGCCTACTCCTTCGACGGCGAACCGGTCGGCACGACGGCCGTCGACGCGCTGCGCCGGGTCCGCTCGGCCGGCGGGACCACCTCGCTGGACGCCTCCTCCACCGGGATGCTGGAGGGCTTCGGACGCGAGCGCTTCCTGGCCCTCGCCGAGGAACTGGCGCCGACCCTGCTGTTCGCCAACCGCTCCGAGTCCGCCTACCTGGGGCTGCTCGTCGACGGGCGGCCCGGCCCGGAGCGGGCCCGGCTGGCGGCCACCACGGTGGTTACCAAGTCGGGGGCGGAGGCGACCACGATCGACGTGCCGGGGGAGGCGCCGTTCACCGTGCCGGTCCCGCCGGTGGGCGAGGTCCGCGACCTCACCGGCGCGGGCGACGCCTTCGCGGCCGGGTTCCTCGCGGCCTTCCTGGACGCGCGGCTGACGGGGGCCGGACCGGGCACGTCGGGAGCGGCGGGAGTGCCGGGAGTGCCGGGTCTGCGCGAGGCGGCGGCGCGCGGGCACCGCTGCGCGGCGCGGGTGCTGGGCTCGCCCGGTGCCTCCTGCGCGGAGGACTGAGCGGGGGCGGCGGCCGGGGTGTGGTCGGGGGCCGTTCCGAGGGCACTCCGACCGTCATCTAGGTCATCATCTGACCTAGACGGCTCCTATCGTGGTCCACGTCGGACGAAACGGCCCGACGCACCACGGCAACCACGAAGGCGGAGCACCATGAACGGCACCACGGCCACCACCCCCACCGTCGCGGCCACCGGCGAGCGCGCCGACCTGCTGGACCAGATCACCAAGCAGCGCCACTTCCTGCGGTACACCACCCGGGACCTGACGGACGAGCAGGCCGCGCGCCGGACCACCGCCGGCGAACTGTGCCTGGGGGGTCTCATCAAGCACGTGACGACCTGTGAGCGCACCTGGGTGGACTTCATCCTCGAAGGCCCCTCCGCGATGCCCGACTTCGCGAACATGACCCAGGACGACCTCGACAGCCGCGCGGACGATTTCAAGCTGCTGCCCGGCGAGACGCTCGCGGGCGTGCTCGCCGACTACGCCGAGACGGCCCGCCGCACGGACGAGCTGATCGCCGTCCTGCCCGACCTCGACGTCTCGCACCCGCTGCCGGCGGCCCCGTGGTTCGAGGCCGGCGTCCGCTGGTCCGCCCGCCGGGTGCTGCTCCACGTGATCGCCGAGACCGCGCAGCACGCGGGTCACGCCGACATCCTGCGCGAGTCGCTGGACGGCGCCAAGTCCATGGGCTGAGGCCCGTCCTGCCCTCCGGGCGGGCCCCCCTTGGGGGCGGTGAGCGGTGGGCGCCCCGGTGAGCGGTGGGCCCGCCCCTTGTCCGGGACACGCTCACCAACGGCGCAGTGTCCGCCGCCCGGGGCGACGGGTCCGGTAGTCAATGGCTCGTCCCATCGCCACCCGAAAGGGGTTCGCCATGACCCTCGCCCTGACTCCCGCCTTGACTCCCGGCCTGACCTTCGTCAAGTCCGCCGCCCGGGCCGTCGGCTCCGTCCTGCTGTTCGCCGCCCCGCTGCTCGCACTGCCGCTCGCCACCGCGCAGCCGGCCGCCGCCGAGGGCCCGCACAACGCCAAGGAGGCCGCCGTCTGCCGCCAGATGCTCGGCGGCTTCCTCGGTTTCACAGGCTCGACCGCGAGTGCGGTCTGCGCCGTCCAGCCGGAGGCCGGTGCGGCCACGACCCGCTGAGGCGCGGTCCGTTGCGGGGCGGTCCGTTGCGGGGCGTCGGTGGGTGGGCCGGTTGAGACCGAGGTTCAAGATCATGTCATGATGTTACTGACGGGTTATCGCTTGATGTCCCGTCAGTGAACCTCGCACGACCGTAAGGAATCACCATGCGTCGACGCTTTCCCGCCCTCGTCCTGACCGCCGTTCTGGCCGGCGGTGGCCTGGCCACTGTGGCCCAGGTCGCCACCGCTCAGCCCGCGGCGGCCGGTTCGATCACCGTGAACATCAACCAGCTGCGCCAGCAGGTCTCCGACCTGCGCCAGAAGGCCGCCACCCTGGACCACTACGGCGCGCACGCCGAGGCCGCCAAGGCCCGTTCGCAGGCCGACGCGATCCAGCGCCGCATCGACCAGCTGGAGAAGGCCGAGCGCGAGGCGGGCCGCCGCTTCTGACGGCCACGCACCGACAGCGGCACCACCGACGGCGCCGTCCGCCCCGCCCGTACGGGCCGGGGCGGACGGCGCCGCCGCATGCGGCGCGGCCGGTCCCACGGGGGCGCGAGCGCCCGCGCGGGGCCGACCGGCTCGCGGCCCCGGTCCGCAACCGGTCGAGCCGGCCCTCAGTGGCGTGGCGTCACCTGCCGCTGTCGGGTCAGGGGCCGGATGGCGGCTGGTGGTGGGAGCGGAAGGTGCGGCGGTAGGTGTCCGGGGGGACACCGACGGTGCGGTGGAAATGGCGGCGCAGGGTGGTGGAGGTGCCCATCCCGGTGGCGGCGGCGACGGTGTCGATGGTGGCGTCGGTGGTCTCCAGGAGTTCCCGGGCGTGGCGGATTCGCTGGGCGTGGAGCCACTGCAGCGGCGTCGTTCCGGTGAGTGACCTGAAGTGGCGGCCCAGGTGGCGCGAACTCATCCGGGCCTGCTTGGCGAGGACTTCCACGGTGAGCGGCTCGTCAAGGCGCTGGAGGACCCAGGGGAAGAGTTCGGCGAGGGGGTGGTTGCCGGGTGCGGGAACCGGGGTGGAGATGAACTGGGCCTGCCCGCCGTCGCGGTGCGGCGGCACCACCAGCCGGCGGGCGATCGTGTTGGCGTTCGCGGAGCCGTGGTCGGTGCGGACGAGATGCAGGCACAGGTCCATGGCGGCGGCCTTGCCGGCGGAGGTGAGCACGTCGCCGTTGTCGACGTAGAGGACGTCCGGGTCCACCGTGACGTCGGGGTGGCGTCGGGCGAGCTCGTCCGTGTGCGCCCAGTGCGTGGTGGCACGCCTGCCGTCCAGCAGGCCGGCGGCAGCCAGGACGAACGCCCCGGTGCACAGCGAGGCCACGCGGGCGCCCGCCGTGTGGGCCGCGCGGACCGCGTCGAGGAGTTCCGCGGGCGGGTCCACGTCCGTGTCGGCCCAGCCGGGGACGATCACGGTGTCGGCGTGCGGAAGGTGGTCGAGGCCGTGGTCCATCTCCAGGCCGAAGCGGCCGACCCGCACGGCGCCCGGCCCGCAGAGGGAGAAGTCGTACCAGGGGTCCACGAGGTGGGTGAGGTCCGAGCCGAACACCTCGATCGCCATGGACAGCTCGTAGTGCAGCATGCCGTCGGTGACGGCCAGTGCGACGGTGTGCATGTCCGAAAGTGTATGACGCGTGTCGTTCCAGACGCTCACGCCAGGTGCTGTTTTCCCGTCAGGATGTTCATACCGGATCACGGCGGAGCAACCGCGGATCGGTCGAGTACGGGGAGCACATCATGGGGTCTGGCCGGCAGGTGGCGGTTTTCGGTGCGTACGGGCACACCGGACGGTTCGTCGTGGCAGAGCTGATCGCTCGCGGGTACGTCCCCGTACTGTCCGGCCGTGACGCCGACAAGCTGGCGGCGATGGGGCACGAGGCCGGCCTGGACGTCCGGGTGGCGTCGGCCGACGACCCGGCCTCGCTCGACCGGGCCCTGGCCGGTACGTCGGCCGTGATCAACTGCGCCGGCCCGTTCGCCTCCACGACGGCGCCCGTCATCGAGGCCGCCCTGCGGGCCCGGATTCCGTACCTGGACGTCGCGGCCGAGATCGAGGCCAACCTCGACACCTTCGCGCACTTCGCCGACCGGGCGCGCGAAGCGGGAGCGCTCGTCGTCCCGGCGATGGCCTTCTTCGGCGGGCTGGGCGACCTGCTGGTCACGGCGGCGATGGGTGACTGGAAGGAGGCCGACTCGGCGCACGTCGCCTACGGGCTGAGCCACTGGCACCCCACCGCCGGCACGCGTCTGTCCGGCGCGGTCTCCCGGGAGCGGCGCGGCGACTACCGCCTTCGCTACACCGGCGGCCAGTGGGAGCACCGCACCGATGCCCCGCCCGTCCTGGACTGGTCCTTCCCGGAGCCGCTGGGGTCACGTCAGGTGATCGGCGAGTTCACCATGGCCGACGTGGTGACCATCCCCAGCCACCTGTCCATCCCGGACGTGACCACGTACATGACGGTCGAGGCGGCCGGCGACGTCGTGTCGCCCGACACCCCCGCGCCCACCGCCGCCGACGAGAGCGGCCGGTCCGACCAGACCTTCGTCATCGACGCCGTCGTGCGGTCGGGCGACACCGAACGACGCGCCGTCGCGCGGGGGAAGGACATCTACGCCGTCACCGCGCCCCTCGTCGTGGAAGCCCTCGGCCGCGTCCTCGACGGCCGCGTCCACGCGGTCGGCGTCGCCTCCGCGGGCCGGATGTTCTCCGCCGACGACTTCCTGCGCGCGCTGTCGCCGCAGATCGCCCTGGAACTCCATCAGTGACAACCCCCCGTACCCGCCGGCCAGTCACTCAAGGAGCACCCGCCATGCCGTACTTCGAGTCCGCCACCGATCGCACCCGCCTCCACTTCGTCGACTACGGCCCCTCGGACGGCCCCGTCGTCGTCTTCGTCGCCGGCTCCTACTTCGGCACCGAGATGTGGGAGTACCAGATGCTGCCGCTGGCGGCCGAAGGCTTCCGGTGCGTGGGATTCGACCGCAGGGGGCACGGCAGGTCCGAGGACGTCTGGGACGGCTTCGACCTCGACACCCTCGCCGGGGACCTCGGCGCACTGCTCGATCATCTGGACCTGCGCGAGGTCACCCTGGTCGGGCATTCGTTCGGCACGGTCGAGGCGGTCCGTTACCTGACCCTGCGCGGCACCGAGCGGGTGGCGCGCGCGGTCCTCGTCGGCGGAATCGCCCCCGGGCCGGCCCGCTCCGCGGACCACCCGCAGGGACTGGACCCCGAGCTGATCCACAGTTTCAACGAGACCTTCCGGCAGGACCGGGCGAAGTTCTTCGCCGACGGCGCCGACGCCTTCTTCGCCCGCCACCTGCCCGGCCCGCAGGTGTCGGACGCCTACGTCGCGCACATGGTGGACCGCTGCCACGGGGCGACGGCCCGCGCCGCCACCGCCCTGGGGGAGATCCTGCCCTCCCTCAACCTCGTCCCCGAGCTGGTGAAGATCGACTGCCCGGTCCTCGTCGTCCACGGATCGGCCGATGCCTCCGCGCCCCTGGCCCTCACGGGCCGCCGCGCGGCGGCCCTCGTCCCGGGGGCGGAACTCCATGTGTACGAGGACGCGGGCCACGGACTGTTCGCGACCCACGCGGGCCGCCTCAACGACGACCTGCGCGCCTTCGTGCTCGGCCGCGCCTGACGGCCCGGACCCCGGGGCCGCTCCTCGGGTACCCCGGGGTGCGGCCCGTCGCCGCCCGTCGTGGCCCGTCGCGGCCCGTCGCGGCCCGTCGGCGGACCGCACCCGGGGCCGGGCCGGGTGCGGTAGGGTGACGGACGCCGCAGAGGAAACGCGAAGAACGGGGAGGTGAGAACCCATGACCGCTGTGCCGGATCGGGTGCTCCCCGGCCGTGACCACGGCGCCCTCACGCAGGTGCACGCCAGGCCCTGAAGCCGGTCGTACCGCGTGGGAGCGTCCGCCGTCCGGCGAGATGTGCGCGGAGAGCCCCGGGTCGGACGATGTCCTCCCACCTGTGCTCCGAGGGGTTCCCTTGCCTGTCCACCCGTCTGCCTCCCTCCGCTCGTCCGTGACCGCCAGGCTGCGCGCCGCCGGCTGCGTCTTCGCCGAGGACGAGGCGCGCGTCCTGCTCTCCGCCGCCGACACCCCCGCCCGGCTGGCCGCCATGATCCGTGACCGCGCCGCCGGCCGTCCGCTCGAACACGTCGTCGGCTGGGCCGAGTTCGCCGGTCTGCGGATCGCCGTCGACCCCGGGGTGTTCGTCCCCCGCCGGCGCAGCGAGTTCCTGGTCCGTACCGCCGCCGCCCTCGCGCGCGAGCAGGCGCTGGTCGTCGATCTGTGCTGCGGCAGCGGCGCCCTCGGCGCGGCGCTCGCCGCCGAGGCCGGCCACCCCGTCCGGCTGTGCGCGGCCGACCTCGACCCGGCCGCCGTCCGCTGCGCGCGCCGCAACCTGGCCGGGTCCGCCGCCCCCGGTGCCGAGGTGTTCGAGGGCGACCTCTTCGACGCCCTGCCGACCGGCCTGCGCGGCCGGGTGGACGTGCTGCTCGCCAACGTCCCCTACGTGCCCACCGCCGACATCGATTTCCTCCCGGCCGAGGCCCGGGTGCACGAGGCCCGGCCGGCCCTGGACGGCGGCGCCGACGGCCTCGACGTGCTGCGCCGGGTCGCCGCCGAGGCCCCGTACTGGCTGGCCCCGGGCGGTGCGCTGCTGTTCGAGACCAGCGAGCAGCAGGCCGGGACGGCCCTCGGGGTGGTCGCGGCGGCCGGGCTCACCGCCGCCCTCGGCTACGACGAGGACCTCGACGCCACGGTGGTGACGGCCGTCCGGCCGATGCTCGGGACGCCGTAGCCGCACGGGCGGTCGGACCGCGGCGGCCCGGCCGCCGCGGTCCGGTGTCCGCACGGCGCTGGTGTCGTCGGGGGTCCGGTGTCCGCAGGGCGCTGGTGTCGTCGGGGGTCCGGTGTCCGCAGGGCGCGGATGCCGTCGCGGCGCCGTAGACGCCTACACATGCGGCTGAGCGCGAGGACCATGTCGGCGCGGTGGCGGGCGGAGTTGACTGATGCCCATGAACGAGAACACGAAGAGCAACCAGCAGCCCGCCGCCACGACCACCCCCGCCGCCGTCCGGACCGTGCTGGTCACCGGCGGGACCGGCAAGACCGGCCGGCGGGTGGCCGAGCGCCTCACCGCCCTCGGCCACACCGCCCGGATCGGTTCGCGCACCGCACCGATCCCGTTCGACTGGGCGGACGAGACCACCTGGGACGCCGCTCTGGAGGGCGTCACCGCCGCCTATCTGGCCTACTACCCCGACCTCGCCTTCCCCGGCGCCGTGGAGACCGTCGGCGCCTTCGCCCAGCGGGCCGCCAAGGCGGGCGTCGGCCGCCTGGTCCTGCTCTCGGGGCGCGGCGAGGAGGCGGCGCAGGCCGCCGAGGCGGCGGTCGCCGAAGCCGGCACCGGCTGGACCGTGGTCCGCTGCGCCTGGTTCGACCAGAACTTCTCCGAGAGCTTCTTCCTGGATCCGGTGCTCGCCGGGGAACTGGTACTGCCGACCGGGGCCGCCGTCGAGCCGTTCGTCGACGTCGAGGACATCGCGGACGTCGCCGCGGCGGCGCTGACCGAGGAGGGCCACGACGGCGAGGTCTACGAGCTGACCGGCCCGCGCCTGCTCTCCTTCGCGGACGTGGCCGCCGAACTGTCGGCGGCCACCGGGCGCGAGATCCGGTTCACGGCGGTCTCCCTGGACGAGTACCGCGCGGTGCTGGCCACCCTCGGCCTGCCGGGCGAGTTCGCCGACCTGTTCTCGCTGGTCCTGGACGGCCGCAACGCCCGTCTGGCGGACGGCGTTCGGCGCGCGCTCGGTCGGCCGCCGCGCGACTTCGCGGACTACGCCCGTGCCACGGCGGCGTCCGGTGTCTGGAACGTCTGAGCCCTCCTGGGCCGGCCTCCTGCTTCTTCCGGTCCGGGGATCCCGCCCCGCCGCGATCCCCGGACCGCGCTCCACCCCTCGTCATGCCCCTCGACACCGCCGACACCGCCGACACCCTTGCCACCCTTGCCACCCTCTTCGACAGCCTCCGGAGCCCGCCATGTCCGCCGCCCTCGGCGCCGCCCCCGTCCGTGACCTCGCCGCCGCGACCACCACCGTCTCCCGCGCCGTCGGCCCGGTGCTGGCCACCGCCACCGCCGCGACCGGCCTGATGGCCGGCCTCTTCTTCGCCTTCGACGTCGCCGTCATGCCCGGCCTCGCCGCCGGCGACGACCGCACCTTCGTGACCGCGATGCAGCACATCAACGCGTCCGTCCTCAACCCGGTCTTCGGGGCCGTTTTCGTCGGCGCGCTCGCGGTGCCGGCCGTCGGCACCTGGCTGCTGCACCGCTCCGGGCAGCGCGCCGCCACCCTCTGGACAGCGGTGGCGACCCTGCTCTACCTCGCCGCCCTCGTCCTCACCTCCACCGTCAACGTCCCGCTCAACGACCGGCTCGCCGCAGCCGGTGACCCCGCCGCCGTCCCGGATCTCGCCGCCGTCCGCGCCGCCTTCGAGCCGACCTGGACGACGGCCAACCTCGCCCGCACGGTGCTCTGCACGGCCGCCGCCGTCGCCCTCACCCGCGCGCTGCTGCTGCACCGCCGCCCGGGGGCCCGTTGACCGGGGACCAGGCGGCGGCGGGCCCTCACGCCGTGGGCCTGGCTGCCGTGGGCCCTCCTGCTGCGGACCCTCCTGCTGCGGGCCCTCCTGCTGCGGGCCCGGCTGCCGGGGGCTCGTCGGCCGGGGGCCGGTGGACCGCCCGCAGACCGCTGACCGCCCGTCACCCGCGCCCGGCCCGGCCGACGTCGGCGGCAGCCGCGTCACCGCCGCGTCTAGGCTGTCCCCTCATGGACACCCTGACCGGGCTGCTCGACGGCCCCAAGGCCCGTGGCGCGTTCCTGCTGCGCTCCGTCCTCAGCACGCCCTGGGCCCTGCGGATCGAGGACCGCGCGCCGCTGTCGCTGATCACCATGCTGGACGGTGCGGCCTGGATCCTGCCCGACGGCGCGGAACCGGTCCTGGTGCGGCCGGGGGACCTCGCCCTGCTGCGCGGGCCGCAGGCCTACACGGTCGCCGACCACCCGCGGAGCGAGCCGGACATCCTGATCGGGCCCGGGCAGATCTGCTCCCGGGACGGCGCCAGTGTCGCCACCTCGATGGCGCTGGGCGTGCGGACCTGGGGCGATGCCCGGCCGGACGACGAGCGCCCCTCGGTCATGCTGTCCGGCACCTACCTGGCGGAGCACGAGATCGGCCGCCGGCTGCTGGGCCACCTGCCCACACTGCTCGTGCGGCCCGCCGGGGTGGACACCACCGAGGACACCCTGGTCCGGCTGCTCGCCACCGAGGTCACCCGCGCCGAGCCGGGCCAGGAGGTGGTGCTGGACCGGCTGCTGGACCTGCTGGTGGTCGGGGTGCTGCGGAGCTGGCTCGCCGCCCCGGACGGTGAGGCGCCCGGCTGGCTGCGCGCCCAGGCGGACGAGGTGGTGGGCCCGGCACTGCGGCTGCTGCACGACGATCCGGCCCGGCCGTGGACGGTGGCGGCGCTCGCCACCGAGGTCGGGGTCTCCCGGGCGGGGCTGGCCCGGCGGTTCACCGCGCTGGTCGGCGAGCCGCCGATGGCGTACCTGGCGAACTGGCGGCTGGCGGTGGCGGCGGACCTGCTGCGCGACCCGGGGCTGACCGTCGCGGCGGTGGCCCGCCGGGTCGGGTACGGCGACGCGTTCGCGCTGAGCACCGCGTTCAAGCGCGTCCGCGGACTGACCCCGCAGGAGCACCGTCGGCTGGCGGCCTCCGCCGAGGCGGGCGCTGTGCCGGGCGGCGCTGAAACGGGAGCGGCGGGGGACGCGGCGGGCGACACCCCGGCCGAGCCGTCGTCCACGGCGGCGCCGTCGGCCGGGGGCCCGACCACGGTGGTGTTGGCGGCGGGCTGATCCGTCGGCCGGCTGAACGGTCGGCGGCCGGTGCGGCGCGGGTGCTGTGCGGCAACTACGCCGCCCCGTCCGTCAGTTCGGCCGCATGTGGCAGTGCAGCACCAGCGCCCAGCAGAGGAAGCCGAGGGCCGCCGTGGACAGCAGCGCCCGCGCCGCGTTCCACCGCACCAACTTGGCGCGGAACGACCCGCACATCCGCACCGACTGCCCGGCCCGGCCGAGATCCGCGGTCCGGCTCAACTCCCGGGCCCGGCCGAGCTCGTCGGCCTGCTGCGCCAGCGCCTGGTTCAGCGGGAGATTCACCATCCTGGTCACCACCAGGGAAGCGGTGTAGCAGACCAGCGCGCCGACCGCCGCCGGCAGCACCCGGCGGCCGTCGCTCGGAAGGTGCAGCACGACGGCCACGCCCGTGAACACCAGCGCCCCGACGAACCCCACCAGGAACCACCCGTTGAGGATCGCCACGTTGAGCCGCTGCATCACCTGGGCGACCATGAAGTCCCCGGTACTGCCGAGCCCCGGCGTCACCGAGCAGGCGTAGGTGTAGAACAGTCCGGCGGTCAGCCCGGTGGTGACCGTCGCCGCCACCAGCGCGAAGACCCGCATCGCCTCCATGTCGTCCCTGCCCCCGTTCATTCGCCCGGCACCGCCCGGTCGGAGCGGCCCGCGTGCCGATCATCCGTCATCGAACTGCCGTTTGCCTACCGAATTGGCCGATACACACCCGATGATGACGGATGGTCATGACAACTGCGGCCGGAACCCGTCGCGGAGGCGGATCCTCCGGTGGGCGGGGCCGGCGCGGAGCTCAGGGACTCGACCGTCCGGTGGTCGGCCGCGCCCGGCCGGGTGGTCGGACGGACGGCCGTCCGGCGTGCGGACCAGCCGTGCTCCTCGGCCGGTCCGGTGGCGATGGTACGCAGGTGGCGGGCGCGCGGGGCGTTCGGTTCGGCCTCGGCGAACGCCCACCGGGCGGTCGGGGTCAGCGCCGGGAGGTCGTCCAGGGTGCCGAGGCACACCTGGCTCCGGCGGCGGCCCGGCCCCTGCGGGTGGTGGAACGCCGTGCCGCCGCCCCGGACCCGCGAGTCCGGGGCGAAGTAGAGACTTCCGGGCAGTCGAACGGGCACCGACCGCCTCGACGGCCGACCGCCTCGACGGCCGGGGGCCATCGGACCGGCAGGACCGGCAGGACCGGCGGGAAGTCCTCCACGGCCGGTGACGCTACCCGCCCTCGGGTGCGCTACTCATGGAGCACACTTTCGAGTGGACCGGGTATGGCGGCCCGGGGCCGGGGGGTAGGCCACCGGCATGACGACCTGTGGAACGACCGCCTGTGGAACGACCGCCTGTGGCACGACGACCTGCGACGTTGGTGAGGGAGCTATCGGCAGGGGGAGGGCGTGGGTGTCTCCTCCCGGTCGGGCGAGCCCTGTCGCCCGGGTGCCGGGTCGGGAGCCGCGCCCTGGCTCGGCGCGGCGGGCTGCTGCCGGCGGCGTCGGCCGAGGGCCGCCGAGACGCCCAACAGGGCTACCAGGGCGCAGAGTTGCGTGCCGTGGTCGAACGCGATGGTGAAGGCTTCGTTCGCGGCGGCGACCAGCCGGTCGGCCGGGCCCGGGGGCAGTGCGGCGGCGACCAGGTGCGCGGAGGGCAGGTCCGCGCCGGCCGGGGCGGGCACGTCCGGCAGGGCGGTGGCCAGCTGCGACCGGTAGGAGGCGGAGACGACGGTGCCGACCACCGCGATCCCCAGGGCCCCGCCCAGTTCGCGCACCACGCTGTTCACCGAGCTCGCCATGGGCGCCTTCGCGGGCGGTACGGCGGCCACGGTCAGCGTGCTGGCCGGCGCCATGACCAGGCCCATTCCCGCGCCCACCACCCCCATGGCGAGGGCGAGCACGGCGTAAGGGGTGGTGACGGTGATCAGGGAGAGGGCGCCGAGTCCGGCGGCCATGACGGCGAGTCCGGCCGCGACGGTGTTCCAGGGGCCGAAGCGGGCGGAGGTGCGGTCGCTGGTGCCGGCGGTGGCCGCCATCGAGAGCGCGAACGGCAGCGCGCCGAGCCCGGCCTTGAACGGGCTGTAGCCATGCACGAGTTGGAGGTACTGGGTAAAGCCGAAGAGCATGCCGAACAGTGCGAAGAAGGTGATGCCGAGGATGCCGCCGGCGGCGCTGAACGTCCGGTCGGCGAACAGGCGGACGTCGACCATCGGGTGGGCGGTGCGCAGCTCCCAGAGGGTGAAGGCGGTCAGCAGGACGGCCGCGGCGGCGGCCTCGGCCAGGGTGGTGGCCGTCAGCCAGCCGCGTTCCGGGCCCTGGACGACGGCGTCCACCAGCGCGGCCAGCCCGGCGGCCGAGAGCAGCAGGCCGGGGAGGTCGAGCCGGCCGGTCCGGCGGCCCGGCAGGGCCGGGACGAGCAGCAGGACGGAGACGAGAGCGAGGGCGACCAGCGGCACATTGATCCAGAAGGTGCTGCCCCAGGCGAAGTGGTCGAGCAGCAGCCCGCCGGTGACCGGGCCGACCACGATGCCGATCCCGGCGGTCGCGGACCAGACGGCTATCGCTGTGCCGCGCTCCCGGGGGCCGAACAGCGCCACGATGATCGAGAGGGTGGCGGGCATGACGAATGCGGCGCCCAGGCCCATCAGCGCGCGGAACGCGACGAGTTGCCCGGTCGAGTCGGACAGGGCGGCGGCCGAGGAGGCCAGGGCCAGCACAGCCAGGCCCCCGGTCAGGGTGCGGCGGTGCCCGAACCGGGAGCCCAGGCTGCCGGCGGTGATCAGCATCGCGGCGAACGCCAGGGTGTAGGCGTTGTTGATCCACTGGAGGTCGGCGGTGGAGGCGGGCAGTGCCTCGGCGAGCGCGGGCAGGGCCGTGTTGAGCACGGTGTTGTCGATGGTGGTGACGACCAGGGCCAGGCAGAGCGCCACCAGGGCGGGCTTTCGGCGCGGGTGGCCCGACTCGGGGTCGGGCAGGTCCTCGTTGCGCATGGTCTCCCCATGTCCTCATGCTCGTAAGCTTACGAGTGTTAGCTTGCTGGGCGGGACGCTACAGCGATCGGCTAACACCTGTAAAGTTGCGGCCATGACGAAGGCCCCCGCAGCTACCGACCACCCCGCCGACGACCCTGCGGACCAGGGCGAGGACGCCTCCCCCCGGCCGCGGAACCGGCGCGGGCAGGGCCTGCTCCTGCGGGAGGAGATCGTCCGCGCGGCCACCGCCCTGATCGTGCGCACCGGCTCCGACCAGGCCGTGACCCTGCGCTCCGTCGCCCGCGAGGTCGGCATCGCCGCCCCCTCGATCTACGCGCACTTCCCCGACCGGGACGCGATCGTCGAAGCGGTCGTCCTCGAGGCGGTCGCGCAGCTCCACCGGGCGATCACCACCGCCGTCGCGGCGCACGAGGACCCGGTCGATTCGCTGCTCGCGGGCTGCGCCGCCTACGTGGACTTCGGCGTCCGCGAACCCGCGCGCTACCGCGTCCTCTTCGTCCGGGCCCATCCCCGGCCGGAAGCCCCGGTCGCCGAGACCCCCGGCAGCCGGCAGGGCCTGGACGCGTTCCAGATCCTCGTCGAGAACCTCGAAGCCTGCGTGGGCGCGGGCCGCTCGTCCAGCACCGACCCCTTCGCCGACGCGGTGGGCATCTGGACGGCGCTGCACGGCCAGGTCACCCTTCGCGCCGACCTCCCCGGCTTCCCCTGGCCGCCCACCGACATCGTCGAGCGGATGACCCGCAGCCTCGGCCGCATCGACTCCTGAACCGCCGTGCCCGCAGGCCCGGTCCGGGTCCCCGGCGCGGTCCCGACGTGCCGCGCCCGTGCCGGCGGCCCCGGCCGGCGCGCAGGGTGCGCGTCGACCGGGGCCTCGGGACGGGACGGCGTCGGGGCGGGTAGGTGTCGGGGCGGCTTCGCGGCGCGTGCCCTGCGTCAGCGGCCGCTGGGGACGGTGGCGGCCGATCGGACGGTGGCCGCAGTGCCGGGCGGGGTCGGATCTATGCAGGCGGTGAAGCCAAAACTGCTGTTCCGGGCGGGAGTTGGCGGCTTTTGGCACATGTACGGCAGGCCAGGTCCCGGGCTGCCCCGGCGGCTGCCCGCTCGGGCAGGCCGCCGTGGCCGTGCTCGGCCGGGTGGTGGGTCGGCGGGGCCTGCCGGGACTTTCGGGGGCGGCGGGCCGTCCGGCTCAGTCGGCGGTGGGCTCCGGGCTCGTGGCCGGTTCCGGGCTCGTCGTCGGCTCCGGGCCGGGCGAGGTGCCGGCGACGGCGCGACCCGAGGCGCGGGCGGCCAGGGCCTGCCGGGCCCGGTCCGCACGGTCGGCGCCGGCCGCGGCCTCCAACTCCCCGCCGTCGGGGTGGAACCAGGCCCAGTCGGTGATCTCCCCGTCGGGGCAGCAGAGCCGGACGGTCTCGGGGTCGGCCGTGCCGAAGTCGTGGAAGAACTGGACGACCGGGTGGTCCGCCCCCGGCTCGGGGTGCCGCCAGAACACCGCCAGCAGCGGCCCGGCCGGCCGGTCGAGCCCGGTCTCCTCGCGCAACTCGCGGGCCGCCCCGGTCGGCGAGTCCTCATGGGTGTCGAGCACACCCCCGGGGAAGTTCCAGGCCCCCGCCCCGGCCCGGGGCCGCCGGTCCGGTTCCCGGACCCGGGGCTTGACCATCAGCAGCCGCCCGTCCGGGGCGGTCACCACGGCGGCCGTACAGAGCCACGAGCGCGGGGTGGTGGCCAGCCACTGGCTGCGCGGCAGATGCGGCCGCGCGGGGCCGTGGGCGCGCAGGAACCGCACCGTCTCGGGGGTGACGCCCGGCAGGTTGTCCGTGAAGAACCAGGCGTGCGTGCTGTGCCGGGGGAGCGTGAGCCGGTCCAGCGCGCCGGGCACGCGCGCCGACAGCGCGTACACATGCCGCAGCGTCGACTCCGTGGAGTCCTCGAACACCCCGACCGGGCGCCCCGCCACCCCGGCCACCCCGCAGCTCTCGGCCAGCGCCCGGACGGCGCCCCGCGCCGGGTCCTCGCCCGGGCGCACGGCGACGGAGGGCAGCTCCCAGCGGCCGTCCGGGCGGCGCAGCAGCAGGACCCGGCCGAGCGTGTCGGCCACGAGCGCGCCGGCGACGGGGACAGCGGTAACGGGGACAGCGGTAGCGGGCACGTCGGGGTCCGGGGTGGCGGACGTGGATTCGCCGGGGTCGGACACACCGGCGACGGACGGATCCGCGCCGGGAGTCCCGGTCGGGGGCAGGGGACGGGACGAACGGTGCACCTGGAGGTCTCCTTGGGCGAGGGGGATCAACGGGACCGGGGCGGAAGGACCGGACCGGGCCTCAGGGGGCGCCCTCCGGCCGCCGCCCGGGGCCGAGGACCGGCCGCACGAACCCGTCCACCGGGCCGCCGCCCCCGGTCGGTCCTTCCGCTCCGCTTGCGCGCACGTCAATCGGTCGTCTCCGTCCGTCCACGGTGCCTGCCTGGCTGTGCCGGGTGTTCCGGCGGCCCCTACCCGCCCCGGTCCGGTGCGGAACGCCCGCTCCCGGTCCGCCCCGTCGGGCCGGGAGCACGGCGACGCGGCGCACCCGCGTCCGTCCGCCTTCCGCGCCCCGCACGCCCGTCCCCCTCCCCGGATCCCGGGGTTCGCCCCCTTCCCACCGTCCACCCCGCCCACCGCTCACCGTTCCCCGCCCGGCGGGTGAGTCGGACACACCGCGGCGCGGTGCCCCGGCGGGGCCGGGTGGCCCAGCAGCGGCCAGAGCACCCACCCGGTCAGCCCGGCGTGCATCACGACGACCCGGCTCCAGCGCGTCCCGAGCGGGGAGATCCAGGTGTCGACGATCTCCACCCGCTCCCCGCAGTGCGCGAGGCCCAGCACCGCGCCGTCCACCGAATGCTCGCGCCGCACATTGGCGGCGTTCACCGTGACCACCCAGCCGCGCGGAGCGTTCGGCGGCGGCCCGGCGCGCCGCTCCGGCGGCGGAGGTTGGTCGGTCCCGGCGCCCATCGACGGGAGGACGAGAACCAGAAGGGAGAGCGTGGTCCAGCTGACCCTTCCGAGGTGTGCAGGCATACCGGGCACAACGAGCCGATCCGGCGGCAGCCGACCACGCACGCCCAGGGCCACCCGGAAGGCCGCTCCGGCTCGCCCGGGCGGGTGCAACCACCGCCGCGCCGGTGCGCTCCGGGTCCTGCCCTGCCGCCACGTCCCGCTGCGCGCACTCCCACGTTTCCCGCTCAAGTCCGGCTCAGTTTCGGCTCGGTTTCGGCTCAGGTCCGGATCGGACAAGGACCGGGCGTCCACGGACCGTTCGGTCGCCCCGGCCGGTCGGCCCGCGCGGCCCGCAGGCCCCTACGATGGCGGCCATGAACACTGGGGGGCCGGAGACACGGCTCATCGACAACCGCTTCGAACTGCTGGAACGCCTCGGTGGCGGCGGAATGGGCCTGGTCTGGCGTGCCCGTGACACCATGCTGCACCGCGAGGTCGCGCTCAAGGAGGTCCGCCCGCCGGACCCGGCGATGGCCGCGGCCGACCCCAGGGCCGCCCACGAGCTGCGCGAGCGGGTCCTGCGCGAGGCCCGCGCGCTCGCCCGCCTCCAGCACCCGCACGTCGCGGTGATCCACCACATCGTCGACACCCCCGACCACCCCCACCCCTGGCTGGTCATGGAGTTGGTGAGCGGCGGCAGCCTCGCCGACCGGATCGCCCGCGGCCCGCTCACCGTCCCGGAGGCCGCCCGGATCGGCCGAGGGGTGCTCTCCGCGCTCTGCGCCGCCCACGCGGCCGGCATCCAGCACCGCGACGTCAAGCCCGGCAACGTGCTGCTGCGCACCGACGGCACGCCCGTCCTCACGGACTTCGGCATCGCCGCGATGCAGGACGCCAACACCGCGCTCACCGCCACCGGCGCGCTGATCGGCTCGCCCGAGTACATCGCCCCGGAGCGGATACGCGGCGAGGAGGGCAACCCGTCCTCCGACCTGTGGTCGCTCGGCATGCTGCTCTACGTCGCCGTCGAGGGGCACCACCCGCTGCGCCGCGGCACCACACTGGCCACCCTCGCCGCCGTCCTGGACGAGCCGCTGCCGCCGCCGACCCGCTCGGGCCGGCTGGGGCCGGTGCTGGCCGCCGTACTGGCCCGCAACCCGGCGGCGCGGCCCGACGCCGCGCAGCTCGACCGGGCCCTCGCCGCCGCCGAGGCGGGCGCCGGCCCCGGCGGGGCGGGGCAGCCGTCCTGGCAGCCCACCTTCCTGGACTCCGCCCGCCCGCCGGCCGGCCCGGAGTCCACCGCCGGTTTCGGTACGCCGAACCCCGTCTTCGGTACGCCGCACACCGATTACGCCGCCCCGCAGCCCGCCTTCGGTACGCCGAACCCCGCCTACGACACCCCGCAGCCCGGCCGCGAGGGCGAACCCGCCACCGACGGAGGGCACTTCGGCAGCACCGGCACCCAGTACCTGGGCGCCACCGGCCCGGCCGTACCCCCGCCGTCGCCCGCCCGTCGCCGCACCGGCGCCACCGTCACCCTCGCCGTCGCCGGGGTGGCTCTGACGAGCGTGCTCACCTGGACCCTCTGGCCGGACGGTAGTGGTTCGAGCGGAACCGGCGGCACCACCGGCGCGGGCTCCGCCCCCAAGGGGACGAACGCGCCGGCCGACCCGGGCGGCCCCCCGGCCTCGACCGGGACCGCCGCGCCCACCGGCCCGGACACGACCGCCTCCGCCGCCCCCACGGCGAAGCCCTCGCCGAGCGCACCGAAGACCACCGCGCCCGCCAAGGACCTGCTCACCCCGGACGGCGTGCGCACCGTCGTCGCCGCGATCACCGCACAGAGCGGCACCACCAAGGTCAAGCGGCTCTCCGTCTACCCGGAGTACGCGAGTGCCCAGGTCCCCACGGCCGACGGCCGAGGCTACGACTGGTACGACTACCGAAACGGCAATGTCGCCAAGCGCGTCGGCGGGTCGATGGGCACGGACAAGCCGGTCGACCTCGCGCAGTACGACTGGGACACCGTCCCGGCCCTGCTGAAGAAGGCCGACGAGACCCTCAACGTCAAGAACCCGACCAGCCGTTACCTACTGATCGACATGTGGTCCGACGGCTATGCGTGCATGCGGGTCTACTTGTCCGACGAGTACCACAACAGCGGCTACCTGCTGGCGGACGCCAAGGGGACCGTGCGCCGCACCAGTCCTGCCAACTGAGTCCGCCTTCCGAGGGGGAGGGGAACTTCCGGGCTCGGACGATCGACCGGTACGGGGCCGGCGGTCTGTTCCTTGGGCCGTACCGGCCCCGAACCGAGGCATGCCCGGACGCCCTGGCCGCTTTAGGCCCTGGTCCGGTTCCAGCTCGTCCCGATCGGGGTGATGGGGGTGACGACGATCCCGGCTCGGTCGTCGTCCGAACCGTTTCCTCCTAAGGGCTCCGTCCTGGATGTCCCGCCACACATGCTGCCCCGGACAGCTCCAGGAACGCGTCTCACCGGCTGTACTGCTGAATCGGTGTGGATGGTCGAATTCGCCGGCCGGGTGACCTGATGTCTTGATCACGGACGGCGGAGCAGTGCACGTGATTTCTCGGCTCCGGGGTCATGCTGGAGTTGTCCTGAGGGGCCTCCGGTCGCCCCCGGCGCCCCGCCCCGAGCGAGGAGCCGTCGAGACCATGAGCGAGAACCACCACGTCCTGCTGCTCGACTTCACCGACGGTGCCGCCTGCCGCGCCGCCTTCGACGAGGCCGCGCACCTGCCAGGTCTGCGCCAGTCCGCGATCGTCGAGCGCGAGGCGGACGGCACCCTGGACTTCCCGGCCAGCCAGGTCCGCGGTGCGGGCGCGACGACGGTCGGCGCCGGG
Organism: Kitasatospora purpeofusca; assembly: GCF_034043715.1. Taxonomy (GTDB): domain Bacteria; phylum Actinomycetota; class Actinomycetes; order Streptomycetales; family Streptomycetaceae; genus Kitasatospora; species Kitasatospora purpeofusca_A. The sequence continues at coordinate 27,308 of NZ_JAXCLC010000023.1, read as the reverse complement.
GTGGCGGGCGGACTCGCCGGGCTGCTCGGCGGCCCGATCGGCGTCCTGCTGGGCTGGGTGGCGGGGACCGCGCTCGGCAACGCAGCCGAGACCTGGCGCGACGAAGCGGGCGGTGCCGGCCTGATCGTCCTGAGCGAGGAGGTGGAGGACGGCCACTGCCTGCTGGTGCTGGACGTCGTCGAGTCCTCCCCGGAGCCTGCCGACGAGCTGGCGGCCCGCCACGGCACCACCCTGCGCCGCCTCCCCGCCGACGAGCTGGCCGCCCGGGTCAAGGCGGCCCGCCGCGCCGCCGAGGAGGCGTAGGAGGGTCCTGCGCTGCTGCCTGCGCCTGCGCCTGCGCCGTTGCCGTTGCCGTCGCCGACGCCGACGCCGACGCCCGCAGCCTCAGGCGAGGGCCGAGGCCAGCAGGGCGAAGGCGGCGACGATGACGGCGACCCGGGCGTAGTGGTAGCGGTCCCAGCGGTTCTGCTGCTCCTTCCAGTCCGCGGGCCGGTTCTCGGGCGTCCACGTCTTGCTCCGGTTGTTGATCGGGACGAGCAGCAGGACCGACATCAGCACACTCAGGATCAGCAGGCCGGCGGCGACGACGACCAGGCCGGCTCCGGAGTGGTGCCGACCGGCGACGGCCCAGACCGCGCTCAGCGCCACCGAGGTGATGTACCAGACCGGCATCAGGGCGCCGAGCATCCGGCCGCCGTGGGCGCGGCCGAGCTGGCCGGCGTCCTCGGGCAGTGCGCCGAGGATCGGGTTGACGACGAAGGCGACGCAGAACTCCACACCCACCATCACTCCGACGACCACGGTGGTGAAGACCTCAAGTGCGTTGAGCATGATGACCCCTCCTGGGATCTAGCGCTGCTAGCTGTTGAGGCAACGCTAGACCTACTGCCGCTCGATTGTCTAGCGGTGCTAGAATCCGGTCATGTCCCTACAGGAACGCAAGCAGCGCGAACGGGCGGACCGCGCCCGCCTCATCGTGGCCACGGCCCGCGAACTCGCCGAGCAGCAGGGCTGGGACGCGGTCACCACCCGCCGGCTCGCCGAGCGCATCGAGTACAGCCAGCCCGTCCTCTACAGCCACTTCCGCGGCAAGCGCGAGATCATCGGCGCCGTCGCCCTGGAGGGCGCCACCGAGATGGCCGCGGTGCTGCGGGCCGCCACTGCGGCCGCGGACGGCCCCCGCGCCCGGGTCGTCGCCCTGGCCCGCGCCTACCTCGACTTCGCGGAACACAACCCGGCGGTCTACGACGCCATGTTCCAGCTCGACGGCGGCCTGGCCTTCGCGCGCGAGGACACCCCCGCGCCGCTGAAGGACGCCTTCGCCGCCCTGCTGGAGAGCCTCGCCGAGGTCGCCGGGCAGGGGGTCGACCCGGCACTGTTCACCGAGACGTTCTGGGCCGCCCTGCACGGGCTGGCCACCCTGACCCGCGCGGGGCGGCTGCCGCCGGAGCACACCGGGCCCAGGGTGGAGCTGCTGGCGGACCGGCTCGCCGTGCTCTGACGCAGTCCGCCCTCCCGCCGGCGGCGCCCGTCGAGTGCGAACCGTTACCCGCCCCTGGCGTACGCGGGTGCCGGCCGGGGAAGCTGCGGGGCATGCGAGGGGCGGGGGAGTGGGGAGCCGTGCGGGCGGTCGGCCGCTGGGCGGGACATCCGGGGACACTGGCCGCGGTGGCGGTGCTGCTGTTCAACGACCACGTGGGGAAACGGCTGTGGCCGGGCGCGGTCACCGGCAAGGTCAGCGACCTGGCGTGGATGCTGGTGTCACCGGTGGTCCTGGCGCTGCTGCTGACCCTGTTGCTGTCGCTGGTTCCGGGGCTGCGGTTGCACGGGGACCGGCCCGCGATCGCGGGGCTGGCGGCGACGGGCGCGATGTTCGCCTTCGCGAAGTCCGGGCCGTGGGGCGGCGAGGTCGCTTCGGCGGTCTGGTCGTGGAGCGGGGTGCCGAGCCGGATCCAGGGCGACCGGAGCGACCTGGTGGCGCTCCCGGCGCTGGGGGTCTCCTGGTGGCTGTGGAAGCGCTCGGGTGCCGTCCGGCGGTCCTGGCGGTGGACGGCGGCCGTCGCCGTGCCGCTGGCAGTGGTGGCGATGGCGGCCACCTCGCCGTCGCCACGGACCGGCCCGGAGCGGCCTGTGCTGTGGAGCAGGGACGGGCAGACACTGCTCGACATCCCGGAGCAGCGGTGGATCACCGAGGACGGCGGCGCGACTTGGAGACGGACGAAGCAGAGCCGCTCGGAGCGGCCCCGTCCCGACCGTAGCCAGCCGCAGAACGGCCAGTGCGTGGAGTCCCAGCCCCGGCTGTGCTTCCGGCTCCGCGACGCCACCTCGCCGGTGGAGGCCAGTGAGGACGGCGGGTTCAGCTGGCACACGGCTCACGACCCCGGGAAGCCGTGGCGCCGACCGTCGCGTCCGATGCCTGTCCCGGAGGCACCCTCGCCCTCCCTTCCCGAGACATCCTCCCCTTCCGGAACCGGAACCGGAACCGGAAGGGGAACCCTTTACCCGTCCGCGTCGCCGACCGACGGCCTGGACCCCTACGGCGCCGAGCTGCTTGTCCTCGAAGCACCCGAGGGCTGGGCGGTGCTGGCGAACTACCCGGAATTCGGACTGCTGCGCGGGACGCCCGACGGCGCGTGGACACAGCAGCAGTATCCCGTTCGCAGTACCTTCGTCATCCCCGAGCCGCCCCGTCATTGGGCCCTGGGGCTGCCCGTCGCGGTGGCCGCCGGGTTCGCGGGCATGCTGGCAGTCGCGGCCGTCTGGCTGCTGGGTTCCACCGCACCCGGCGGGCGCCGACGGGAACTGTCGCTCCTGCTGCTCCGTCAGGTGCTCTGCCTGTTCTGGGTCCGGCTCACCGCCTGGCTGTGCGGCGGCGAGCTGTTGTGGAAGGTGCCCGGGGTACTGCCGGCGGGCGTGTTGACGGTGGGGCTGCTGCCGATGCTCTGGTTCCTGCGGCGCGGCCCGAACCTGGGGGCACGCCGGCTCCTCACCCTGTCCGCGTTCGCGGCGGGGAGTGCGGTGGTGGCGCTACTGCCCTACCTCCTGTGGGCCGCGCACCGGACATCGGCTTGGTCGCAGGCCTCGGGCCTGGTCTTCGGCTGGGCCCTGTTCGCCACCCTGGCCGGTGCGGCCGTCGGTGCCTTCACCATGCTCCCGCCGCCCGTCCGCCGGTACGTCCCCGGTGGGCCCCGGCAGCCGGTGCGGACCGTGCGGACCGTGCCGACGACGGGGGCGGGTGGGGCTCAGGAGTCGACCGAGCCGACCGAGCCGACGGAGTCGACCTGAGGTCCGGGTACCGCGTCCAGCAGGAGCCGGCCTGCCGCAGTGCGGTGGTAGAGCACCGAACGGCCCGCTCGGCGGCGCAGGACGAGTCCGGCCTCGCGCAGGATCCGCAGGTGGCGGCCGACCGACCCCAGCGGCAGGCCGGTCAGGGCGACCAGCTGACTGGTGGTCTTCGGGGTGTCGAGTACGACGAGCAGCTCGGCCCGACCCGGTCCCAGCAGGGCGGCCAGCGCCTTCGGCACCGGAGGTCCGGCCCCGTCGGCCAGCACGCCCGAGCACGGGTACACCACCGCGTACCGGCGCCCGGGCCGCACGCGCCGCCCGTCGACCGCCGGCATGTCCCAGCAGAGCCAGCTCTGTTTCGGCGTCACCGGCACGAACAGCAGCTCGGCGGCAGTGAGTTCGCGCGGTTCGGCGGCGGTTTCGGCGCCGGTGTCGGCGCCGGTCCGCAGGCCGTCGCCGCCGAGCCAGCGCATCCCCGGCCGCAGGTCGCCCAGCGCCTCCGCCCAGCCGCCCGAGCCGAGGGTGGCGGTGCGGGCCAGGATGTCCGCCTCGATGATCCGGCGGCGGCGCGCCCAGTCCGGTGCGACGGTCTCCGACCACACCCAGGACAGCAGCTCGGCGGCGCGCCCGGCGAGATCCTCGGGCCCCAGCAGTGGCGGCGGCAGGGCCGAGTCGTCGGCGGCGCCCAGGGTCTCGGCCAGGTCGGCGCGGACGACGGCCGGGGGTGTCGCCCGGACCTCCGCCAGTTCCCGGGCGAACAGCGCCGCCCCGGCTGCACCGCTGCGGCCGTCCGGGCCGCCGTCCGCGCCGCCCGGGGTCGGGGTGAGGAAGGTCGCGTTCCAGTGTTGGCCCAGCGCCGTCCGGACCAGCGCGGCGGCGACCGGGTCGGCGGCCAGCCGCTCCCGGTAGCGGGGGAGCGCGGTCGCCAGCCACCGCAGCTCGCCGGGGTGGGCGCCTGTGCCCCGGTGGAGGGTCTTCAGCGCGGCCACCGTCTCGGCCAGCGGGGACAGCAGGAACCGGCTCCCCGCGAGGGTGTCCGCGTCCACCCGCCACCGGCCCATGCCCCGACCCACCCCTCCCGCACCTTTCGCACTCCGGCGAAAAGCTAACGCGCCGCCGCCCGTGCCGGAAAGACTCCGCCGCATGCGCACCTACCGGGAGTTGTTCCGCGAGCGCGAGTTCACCGCGCTGTTCCTGTTCTCCGCCGCCCAGACGGCGGCCCAGACCGTCGCCGGACTCGCGCTCGGCGTGCTGGTGTTCCGGCGGACGGACTCGCCGCTGCTGGCGGCGCTCGCCATGTTCGGCCCGGCGTTCGCCCAACTGCTCGGCGCGGCCACCGTGCTCTCCGCCGCCGACCGGCTCCCGCCGCGCGCCGCGCTGACCGGCCTCGGCGTACTGCTCGCCCTCGGCACGGCCGTCCAGGCGGTGCCCGGCCTGCCGCCCGGCGCGCTGTTCCCGGTGCTGCTCGCCCTCGGGGTGGCGGGCGCGGCGGGCGGCGGGGTGCGCTACGGGCTGCTCCACGAACTGCTGAGCCGGGAGGGCTACCTGCTGGGCCGCTCCGCGCTCGGCCTGGCGTCCGGTCCGGTCCAGATCGGTGGCTTCGCGATCGGCGGCGCGCTGGTGGCAGCCCTCACGCCGTCCGGCGCGCTGCTCACGGCCGCCGCCCTGCACCTGCTGTCCGCCGGTGCGGCGCGCGCAGGGCTGCGTCGGCGCCCGCCCCGGGCCGCCGGGCGGCCGTCCGTCGCCGCGACCTGGCGGGCCAACGCGCGGCTGTGGTCCTCCGCTCCGCGCCGGTGCGTGTACCTCGCGCTGTGGGTGCCGAACGGGCTGGTCGTGGGTGTCGAGGCGCTCTACGTGCCGTACCGCCCGGACGCGGCGGGCGCGCTGTTCGCCGTCGGGGCGCTGGGCATGCTGGTCGGGGACGTCCTCGTCGGCCGGGTGCTGCCCGCGCACCGGCGGGAGGGGGTGGCCGTGCCGCTGTGCGTCCTGCTGGCCGCGCCGTACCTGGCGTTCGCCCTGGAGCCCGGCCTGCCGGTCGCGGCGGCGCTGGTCGCGGTGGCCACCGTCGGGTACGGGGCGGGGCTGCTGCTCCAGGAGCGGCTGGTCGCGCTGACGCCGCCCGAGCTGAGCGGGCAGGCGCTGGGCCTGCACGGTTCCGGCATGCTGGCGATGCAGGGGGTCGGTGCGGCGGTGGCGGGCGCGTTCGCCGAACTGACCTCGCCCACCACTGCGATGGCGGGCACCGCCGCCGCCTCGCTGGCCGCCACCGCGCTGCTCGCGCCGGGCCTGCGGCGGGGCAGTGCCGGCCGTCGCGCCGGGGGCGGCCGATCGGGCGTCAGCGGCGCGCCGACTCCACAGGGCTGACGCAGCCGCACTGACACGCACCTGTGGACGCAGAAGTACTGGCGCACACGCACTGCTAGCATCCGCGCATTCCGAACAATGATCGAACAGAGTGGGCGGGCGCGGTGCAGGACGAATTGCGGAAGCACGACCAGGCAGCCGGGGGCGGCGCGGTGCGACGACGACGGGTCGTCATCGGTGTGGCGGTGGGCCTGTGCGCCGCCGCGTTGGTCGGCGCGGGGGGCTGGGCGATGAGCGGGTCCGACGCCGCTGAGCCGGCCCCGAGCGGTTCCCCGACCCAGGCCGCTTCCCCGGCCGCTTCCCCGGCCGCTTCCCAGGCCACTTTCCCGACCGCCGAGCCGATCCCGTCCGCACCCGCGCCGGAGACTCCGCCCGCCCCCGCGGCCGCCCCCGCGCCGTCCGGGGCCGCCCCGGAGCCGGCGACCTCCTCCACGGTCCCCTCCGCCACCCCGACGGCCGAGCGACCGGCCACCCGGCCCGCGACACCGGCCTCGCCGCGCCCGGCCGCACCGTCGAAGTCCGCGCCGCCCGCGCCCGCCGCCCCGTCCGTCCCGGCCGTTCCCGCGCCCCCTGTCGCACCCGCGCCGCCCGCCCTCCCCGCGCCGCCCGCGCCCCCCAAGGCGCCTCCCACGGCTCCCACGGCTCCCAAGCCGCCCGCAGACCCCGACGACGGCCCCGATCCGAGCCAGTGGACAGTGCCGCCGCGCCCGGCCCCGACCCTGCCGCCGCGCCCGGTCTCCTGCCCGCCCGGCCAGATGGCGTCCTGGGACGGCTGCCACCCGCTGCCCCCGCCGGTCACCCTCTCCTGAGTTCCGCCACGGCTCCGCCCGGGGCGCCGACCGCCGGATTCCCTCCGGCGGTCTTGATCGACACATAGTTGAATGATAAATTAACTCCGACGCCGAAGCCCCACCCCGAGGAGCACGCCATGACGACGACCTCCGTCGCCGACAACCCGGAGAAGTCCCGCTACGAGATCACCGCCGACGGCGAACTCGCGGGCTTCGCCGAGTACTTCCGCCACGATGACGAGATCGCCTTCATCCACACCGAGATCGGCCCGGAATTCGGCGGCCAGGGCCTCGGCGGCATCCTCGCCCGCACCGTGCTCGACGACGCCCGTGCCCGTGGGCTCGCGGTACTGCCGTACTGCCCCTTCATCCGCGGCTGGCTGACCAAGCACCCGGACTACCACGACCTCGTCCCGGCCGCCCAGCACGAGCGGTTCGGCCTGTGACCGCCGAGGGTACCGGGGCAGCCCCGGACACCGAGCCCGTCAAGCCCGCCGAGCCCATCCAGCCCGCCGAGTCCGTCGAGCCCGCCGAGCCGGCCGAGTTCGTCCGCTCCGCCGCCGCCGTCGCGACCAGCACCGCCGACGACTACCGCGTCGACATCCGCTCCGGCCGCCACCGGCTCTCCGCCGACGAGCCCGAATCGGCGGGCGGGGCCGACACCGCCACCACCCCCGTCGGCCTGCTGCTCTCCGCCCTCGGCTCCTGCACCGCGATCACCCTGCGGATGTACGCCCAGCGCAAGCAGTGGCCGCTGACCACCGTGCGCGTCCACCTCGGCTACGAGAAGGGCCCGGAGAAGGCCGTCCGCATCACCCGCCGGATCGACCTGATCGGCGACCTCGACGAGGCCCAGCGCGCCCGCCTGCTCGACATCGCCGACCGGACGCCCGTCACCCGGGCCGTCTCCGCCGGCACCCCCATCGTCCCGGCCGCCCCGCGCGCCGCCAGTGGAGCCCAGCATGCCTGACGCCACCGTGCCCAGCCCCTCCGCCCGCGGCGGTCGCGCCGACACCCCGGGCGGCCCCGTCCACGAACTCCTCGCCCCGCGCGAGACCGCCCTCGGCGGCAGCACCGTCGTACGCCGGCTGCTCCCCAACCTGGGACGCCGGATGGTCGGCGCCTGGGCGTTCGTGGACCACTACGGTCCGGACGACATCGCGGACGAGCCGGGCATGCAGGTGCCCCCGCACCCCCACATGGGGCTGCAGACGGTCAGCTGGCTGCACGCGGGCGAGGTGCTGCACCGCGACAGCCTCGGCAGCCTGCGGACCGTGCGCCCCCGCGAGCTGGGGCTGATGACCTCCGGCCGGGCGATCTCCCACTCCGAGGAGTCCCCCCGCCCCCACGCCCCCCTGCTGCACGGCGCCCAGCTGTGGGTCGCCCTCCCCGACGCCCACCGCCACCGCGAACCCGCCTTCGAACACCACACCGACCTGCCCACCGTCACCGCCCCCGGCCTGCACGCCACCGTCATCCTCGGCACCCTCGACGGCGCCACCTCCCCCGGCACCACCCACACCCCCCTCGTCGGCGCCGACCTCACCCTCGCCGCCGCCACCGACCTCCACCTCCCCCTGGACCCCGACTTCGAGTACGCCGTCCTCACCATGTCCGGCCGCACCACCGTCGACTCCGTCCCCCTCGACCCCGGCGCCATGCTCTACCTCGGCACCGGCCGCCGCACCCTGCCCCTCCACGCCGACACGGACGCCACCCTCCTCCTCCTCGGCGGCGAACCCTTCGAGGAGAAGCTCGTCATGTGGTGGAACTTCATCGGCCGCACCGGCGAGGAGATCCTCCAGGCCCGCAACGACTGGGAGAACGGCACCCGCTTCGGCGAGGTCCACGGCTACGACGGGGCCCGGCTCCACGCCCCCGCCCTCCCCGACATCCCCCTCAAGGCCCGCGGACGGGTGCGCTGACCTGGGAAGATGCTCGAAGAAGCATCTGTGCCCGTCGCTGTACCGATGCTGACCTGCTGCGGATAAGCCGATCCCACCGGGGTGGCCGCCGCACCGGCCGCCCGTCGGGCCGAGCGGCCGGAAACGGGCCGGCAGCCCGCCTCCTCCCTGCCACCCGCCGCCCGAGGATCTCGCCTACCGTGGAACGAGCGATGGAACCGACAACGGGCAAGCTCCCGGCGTGGCGCCGGTGACCGCGACGTGGGCCCCACCGCCGGGCAGTGGAGGCGCCATGGATCGGGAGGAACGCCTGCCGCCGCGGTTGCCCGAAACCGGCGACCTTGGTGTCGAACCGGATCGGCTCGTCGGGCGCCTGCGGGAGCCGGCCCGCTCGCAGAGCCGTTTCCAGGACCTTCTCGAAGCGGTCCTGGCGGTCGGCCGGGAGCTGGAGCTGTCCGTGCTGCTGCGCCGGATCATCACCACGGCGATGGGCCTGGTCGACGCCCGATACGGCGCGCTGGGCGTGCTGAGCGAGGACGGTGCCGAGCTGGAGGAGTTCATCCCCGTCGGCTTGAGTGAGCAGGAGATGTCGGACCTGTCCGGCGTCGAGCTTCCCCATGGGCGCGGACTCCTGGGGCACCTGATCCGCCACCCCGAGCCGCTGCGCGTCGCGGAGATCGCCGGGCATCCGCGTTCTGTCGGGTTCCCGCCCGGGCACCCGACGATGCGTACCCTGCTCGGGGTGGCGGTCAGCTCGCGCGGGCGCGTCTACGGCAACCTGTACCTGTCGGAGCGGCGCGACGGGTTGCCGTTCGACGAGCACGACCAGGACGTCGTCCTGGCACTCGCCGGCGCGGCCGGCATGGCCGTCGAGAACGCCCGGCTCCACCAGGAGGTCCGCACCCGCGCCGAGCACTTCCAGCGGCTTCTGCTGCCCCGCCTGCCGGACCTGGCGCCGTTCCGCGGGGCCGCGATCTACCGGCCCGCTGCGGCACCGGACCAGGTCGGCGGCGACTGGTACGACGCACTGATGCTGCCCGACGGCGCGTGCGCCCTGGTGATCGGCGACGTCGGTGGTCACGACCTGCGGGCCGCGGCCCACATGGCCCAGACCCGCCACATGCTCCGGGCCCTGCTCTACGAGCGCGGTACTCCGCCCAGCGCCGTTCTGGCCCGGCTCGATCGCACCCTCGACGCGGTCACCGGCGACCCGCTCCCCGACCGTCCGTTGACCGGCAGTCCGCTCACCGACCGTCCGATGGCCGGCAGTCCGCTCACCGACAACCCGATCACCACCGCCGTCCTGGCCCGCGTCGAGCCTGCCGGAGCCGGCTGGACCCTGCACTGGAGCAGCGCCGGCCACCTGCCACCGCTCCTGCTCGAACCGACGGGCGGCGCCCGGTACCTGGACGCCGAATCGGGCCTGCCCCTCGGAGTGGACACCGCCGTGGCCCGCCCCGATCATGTGTGCCCGCTTCCCGGCGGCGCCGTGCTCGTCCTGTTCACCGACGGCCTGGTCGAACGCTCCGACCGGCCGCTGGACAGCGGGCTCACCGCCCTGGCCCGGATCGCGGCCGCCCACGCCCACCTGCCGCTGGAGGAGCTGTGCCGGACCCTGGCCGACGCCCACCTCGGCGACGGCCGTGACGACCTGGCCGTTCTCGCCGTGCGCATCCCGCCGGCACCCGCCTGACCGCCCCGCGTCCTGGGGGCCGCAGCTACCGGGCGACCGGCCCGGAGACACGCCACCCGGCTCGTCGGCCGTTCCGTACCGCCCTGCGAGGACTCCACGGACGAAGACCCGAATTCCCGTACCAGGCGACGACGAAAGACGCGGAGACAGAGCTTCTCCTGCGCTGCTGGTGCGGGCCTGTTCCGGTGCGGTGCGGGTCTGCGAGAATCGACCGGTCGTTGACACGAGCGAGGAGGTCTCCCTTGGGCGGGGAGGAGAAGCGGTCGCGGATTCCGCAGTTGCGGTTGGACGAGCTGCTGGAGGAGCTGCAGGCGCGCATCGACGCCGCTCGGGGTACCCGGGACCGGGTCCACAGCCTGTTGGAGGCCGTGCTGTCGGTGGGGCGGGAGCTCGACCTGACCCAGGTGTTGCGGCGCATCGTCGAGGCGGCCGCGGTGTTGGTGGATGCCCGGTACGCGGCGCTCGGTGTGATCGGCCCGGACGGGGAGACGCTGTCGGAGTTCCTCACCGTGGGGCTGTCCGAGGAGGAGATCGGGAAGATCGGCCCCTATCCGACCGGCCGGGGCATCCTCGGCGAGTTGATCCACCACCCTGAGGCGCTGCGGCTCGGGGACCTGTCCGGGCACGAGGCGTCCTACGGGTTTCCGGCGAACCATCCACCGATGCGGACCTTCCTCGGTGTGCCGGTGCGGGTGCGCGAGGAGGTGTTCGGGAACCTGTACCTCACCGACAAACGCGGCGGCGAGGAGTTCGACGCCGACGACGAGTCGGTGATCTCGACGCTGGCGGTGGCCGCTGGGGTGGCGATCGACAACGCCCGCCTGTACGAGGAGGCGCAGGGCCAGCACCGTTGGCTGAGCGCGAGTGCCGAGATCACCCGTGGGCTGCTTTCCGGCAGTGCGCGCTCACAGGTACTGGAGCTGATCGCGCAGCGCGCGCGGGAGATCACCGGGTCGGAGCTGGCGGACGTGTCCGTCCCGGTGCCCGGCACCGGAGCGGTGCGGGTGGAGCTCGCGACGGGTGGGGACGAGGCCGAGCGGTTGGGCCTGGTGGTGCCGCTGGAGGGCTCGCTGTCGGGCGAGGCGTTCGCGCACGGCTCACCGGCGGCGACGGCCGACCTGGCCGGCGATCCGAGGCTGTCCGCGGGTCTGCGGCGGTTCGACGGGCTGGGGCCGGCGGTGGCCGTGCCGCTCGGCCGGGCCACCGGGCAGGTCGAGGGCGTGCTGCTGTTGGCCAGGCGGTCGGGCGAGCAGCCGTTCACCGAGCGGGAGATCGCCCCGCTGCTGGGGTTCGCCGACCAGGCCGCGCTGGCGCTGGAGCTGGCGGAGCGGCGCAAGGACGCCGAGCAGCTGGCGATGCTGGAGGACCGCGACCGGATCGCCCGTGACCTGCACGACCTGGCGATCCAGCGGCTGTTCGCCACCGGGATGACGCTGCAGAGCGCGGCCCGCTTCATCGACCACTCCGGTGCCTCGGAGCGGGTGCTGCGGGCGGTCGGCGACCTCGACGAGACCATCAAGATCATCCGTTCGACGATCTTCGGTCTCCGCGCCCGGGACGAGGGCGTGAGCCGGGGACTGCGGGCCCGGGCGGTGGGGGTGGTCGAGGAGGCGCAGGCGGCGCTGGGCTTCGCGCCCAGGCTGAGCATGGAGGGCCTGCTCGACACGGACGTGCCGGGGGAGGTGGCCGACCACGTCGTGGCGGTGCTGGGGGAGGCGTTGAGCAACGCGGCCCGGCACGCCAAGGCCCGCTGGGTCGAGGTGGCGCTCCGGGCGACCGGGGCGCAGGTCGTGCTGACCGTGCGGGACGACGGCGTCGGCATCCCGGAGCAGGGCCGGCGCAGCGGTCTGCGCAACCTCGCCGACCGGGCCGAGAGCCTCGGCGGCACCCTGGAGCTCGCCAGTCCGCCCGAGGGCGGGACCAGGCTCGTCTGGTCGGTGCCGTTCGGCTGACCGGGGCCGGGCTCGTCTGGTCGGTGCCGTTCGGCTGACCGGGGCCGGGCTCGTCTGGTCGGTGCCGTTCGGCTGACCAGGACCGGGCGGGCGCTGCGGTCATGCCGGCGGCCGGTGTGTACCCACCCGTTCCGGTCGGTGGGGTGCCGAGGGCGGCAGCACACGGCCCTTCAGCAGCTCGGGCCGGATCCGGATGGTCAGCTGATCGGCGTACGGGACCGCCGAGGGGTACGGAGCGGCCGGAGGCCCCTCGCCCACGGGGGGCCGTTGGTCCCCCGGTGGCGGCCGGCGGGCCCGGTTTCGGCGGCGGGGAGCGGGGGGATCGCCGGTCCGCGGCGTCGGCGTCGGGTTCAGCGGGCGAGTCGTCCGGCCGTGCGGTTCTGGCCGGCGAGGGTCTCGGTGGCGATGATGGCGGCCTGGACCCGGCGCTCCACGCCGAGTTCGGCGAGCAGCCGGGAGATGTGGTTCTTGACGGTCTTCTCGGCGAGGTGGAGCCGCTGGCCGATCTGGCGGTTGGTCAGACCTTCGCCGACCAGGGCGAGGATCTCCCTTTGCCGGTCGGTGAGTTCGGGGAAGGCCGGGGCCTGCGGGGCGACGTTGTCGCCGCGCAGGCGGGCCATCAGGCGGGTGGTGGCCCCGGGGTCGAGCATGGACTGGCCGGCGGCGACGGTGCGTACGGCGGAGACGAGGTCGGTACCGCTGCGGTGGCGGCCTCGCCGATCACGGTCAGGCCCGGCTCGGCGTCCAGCAGGTCGTGAACGCCCCGGCGGACCACCTCGTGGTCGTCGAGGAGGAACACCTTCACGGGTGTGATCGACTGCTCTGCCGCGTGATCGGCCATCACTTCTCCGTACTCCGGGGCCCGGTACCGGACAGTGCGGGCGACACCAGGCAGGAGTCTGGCGCAGACGTGGGTGCGGCGGTAGGGCCGGAGGGCCCTGTTCCCGGGGAGGCGGCCGACGAGAGCCCTTGAGGCGCCGGCCGGGGGGTGTCCGTCCTGCTGCGGGCCGCGGGTTCAGGCCGCGGCGCACCTCCGGTCGGGACCACCGGGGTGTCCGTCCGGGACCGGTGGCGCCGAAAGCAGGGTCCGAGGTCCCTGGGGCAGGGCCTGGCCGCCGTTCGAGGATCTTCACCGTGGGTGACGGGGCACGGCTGGTGCCCCCGCCCCGAGTCCTCCGGTCCCTGGCAAAGGAGCACCCTCATGTCCACTCCCGATCACAGAACACCGCCGGAGAGCCCGCCGGTTGACGGGGCCGGGCGGCGCGGCACCACGTTCGGACTGCCGACCGCGACCTCCCTCGTCGTCGGCAGCGTCATCGGGACCGGGGTGTTCGCACTGCCGTCGGCGCTCGCGCCGTACGGGCCGATCGCGCTGGTGGCGTTCGTGCTGGTGACCATCGGGGCGCTGGCCCTCGCGGTGACCTTCGGAAGGCTGTCCGAGCGGGTGCCCGGCAGCGGTGGCCCGTACGTCTACGCCCGTGAGGCGTTCGGCGAGTTCGCCGGCTTCCTGACCGCCTGGTCCTACTGGATCACGGCCTGGGCCGGGAACGCGGCCATCGCGGTGGCCTGGGTCGGCTACGTCGAGGTGTTCGTCAACAAGGGCCACCACACCGGGGCTTCGACAGCGATAGCCCTGGCGGGCCTGTGGGTGCCGGCGATCGTGAACCTGGCCGGTGTGCGCAGCATCGGCGCCTTCCAGGTGGTCACCACGGTACTGAAGTTCCTGCCGCTGGCCTTCATGGCCACCGCCGGCCTGCTGTTCGTCAAGTCCGGCAACTTCGGGGCGTTCAACGCGAGCGGCGGCTCGGCGCTCGGCGCGGTCTCGGCGGCCGGCGCGATCGCGCTGTTCAGCTACATCGGCCTGGAGACCGCCTCGGTGGCCGCGGGGCGGGTGCGGGAGCCCAAGCGCAACGTCCCCAGGGCCACCGTGTACGGCACCCTCGCCTGCGCGGCGATCTACCTGCTCGGCACGCTGGCCGTGTTCGGCACCGTCCCGCACGACCGACTCGGCTCCTCCGCCGCGCCGTTCACCGACGCCGTGAACAACATCGCGGGCGGCCACTGGGCCGGGAACCTGGTCGCCGCCGCGGCGATCGTCTCCGGACTCGGCGCACTCAACGGCTGGACCCTGATCTGCGCGGAGATGCCGATGGCCGCCGCACGGGACGGGCTGTTCCCCGCGGCCTTCGCCGGCACCCGCGGCCGCGGCGAGGTACCCGCCTTCGGCATCGTCTCGGCGACGCTGCTCGCCTCGCTGCTCACCGTGATCAGCTACACCAGCTTCACCCAGGTGTTCACCGAGATCGTGCTGCTGAGCGTGCTCACCGCCGTCATCCCGTACCTGGCCTCGGCCGCGGCCCAGCTGTACTGGCTGGTCCGGCACGGACGGGAGGAACTGGACCGCCGGCGCTTCGCCCGGGACACCACCGTCACCGCCCTGGCGCTCGCCTTCTCCTACTGGTCGATCCAGGGCAGCGGCTACCAGACCGTCTACTACGGGCTGTTCACCATCCTGCTCGGCATCCCGGTCTACATCTGGCTCAAGCGAGCGCCCGCCCGACCGGCCGCCGGCAGCCTGACCGGCACCGACACCGACACCGACACCGGCACCGGCACCGACGCCCCGGCCGCCGTCACGGAGGCGACCCACCGCGACGGACCGGTGCCGCAGGCGGCCCGAGCCCACCGACCCGTGAGCCTGCCGACCCTCCTGCGGCGCGCGATCTCCCCGCGCCACCAGCACTGAAACCCGAGGAGCACCCCCATGTCCACCCTTCGCGTCGACTCCGAAGCGGGCCGCCTGCACCAGGTGATCCTGCACCGCCCGGGCCTCGAACTGGCCCGGCTGACCCCGCGCAACGTCGACGACCTGCTCTTCGACGACATCCTGTGGGCCAAGCGCGCCCGTGAGGAGCACGACGCCTTCGCCCAGGTCCTGCGGGACCACGGGGTACGCGTGCACCACTACGCGCACCTGCTCGCCGAGACCCTCGAACTGCCCTCCGCCCGAGCCTGGTTGCTCGGACAGGTGGTCACCCCGGCGGTCGTCGGCCCGGCTCTCGTCGAGCCGGTGCGCGAGCTGTGCGAACAACTCGACGGCGGCACGCTCGCCGAGTACCTGATCGGCGGCGTCCTCAAGGACGACCTGCCGCTGAAGAACCCGCACAGCCTGCTCTGGAACACCCTCGGAGAACAGGACTTCGCCCTCCCGCCGCTGCCCAACCACCTCTTCCCGCGCGACAACTCCTGCTGGATCGGCGCCCGGTACAGCCTCAACCCGATGGCGAGGCCGGCCCGTCGACGCGAGACCCTGCACACCGCGGCGATCTACCGCTTCCACCCGCTGTTCGCCGAGACCGCGCCCCCACTGCTGGACGGCACCACCACCGCGCCGGGGCTCAGCGTGGAGGGCGGCGACGTCCACGTGATCGCCCCGGGCACCGTCCTGGTAGGCATGGGCGAACGCACCACCGCGGCGGCCGTCGAGTCCCTCGCCCAGCAGCTGTTCCTGACCCACACCGCGCACCGGGTGATCGCGGTGCGACTGCCGGAGAGCCGGGCGTTCATGCACCTGGACACCGTCATGACGATGATCGACCGGGACACCTTCGCCCTCTACCCGGGCCTGGCCCACCAGTTGCGTTCCTGGACCCTCACGCCCGCCCCCGAGCGCCCGGTCGGCTTCGACGTCCGGCCCGACGCCGACCTCGCCTCCTCGCTCGCCGAGGCGCTCGACCTGGACAAGGTCCGCTTCCTGTCCGCTGAGCAGGACTCCCGCGCCGCCGAGCGCGAACAGTGGGACGACGGCAGCAACTTCCTCGCCCTGGAACCCGGGGTCGTCGTCGGCTACGAGCGCAACACCACCACCAACACCCACCTGCGCAGGCAGGGCATCGAAGTCGTCACCATCGCCGGCTCCGAACTCGGCCGCGGTCGCGGCGGCCCGCGCTGCATGAGCTGCCCGATCCAGCGCTCCGCCGTCAACTGACCACCCGACACCCACTTCGGCAACCACAGGGAATCCGCCATGACCGTCGACCTCAACGGCCGCCACTACCTGCGCGAACTCGACTTCACCGCCCACGAGATCCACCACCTCCTCGACCTCGCCGCCGAACTGAAGGCCGCCCGGCGGGACGGCACCGAGACCGCCCGCCTCACCGGCCGCAGGATCGCCCTGATCTTCGAGAAGAACTCCACCCGCACCCGCTGCGCCTTCGAGGTCGCCGCCGCCGACCAGGGCGCCACCACCACCTACCTCGGCCCGGACAGCTCCCACATCGGCCACAAGGAGAGCGTCGCCGACACCGCCCGGGTGCTCGGCCGGATGTACGACGCCATCGAGTACCGCGGCTTCGACCAGGACACCGTCACCGAACTCGCGGCCCACGCCGGTGTCCCCGTCTACAACGGCCTCACGGACCAGTGGCACCCGACCCAGAGCCTGTGCGACGTGTTCACGATGCGCGAGCACACCGGGAAGCCGCCGGCGGAGACCTCCTTCTGCTACCTCGGCGACGCCCGCAACAACACCGCCCACTCCCTGATGGCCATGGGCAGCCTCCTCGGCATGGACGTGCGCATCGCCGCCCCGCGCGACCTGTGGCCCGACCCGGCGCTCGTCTCCGAGTGCCTGCTGCTCGGCCAGGAGCACGGCGCCCGGTTCACCCTGACCGACGAGGTCGAGGAGGCCGTGCGCGGCGCGGACTTCCTCTGCACCGACGTGTGGGTGTCCATGGGCGAGGACCACGCCCGGTGGCCCGAGCGCATCGCCCGGCTGCTGCCCTACCAGGTCAACGCCAAGACCATGGCGGCGACCGGCAACCCCGACACCGCGTTCCTGCACTGCCTGCCCGCCCTGCACGACCGCCGCACCGACCTCGGTGCCGAACTCGCCGCCGAGCACGGCCTCGACGGCCTCGAAGTCACCGACGAGGTCTTCGAGTCGCCCGCCTCACTGGTCTTCGACCAGGCCGAGAACCGCATGCACACCATCAAGGCGATCCTCGTCGCCACACTCGGAAGGAAGTGACCATGCGTATCGTCGCCGCCCTCGGCGGGAACGCCCTGCTCCAGCGGGGCGAGCACCCCGACGCCGCCGTCCAGCAGCACCACGTCCACGACGCGGCCCGTTCGCTGGCCGAACTCGTCACCGCCGGGCACGAGGTGGTGATCACCCACGGCAACGGCCCGCAGATCGGCCTGCTCGCGCAGGAGAGCGAGGCCGACCCGGCGCTCACCGTGCCGTACCCGCTGGACGTCCTCGGGGCCCAGACCCAGGGCATGATCGGTACCCTGCTCGCCCGGGAGCTCATGGGCCGGCTGCCGGGCCGCGCCGTCACCGTGCTGGTCACCCACACCGAGGTCGATCCCCACGACCCCGCCTTCCAGCGGCCGGCCAAGTTCATCGGAGGACAACTCACCGACCGCCAGGCCCGGACGGCGGAGATCGAGCGGGGCTGGACCACCGCGCGGGACGGTGCGCGCATGCGCCGCGTGGTTCCCTCCCCGCAGCCGAAGGCGATCGTCGAGGTGGCGGCCGTCCGAGCCCTGCTGGCCACCGGCGCCGTGGTCGTGGCCGCCGGCGGGGGCGGCGTCCCGGTCACCCGCGATCCGGTCACCGCCCGGGTCCGGGGCGTCGAAGCGGTCGTCGACAAGGACCTCACCGCCGCCCTGCTCGCCGATCAGCTGGACGCCGACGCGCTGCTGCTCCTCACCGACGTCACCCATGTGTTCACCCGGTACGGCACGGCCGATCCCCGCCCGCTGGTCACCGCCACCCCCGAGCACCTGCGCGAACTCGACCTGCCCGAGGGCTCGATGCGGCCCAAGGCCGAAGCCGCCGCCGGATTCGCCGAGCGGACCGGCCGGATCGCCGCCATCGGCCCGCTGGACAACGCGCTGGGCATGCTCCTCGGAACCACCGGTACCACCGTCCGGACCGCCTCCGGGGAAGGGCGGCCCGCCCCGGGGACCCTGACGCCGCACCCCCCGGCCCAGTACCCCCCGGCCCAGCACCCCGCCGAGGCGCACCTCAGGGCCTGACGCACCGGCGAGGGAAACCGCCGGCACCACGACCGGATGCCGCGTCCACCCCGGGTGGACGCGGCATCCGCGTGTTCGTCGCGCGCCGGGTACCCGGGAGGGCACCCGCCCCGGTCAGTCGTGGGGGACGACGACGACCGGCGCCTGGGCGTGGTGGATGACCGCGTGGGTGACCGGGCCGAGGCGCAGGCCGACGGGGTGGCGGCGGCGACGGCGACCGACCACGACGAGTGCGGCGTCGCCGGACGCCTCCACCACCGCGCCGGCGCCGCCGCCGATCCGGCTGTCCTCGATCACGACGACCTGCGGGTACTTGTCCCGCCACACGCTCAGTGCCTGACTCAGCAGCTCGGCCTCGATGGTCCGGAACTGCTCGGTCTCGACCGCCGGCGCCACCCAGCCCGCGTAGCCCCAGACCGCCGGCGGCGTCCAGCCGTGAACGGCGCGCAGCACCGCGCCGCGGGCCGCGGCCTCCTGGAAGGCGAAGTCGACGACCTCGCCCGCCGGGGCCCGGGTGTCGAGGCCGAGGACCACCTCCGCGCTGCCACGGGCGCCGGGCTGCCGGGACCGCGCGGCCCGGACGAGCGCGACGGGCACGTCGCATCGCGCCGCGGCGTCGAGACCGACCGATCCCACCAGCAGGCCCTCGAAGCCGCCCAGGCCCAGCGAACCGACGGCGAGCAGTTCGGAGTCGGCCGCGGCGGCGAGCAGGGACGCGGCCGGCTCGTGGCCGGCCAGGAGGCCGGTGTGCACCTCCAGCCCCGGGTGGGCCGATCGCACCTGCTGCGCGGCGTCGGCGAGCATGCGCTCGGCCAGGGCGCGCACGTCCGCGGGCTGGCCGGGATCGGCGTGGACGTCGTCCTGCCAGGTCCAGGCGTGGACGAGGCGCAGGGCGAGGTTTCGGCGCACCGCCTCGTCGGCCGCCCACTGTGCCGCCGCGGTGCTCTCGGCCGAACCGTCGATACCGGCCAGGATGTAAGCGCTCATGGGAATGCCCTGCTTCCGTCGCTCGGGACTGCCCCGGCACAGTGCTCGGGGTCGGGGACCAGCCTCGTCCCGGGCCACCCCGCGGACCCAGGGCCTGCCGGGTCCGCGGGTGGGGCCCAAGGTCCCGAATGCGCACCGCCGCCCCGGGTGCTCACGCACCCGGGGCGGCGGACGGGCCGGTGCTCAGGGAGCCAGGTCCCGGCGCAGCAGCAGCGGGAGGGCGGCGGCGATCCCGGCGAACCCGACGGCCACCAGGACGGCGAGCGGGCCCCAGGCGATCGTCCCGTGGGCGAGTGCGTCACCGGGCGTGTAGTAGTGGAACGGGCTCAGGTACCGCAGCGGAGCAGCCGGGTGCCAGGCCAGGGCGATGAAGTTGACGGCGAAGCCGACGGCGCCGATCGCGATGGTCGCGCCGATCACGTGGGCCCGGTGGCGAGTCGCGGCCGAGACGGCCAGGGCCGGACCCGCCAGGCAGAGCGTGAACGCACACCCCGCCAGACCGGCCGCGAGCACGCCCCGGAGGGGGACCGCGTGGTGGAGGGCGGGGGTGACGGCCACGCCACCGGCGACCGCCAGGGTGGCGGCGGCGTTGAGTGCCAGCGAGGCCGCGACCACGGCCGCTGCCCGTTCGACCAGCAGCCGCAGGCGGGAGACCGGACGGACCATCAGCAGCTCAACGGTGCCCGACTCGACGTCGGCCGCGACGGCAGCCGCTGCGAGCGAGCCGATCGCCGTCAGTTGCATGGCGGCCCAGAACGGGTGCACCAGACCGGCTCCGAGCAGTCCGGGGTAGCTGGCGATGGAGACGCCGCCGGCGATCCGGAGAACGCCTTCAACGCGTCGGGTCCGGTCGGGCCGGTCCCGGCGAACAACTGGGTCGGTGGCACGGCCCGGGCGACGGTCACGATCAGTGCCTCGAAGACGACCATGCCCGCCGCCAGGAACGCCAGCATCCTGCGGCGCCTGTGCAGGGCCAGCCAGAACAGGGGGAACCGCGTCCTCATGACCGTACCTCCGCCGCTTCGACGTCCTGCCGGTACAGGTCGAGGAACGCCTCGTCCAACCCGGCCTCCTCCACCGACACGTCCGCCACCGGTAGCGCGGCCAGGAGCGCGCGCAGCTCCGCGACCAACTCCGCCGGCGGGACGAGCAGTTGGACCTCGTCCCCGTTCCAGCGCGGCGACCAGCGCTCCGCCGCACCCAGGCTCCGGGGACCGCGGCCGTCGGCCAGTACCAGCCGTACCCGTCTGGCGCGCTCCTGCCGCAGGGTGGACACGGCCCGCACCGCGACCAGCCGCCCCTCCCGCACGAGCGCCACCCGGCCGCAGGCCCGCTGGACCTCAGGCAGTACGTGGCTCGACAGCAGGACCGTGCGTCCGGCGTGCGAGGCCTCCTCGAGCAGTGCGAAGAAGACCTCCTGGACCAGCGGATCCAGACCTTCGGTGGGCTCGTCGAGAATCACCAGCTCGGGATCGTGCTGGAGCGCCTGGACCAGGCCCAGCTTCTGCTTCATGCCTCGCGAGTACTCCCGCACCGGCCGGGCCAGATCCGCGGCCGACAGTCCGAGGCGTTCGCACAGTTCCGCGCGTCGGGGCGTACCGGCGCCCTGCAGATCGCCGAGCAGCCGCAGTGTCCGGGCGCCCGTGAGCTCCGGGTACAGGCGGAGTTCTCCCGGCAGGTAGCCCAGGCGCGGGGCCAGGCGCCGGTGGTCGGCGACCGGGTCCAGGCCCAGCAGCCGGATCTGGCCGGCGCTCGGCCGCAGCAGCCCGACCATGCAGCGGATGGTGGTGGTCTTCCCGGCGCCGTTGGGGCCCAGGAACCCGAAGATCTCACCCCGCCGCACGGTGAGGTCGAGGTGGTCCACGCCCGCCTTGCGGCCGTAGTACTTGCTCAGTCCGGCCAGCTCGATGGCCGGCCCCTCGCGCTCCATGCTTGCCTCCCTGCACAGCGGCCGCCTCGGTGGAGGCTTCGTCGCGCCGCACCAACTGCACCGCGACGAACCACGTGGTGACAGGGACTCATGGGCCTGTTCGCGGGCCCGTCGGTCCCGGGTCGGCAGTCGTCGCGTGCCGGGGCTGAAGGTCCCGGCGCGGTGGCCCCATCGGCCCTTCGCCACCGTGCGGCGGTCGGCCGATGGTGGAGACGACCACAACGGCAGGGAGACGCACCGTGACCGGAGGACCCGGCAGCGCGACACCGCCCGTCCGGCACCCGGGCCGGACGCCACACCGCACCCACCACACCCGACCGCGCGGCCCCGAGGCCGCCGGCACCGGACAAGCGAGGAGCCGACCATGCGACACCGCATCGTGGGAGAACTGATGACCCGGGCCGTCGTGCACGTCCGGCCCGGCACCGGCTTCAAGGAGATCACCCGCCTGCTCGCCGAGCACGACATCACCTCCGTGCCCGTCCTGGACCACGAGGAACGGCCGATCGGCCTCGTCTCCGAGGCCGACCTGCTGCTCAACGAGGCCGCCCAGGAGGACCCCGCCGGCCTGCTGCTCACCCCGCAGCTGTCGCCCGAGGAGCACACCCGCAGCCGCGCCGCCACCGCCGAAGGCCTCATGACCAGCCCGGCGGTGTGCGCCCGGCCCGAGTGGACCGTGGTCGAGGCCGCCCGCCTGATGCAGCGCGAGCACCTCAAGCGCCTGCCCGTCGTCGACGAGGCCGGACGCCTGGTCGGCATCGTCAGCCGAAGCGACCTGCTGCGCGTCTTCCTCCGCCAGGACCGGGCCATCAACGAGGAGATCACGCACGAGATCCTCGACCGCACCCTGCGACTCGCCCCCGGCTCCGTCAACGTCCGGGTCAGCGAGGGCCGGGTCACCCTGAGCGGCACGGTCGAGCACCGCGCCCTGGTACCGGTGGCCGAACGGCTGTGCCGGAGCGTGGACGGTGTCGTCGACGTGACCAGCCGCCTCGACCACCGCACGGAAGACACCGCCGCCCTGCACCCGGTCCGCTGACCAGGTACGCACCACCCCGTGCGCCTGGAACCCGACGCCAGCGTTCGGCGGACACCGGGTCCCGGCGCCGGAGTGCGTCGTGCCGGCCCACCGGCCTCGCGCACCAGGCGGGGGCCGGGACGCGATGACCGACCAGCTGCGGGCCCGAGCACGAGGTTGCGGACCGCACCGGTCCAGGTGGCTAGCAGACGAGGTTGATGGTGGCCACGGTTGCTGACTCCCGGGCGTCCTGCTGACCTTTGCGGACCCCGGATGGCCGATCAGGCCCCTGACCTGGGAAGATGCTCGAAGAAAGTATCTGTGCCCGTCGCTGCCAACTGGACTGAGGCGGCAGTGGGCCGCGCCTGGGCGGTAGCGGCCGTGGCGAACGCCGTCGATCCGGCCAAAGTCGGGAGACGTACTGTCCCTGGACGATTCTGCACGGCCATACTGCCTGTTGTCGCCACTGGCAACCGGGCCTGTGCGGCCATCAGGGAGGGGAAACCCTTGAAGTTACGCGCTTTCACGATCCTGTGCTCGGTTCTGGGGGGATTGCTTGTCACCGCGGTTCCTTCCCACGCGACCACGTCGTCCACCGGCCCGGCCCCCCGGACCGCTCGGTTCACTCTGGTGTCGGCCCACGCCAATACGGGTTCCGCTCTCTCGGCCGGCCAGGTCGACTACACATGGGAGTACATCGTTGACGGCCCGAACGACAACGTGAGCGGTTGCACCGTCAGCTTCCCCAATGGCGCGACACCCGCCCTCTTCCTCTGCGGCACGCATTTCACAATGGCCCAGTGGAACGACGGGCGCCTTGAGATTTCCGGCCTGGGAACCGATCACGCGGTATGGAACTCCTGGCAGACAACCCCCGGTCCGAACGGCCCCTGGGCTCCCTGGGGCAGCCTCGGTGGCCACGACCTCAAGTGGGGCGTGACGTGGGACTTCACTCCGGTGCTCTCGACGATCGGTGGGGACAACCGTCAGTGGTGCCGCGTCTACAACAATGGCTGGGGCGGCTGGGTCGACTGCAGCGACTGACCAGGTGGTTCTCCCGGGAGGAACAGTCAGCGGGGCCTGGGCGGGGTACGGCGATCAGCTCGGCCCCGGTCGCGGCCGCCGCCCGGACCAGCGCCGTGCCGGCGTCCTGTGAGCTCGGGTCTGTCCTCGTTGAAGGGCGGTGACGACGGCCGCGAGCCCTTCGACCTCGTCCGGACGGCGGACACGGCGGGCCCGGAGGACGTCCAGTAGTTGCTGGTCCCGGGAGGGCAGGCGGTCCGTGAACAGCTCGCCCAGATCCTTCTCCAGCGTGGCCCGCCCGGGCTCCGGCTTCCGGCGGCTGCCGTCCTTGATCTTGACGAAACGGTCGTGCAGCCGTTTCGGCGCCGGCCTCGTGACCACATTGACCGCCCACGGGTCGCCGGACAGCACGATCACCTCGGTGCCCGCGGCATCCAGCCGGTCGGCCACCCGCCCGAGAAGCGGTTCGACCTCGCTCGACCATGCGCCGACCGCGATCCGCCGGTGGGTGCGGCCGGCAGGGGCGACCCGGCTCATCGGCCACCGGCCGATCTCCTGGTCGACCTCCAACTCGTCCTCGCCGCCGGGCGCGGGCGAGTGGAGACGGTGGATGGCCACGACCGCATAGGGAATGTCCGGTGTGTGCTGCAGGACGAGCGGCAGGACATCGGGCAGCATCCCGAACTTCGCGCTGTCCGACGCGGGCGGCTCCGGAAGGCATTCGACGAGGGCGAGACGCCCCCGCGCGGCGAAGATCGCCTGTCCATGGCGGCCGGCGATCTCCCGGTCGGCGCCGACCGCGTCCTCGATGGCACCGACGGTGGCGAGGTCGGCGTCGTGGGCGAG
Organism: Kitasatospora purpeofusca; assembly: GCF_034043715.1. Lineage (GTDB taxonomy): Bacteria > Actinomycetota > Actinomycetes > Streptomycetales > Streptomycetaceae > Kitasatospora > Kitasatospora purpeofusca_A. Next base: position 3,470 of record NZ_JAXCLC010000023.1, on the reverse strand, counting down.
CAGCCGGCCTCTCAAGTGCCGCCGGCGCAGCTCGACGGCCCGGTCAGGTTCGTCGACGTCCCGGGACGTGTCGAGATACACCGACGCGACCGGACCGGGACGCGCGTAGACAGGGCTGAGGAATGAGAGTTTCACGGCACCTCCAGACCGCCGTAGCTCAGGCTGCGCCCAGGGCCTCTCACCAGGGCAGCTACCCGGGTGCCGTTCCAGGGACACGGTCCGCGGGACGTCAGCACGGACGGTTCGCCTTCCTCGGGACAGGGGACGGGCCGGTCGTGAGCCGCCCACAGGCAGACCCGGCCGGAGCAGCGCCTCGCCAGGCCGCAACCGCACGCGCGGCGCCGGCCCGCCTCGGGCGGACGGCTGTGCTCCCGTCTGTGCTCCCATCGTTTCGTTCGAAGCACCACGGGCAGGCGCGGGACAGTGGTCGGGGCGGCAAGCGGGGTGTCCGGTGTCGGGCCGGCCGCCAGGGGAGCGGGCCGCGAGGAGGTGCTGTGATGGCGGAGGAGATTCTGGTCCCGGTCGACGGATCGGCGCTGTCCGGGGACCTGACAGTGCCCTCGAACCGCGCGGCGGTGGTGGTGTTCGCGCATGGCAGCGGCAGCTCGCGGCACAGCCCGCGCAACCGGGCCGTGGCCACCGTCCTGCAGCAGGCCGGGCTCGGCACACTGTTGCTGGACCTGCTGACGCAGCGCGAGGAGCAGCGGGACGTGGTGACCGCGGAGCACCGCTTCGACATCGGGCTGCTGTCCTCGCGCCTGGTCGCCGCCGTCGACTGGCTCGCCGCCCGGACGGACACCCGGGAGCTACCGGTGGGCCTGTTCGGCGCGAGCACCGGGGCAGCCGCCGCCCTGCGGGCAGCGGCGGAGCGGCCCGAGCGGGTGGCGGCCGTCGTCTCCCGCGGCGGGCGGCCCGACCTGGCCGGCGACGACGCCCTCGGCCGGGTCGGGGCACGGGTGCTGCTGATCGTCGGCGGCAACGATCCCGAGGTGCTGGACCTCAACGAGAAGGCCGCCGAGCACCTCGGCGCGCCGTACCTGATCCATGTGGTCCCCGGCGCCACCCACCTCTTCGAGGAACCCGGGGCCCTCGAACACGTCGCGAAACTGGCGCGGGACTGGTTCCTGCGCCCGCGGACCGAGGACTTCTGAGGAGAGCGATGGACAGCGTCACGGTCGACGAGGTCAGCCAGGTCATGTGAGGCGTGGGGCAGTTACGTCCCCACCGTGCTCGGCGAACGCTACGACGCGTTCTGCTTCCTCGACCGCACCACCTCCCTGACTCCGCTCGGCGGCTCCCCGCCCGACACCGCGGAGGAGGAGACCTGGCCCACCGGCATGTGATCCGGCACGACAGGAAATCCGCCACGACAGGATCCGCCACGACAGGATCCGCTACGACAGGAAATCCGCCACAGGAAGGAGACGGCAATGCGGTTCCAAGACCGACAGCATGCGGGCCGGCTGCTCGCCGCCCGACTGGCAGAGTTGCGCGCCACCGAGCGGTGGGACGATCCGATCGTGCTGGCCCTGCCGAGAGGCGGCGTCCCCGTCGCGGCCGAGGTCGCCCGCGCCCTCGACGCACCGCTGGACGTGCTGGTCGTCCGCAAGATCGGCGCACCGGGCGAACCCGAGGTCGGAATCGGCGCCATCGCGGGCGACGACCCGCCGCTGTTCGACCGGCGCGCCCTGACGATCCTCGACATCACCCCCGACCAACTGGCCTCCGACGTCGCCCGCGAACGCACGGAGCTGCACCGCCGTGAACGCCTCTACCGCAACAGCCGGCCCGCGCCGGACCTGCGCGGCCGCACCGTCGTCCTGGTCGACGACGGCCTCGCGACCGGTGTCACCGCCCACGCCGCGCTGCGCCGGGTCCGCGCCGAAGGCCCGGCCCGGCTGATCCTCGCGGTGCCGGTCTGCGACGCCCGGGCCGGCGAGGAGTTCCGCGGCGACACCGACGAGTTCGTCTGCCTCCAGCCCCACCGGTACCTGCACGCGGTCGGCGTCTGGTACGAGGACTTCCGGCAGGTGTCCGACCGGGAGGTGATCGACATCCTCGGGCATCAGCACGCGGTCAGCTGACATCGCGGAGTGGTGGGAGTGCGCGAGATCGGCGAGCACCTGCGCCGAGTCGCACAGGCGCTGGACGAGCCGAAGGGCGGCTGGCGGATGAGCCGCCAGGAGGCTCCGGGCCGTACTGGGACGCTCCGGCCCGCACCCGTGAACAGTCCAGGAGAGAACCCGATAACCGTCACGGTAAGCACCGTTGCGGTACTAGTGTCGCCGTGCCTTGATTCTCGACTCTTCGAACGAATTCACGAGTCCGGTCATTCACACGGAGGACATCATGACGGCAAGCGCACCCACTTGGAGTTCGGACGCCGTGCTGCGGCGGCTGCGCGGCACGGGCGAGGGGCTGACCGGCTCGGCCGGTCCCGGCGCAGCCGCCGACCGCGCGATGGGACGGGCCCTGACCGGCTTCCTGGACCGGATCGCCGGGCGGGGCTCGGGGCCGGCCGTGGACGGGATCGTCGCGCTGCCGTTCCTGGTGCACGGGACACACACCGGAGACCCGGCGCCGGCCGAGCCCGCGGCGGTGGCGCACGTGCTGTGGTGGGTTTCGGCACGCTACCTGGACGACCTGTCCGACGCCGGGCCCCGGCCGTCCGCCGCGGCTGGCCCGGACAGTACGGACCAGGATCTGCTCGCCGTGATCGGGATCGCCTGCCACCTGGCGGCCGAGCTGCTCGACGAGGCGTGCCGCGACGACCCGGAGCGGGCGCTGCGGCTGCGCCAGGAGCTGTCGCGCAGCTGGCACCGGGGGATAGCCGGGCAGCTCGCGGACCTCACGGCGACCGCGGCGACGGCGACCGCCGACGAGGTCATGGCCGGCTACCTGGGGAAGACCGGTGCCCCGTACGCCATGGCCGCGGCGATGGGCGCGATGCTGGCCGGGTGCGACGAGGCGCGGGTGGACGCGTGGCGCGACTTCGGCGCGCGTTTCGGCGTGCTGCGGCAATTGGTCAACGACCAGCGGGACATCTCCTCGGGACGGTACGAGGACCTGCGCAACGGGACTGCCACCTTCATGGTGGTGCAGTATCTGAAGTCGCTGTCCGAGCCGGAGCGCGTGGTGGCGGAGAAGCTGCTCGTCGGGTGCGCGGACTCCGCGGCGGCCCGGGAGGAGTTCGCGGCGCAGCTGACCGAGCCGAGCCGGCTGCGGGCATTCGCGGCGGTTGTCAGGCCGCTGATCGACGGGCTGCACGCGAGTATCGACGAGGCCGGCGGGGTGGGCGAGTACGTCGCGGGGCTGCACGGGCTGGTCGATCAGACGGTGAACCTGTACCCGGAGTTCCTGCTGGGCGTCCGGGACCGGGGGGTCAACGGCGTCGTCGACGAGTCCGCCGTCGACGAGTCCGCCGTCGACGAGGACGGATCACCCACCCCGCCGGAGGGAATCGTCGCCCG
>NZ_JAXCLC010000022.1:0-105735 GCF_034043715.1 Kitasatospora purpeofusca | reverse complement strand
GGTCGCCGCGTGCTACGGCACCACGGCGTTGCCGCTGCCCGGCGAGGGTGAGGCGGAGGGCTTCGGCGGCTTGCTGGTCGCGCCGCCGGTCGCACCGCCCGGCCCGCCGCCCGGGTCCGGGGTCGGCGTCGCCGGCTGGGTCGGCGTGCTGCAGCCGATCGGACCGAGCAGGCAGGTCGGCGAGGGCGTGGTGCCGCCGCCGGTCGTGCCACCGGTCGTGCCGCCGGTCGTCCCGCCACCACCGGCCGTACCGCCACCGCCGGTACCGCCACCGCCGGCCGTGCCGCCACCGGTCGTGCCGCCGCCGGTGGTACCGCCGCCCGGGTTCGGGTTGGTCTTGGTCGGACCGGGCTGGGTGGGCACGGTGCCCGGGCAGTCGACGCCCGGGACGCAGGCCGGCGCCTGGGTGGCCGGCGGCTGGGTCGGCTGCCCGGCGTTCGGGTCGACCGGGGGAGCGGTCACGCTCTCGGTCGTGGTCGGGGTCGGCACGGCGCTCGCCGTGCTCGGCGCGCCCGAGGAGTCGACCTGCGACCCGACCGGCTGCGGGGTCGGGAAGTTCAGCTTCTTCTCGTTGGCCAGCGCGGCCTTCATGTACCGGGTGAAGATGTCCGCGGGGACGTCACCACCGTGCACCGAGTCCTTGCCGCCGGTGCCGTTCAGCGACAGCCGCTCGTGCGCGGTCGGGTCCTCGCGCCACATCGCCACGCTGGTGGCCAGCTGCGGGGTGTAGCCGACCCACCAGGCCGACTTGTTCTCGTCGGTGGTACCGGTCTTGCCGGCCACCGGGCGGCCGAGGGTGTTGGTCTTCTTACCGGTACCGTTCTGCGCCACGTTCACCAGCACGTCGGTGATGTTGTCGGCGACCACCGCCTCCACCGCCTGCTTGGTCTCGTGCTTGCCGAAACCGGGCCGCTCCTTGCCGTCCACCAGGACCTTGGCGACCGAGTAGGGCTCGGCCTGCTTGCCGCTGGCGGCGAAGGTCGCGTAGGCGTCCGCCATCCGGATCGGGCTGACGGTGGAGACGCCGAGCGGGAAGGTCGCGGTCTTCGACTCCTTCTCGATGCTCTCCTTGCGGATGCCCAGCGCCTCGGCGATCTGCATCACGTTCTGGCCGCCGACGTCCTGGTTCAACTGCACGAAGGGCACGTTGTAGGAGTACTGCATGGCCATCCGCAGCGAGACGTAGCCGCGCTTGCCCTTCTCCTCGTTCCGCTGCCGGTACGGCTTGCCGTCGTCACCTAGCAGCAGCGAGCCGTCCGGCTTGCGGATCTCCGAGAGGTCGTCGGACAGGTAGCGGCTGTCGGCGTTGATCCGCTTGGGCTTGCCCTTGTCGTCGGTCGCGGTCAGCACGCCGGTCTGCATGGCAGTGGCCAGTACGAAGGGCTTGAAGGTCGAGCCGACCTGGACTCCCTGGGCGTCGGCGTTGTTGCCGAAGTTCCCGTTCTCCACTCCCTCGCCGCCGTAGATGGCGACGATCGCGCCGTCACCGGGGACGATGCTGGAGGCACCGAACTGGACGAAGTTGTCGTTGTTCGGGCGCTTCTGGACGTTGAGGGTCTCCGCCTTGACGTCGTCCACGGCCTTCTTCAGGGCCTCGACCTTGTCCTTCTGGAAGGTCGTGTAGATCTTGAAGCCGCCCTTGTCGATCGCCCGCTGGTCGATCGTCGGGTCCTTGGCCATGACGTACTTGTTGGCGGTCTCGACCATGTAGCTGATCTGACCGTTCATATTGGCCGACGGGACCTGCTTGATCGGGGTGGGGAAGGCGGCGCACTTCGCCCGCTCCTCGGCGGTGGTGTTCTTGGTCTCCACCATCCGGTCGAGGATCCACTTCCAGCGCTCCTCGGCGCGGGCCTGGTTGGCCTTGATGGTCGGGTCGTAGTACGACGCGCCCTTGAGCAGGCCGGCCAGCATCGCGCTCTGGCACAGGTCGAGGTCCTTGGCGTTGACGCCGTAGTACGCCTGCGCGGCGGCCTGGGCGCCGGTCGCGCCGCGGCCGAACCAGCTGGTGTTGAGGTAGCCCTTGAGGATGTCGGGCTTCTCGTACTCCTGATTGACCTTCAGGGTGATGAAGAACTCCTTCACCTTGCGGCTGAGAGTCTGCTCCTGGGTCAGGTAGGCGTTCTTGACGTACTGCTGGGTGATGGTCGAGGCGCCCTGGGTCTCGCCGCCCTTGGCCATGTTGACGACCGCGCGCAGCATGCCCTTGGGGTCGATGCCGCTGTCCGTGCGGAAGGTCTCGTTCTCCGCCGCGATGACCGCGTTCTGGAGGTTGGGCGAGATGTCGCCCAGTTCGACGATCTGCCGGTTGGTCTCGCCCTTGCGGACCATCTCGGTGTTGTCGGCCCAGTAGTAGATGTTGTTCTGGTCGTTCACCAGGGCGTTCAGCGGCGGGATCCTGGTGCTCTGGTAGACGTAGAAGACCCCTCCCACGCAGACCGCGGCGAAGAGCAGCACCGCGCTCAGCCACTGCCGCCAGGAGGGCAGCCAGCGGCGGACGCCCTGCTTGCCGAAGCGCGGGTAGTCGATGAACCGTTTCTTTCCGGGGGCGCCGCCCCCGCCGGCGGCCGCGCCGCCGGCCGCTGTCTCGGCACCGCGACGGCCGCCCTTCTGGGCGGCCTTCCGCATTTCGGCACGAGTCATCCGGGGCTGCTGGGCGGTGTCCCGCGTGCCCGGCGGGCGCCGTCGGCCCAGACCCTCCGAGCCCAGCTCGTCGCGCCCGGTTCCTTCCGACCGTCCGTTGCCGCCGCCCGGCGGGCGACCGTCGCCGCCGGGCGACCTGCGCCGTCGTTCGCTCATCTTCCAGCTACTCCTCGCCAGGCCGGTCGAGCCTGAAGGCAGGGTCCACGTCCGATGCCCGTAACCGCCCTGATCCCGGAGGTGGTCCTCGTGCACACGCGACAGCGTACGCAGCTCCGAATCCGAACTAATCGGGCATCAATCGCCATTAACCGCAAAACGGCAACAGATCATTACACGCCCGTTGCCAAGCACACCCGCGCGTCGTCTTGTGATCACATTCACGCGCGTCCCCCTTGCCCGTTCGCGGACCCAGGCTTACTGTTCTCGATATATCGAGCCGATACATCGGAACGGCATACCGCCGATCGAGGCGGGTCGCGGACCGACCGGAGAAGGGAGGACGAAGGCAGTGGGCAGACGCTCAGGAGTGCTGGAGTTCGCCGTTCTCGGACTGCTCCACGACGCCCCGATGCACGGTTACGAGCTGCGCAAGAGGCTCAACGTCCTGCTCGGCTCATTCCGTGCCTTCTCGTACGGGACGCTCTATCCCTGCCTGAAGAGCCTGGTGGCCCAGGGTTTCCTGGTCGAGGACAACCCGGACGTCGAGTACGTGCCGGCCACCGCGCTCAACGGCAAGCGGTCCAAGATCGTCTACCGGCTCTCCGCCGAGGGCAAGCAGCGTTTCGAGGAGCTGCTCGCCGACGCCGGCCCGGACGCCTGGGAGGACGAGCACTTCGGTGTGCACTTCGCCTTCTTCGGTCAGACCGACCGGGCCGTGCGGATGCGCGTCCTGGAGGGCCGCCGCAGCCGGCTGGAGGAGCGCCTGGAGCGGATGCGCAACTCGCTGGCCCGGGCCCGCGAGCGGTTCGACGACTACACGGTCGAACTGCAGCGGCACGGACTGGAGTCGGTGGAGCGCGAGGTCCGCTGGCTGAACGAGCTGATCGAGACCGAGCGGGCCAACCGCTCCGGTCGGACCGGGGCGCCCGCCGGCGGGACCGGTTCCGCAGTACCCCAGACTTCGGACGGCCGAGGCCAGGAGGACGGGTCCGTGGACCCGCCCGGGCCACCGCACGACCGCCCGGGGCGTTCCGCCCAGGAGCGCTGAGTCCGCGTCAGCCCTGTGCCGCGCGGGCAGGAGTGGGCGCGTCATGCGCCCGTCAGCAGTCATCGAAATAAGCAGGACGAGTACCGCCGACCTTCGGCGGCGCTCATGAGATCACAGGGAGCAACCGGGAATGGGTTCGGTTCGCGTAGCCATCGTGGGTGTGGGCAACTGCGCCACGTCGCTGGTGCAGGGTGTCGAGTACTACAAGGACGCCGACCCGGCCGGCAAGGTCCCCGGGCTGATGCACGTCCAGTTCGGTGACTACCACGTCAGTGACGTCGAGTTCGTCGCCGCCTTCGACGTCGACGCCAAGAAGGTCGGCCAGGACCTCGCGCACGCCATCACGGCGTCCGAGAACAACACCATCAAGATCTGCGACGTGCCCCCGACCGGCATCACGGTCCAGCGCGGCCACACCCTCGACGGCCTGGGTAAGTACTACCGGGAGACCATCGAGGAGTCGGACGAGACCCCGGTCGACGTCGTCCAGGTCCTGAAGGACGCCCAGGTCGACGTCCTGGTCTGCTACCTGCCGGTGGGCTCCGAGGCCGCCGCCAAGTTCTACGCCCAGTGCGCCATCGACGCCAAGGTCGCCTTCGTGAACGCCCTCCCGGTGTTCATCGCCGGCACCAAGGAGTGGGCGGACAAGTTCACCGAGGCCGGTGTGCCGATCGTCGGTGACGACATCAAGTCCCAGGTCGGCGCGACCATCACGCACCGCGTGATGGCCAAGCTGTTCGAGGACCGCGGTGTCGTCCTCGAGCGCACCATGCAGCTGAACGTCGGCGGCAACATGGACTTCAAGAACATGCTCGAGCGCGAGCGCCTGGAGTCCAAGAAGATCTCCAAGACCCAGGCCGTCACCTCGCAGATCCGCGACCGCGACATGGGCGCCAATAACGTCCACATCGGTCCCTCGGACTACGTGGCCTGGCTGGACGACCGCAAGTGGGCGTACGTCCGCCTCGAGGGCCGCGCGTTCGGCGACGTCCCGCTGAACCTGGAGTACAAGCTCGAGGTCTGGGACTCCCCGAACTCGGCCGGTGTCATCATCGACGCCGTGCGCGCCGCGAAGATCGCCAAGGACCGCGGCATCGGTGGCCCGATCCTGTCGGCCTCCTCGTACTTCATGAAGTCCCCGCCGGTCCAGTACTTCGACGACGAGGCCCGCGTGAACGTCGAGAAGTTCATCCGCGGCGAGGTCGAGCGCTGATCCCGCTCCACCCCGTGCTGAGTCATTGAGCACCGAACGGGCCCGCGGTCTCCACGACCGCGGGCCCGTTCACCTTTTCCCGGCGAATGTTTCACGTGAAACACCGCCCGGATCCATGGCACCCTGAGCGGGTGGCGATCACCGAGAACGGCAGTACCCACCGTGCCGCGCACCGCGCCACGCTCTTCGGCCTGCTCCGCGGCCGCGACTTCCGCCGGCTGCTGACCGCCCGGGTGCTGTCCCAGCTCTCCGACGGCGTGTTCCAGGTGTCGCTCGCCGCCTATGTCGTCTTCTCCCCCGAGAAGCAGTCCTCGCCCGCCGACATCGCCTCCGTGCTGGCCGTGATGCTGCTGCCGTTCTCGGTGATCGGCCCCTTCGCCGGCGTCCTGCTGGACCGCTGGCGCCGCCGGCAGGTGCTCTACCTGGGCAACCTGGGCCGCTTCGGACTCGGCCTGCTCACCGGCGGGCTGCTCCTGGCCCAGGCGCCGACCTGGCTCTTCTTCGCCTCCGCGCTGCTGGTCACCGCGCTCAACCGGTTCATCCTGGCCGGACTGTCCGCCGCGCTGCCCCGGGTGGTGCGGGCCGAGCAGTTGGTGACCGCCAACGCGCTCTCCCCCACTCTGGGCACCGTCGCGGCGGCCATCGGCGGCGGTCTCGGCTTCCTGCTGCACCAGTTGATGCCGCCGGGCCCCCGGGCCGACGCCGCCCTGGTGAGCCTGGCCGCGCTGCTCTACCTGTCCGCCGCGCTGGCCGCGCTGCGGATGGACAAGGACCTGCTCGGCCCGGGGAACCACCCCGGCCGGCCCGCGATCGGCCAGGCCCTGGCCCAGGCCGCCCGCGAGCTGCGGGCCGCCGTCACCCACCTGGTGCGGGACCGCCGCCCGGCGGCGCACGCGCTGGCCGCCGTGACCGCCGCCCGGTTCTGCTACGGCGTGCTGATCGTCGTCCTGGTGATGCTCGCCCGGTACACCTTCAACGACCCGGCGGACAGCGCGGCCGGTCTGGCCACCCTGGGCCAGGCGGTCGGCCTCTCGGCCGCCGGGTTCTTCATCGCGGCGGTGATCAGCCCCTGGTGCAGCCGCCGGCTCGGGCTGGCCGGCTGGATGACGCTCTGCCTGGCCGCCCCGGTGGTCTTCGTGCCCGCGCTCGGCCTCGGCTTCAACCTGGTGCCCTGCCTGATCGCGGCGCTGCTGCTCGGCGTGGTCACCCAGGGCACCAAGATCTGCGCCGACACCGTGGTGCAGGAGTCGGTCGAGGACGAGTTCCGGGGCCGGATCTTCGCCATCTACGACGTGCTCTTCAACGTCGCCTTCGTGGCCGCCGCCCTGGTCACCGCACTGGTGCTGCCGCTCTCCGGCCGCTCGGCCGCGGTCGTGGCCGGCGTCTCCCTGGTGTACGCGGCCTCGGCCGCGCTCTACCTGCGCGCGGCCCGCCGCACCGGGCCGCTCCCCGGCGACCCGGCCCGCTGACCACGGCTGTCCGCCCGGGCGGCCCCTGCGCCCGGAAAGCGTCGTTCCGAGTCGCTAAGGTACGTCAGATCTGTCGCAGCGGCAGCACTCTGTCTCGGGGGACAATCTGATGAGCACACCACCCAGTCCGTACGGACCGCCTCCTGGCTACGGTGCCGCGCCGGCGCCGCAGCCCTACGGTCACCCGGCGCCCCCGCCGTACGGCCCGCCCCAGCCGGTACCCGCGGGCTACGGCGCACCGCCGCCCCCGCCCGGCTACGGCTACCCCGCCGCGCCGCAGGCGGCCCAGCCCTACCCGCAGCCCGGCCACCCGCAGCCCGGCCACCCGCAGGGTCCCTACCCGCCCGCGCCCTACCCGCAGGCCCCGCAGGCACCCGGCCCCCACGGACAGCCCTCGCCGCACGGCTACCCGCCGGCCGCCCCGCAGCCCGGACCGGCCGCCAAGGGCCGCGGCAAGGCCCGGCTGAAGGCGGTCGGCCTGGTCCTGGGTGTGATCGCCCTGATCGTCGGCTACTTCGTCACCGGCCCCAGCGTCGGCAGCGCCAAGGCCGGCGACTGCGTCAAGGCCTCCGGCTCGCGCGACGTCTCGGTGGTCAAGTGCACCGACGGCAAGGCGAACTACAAGGTGCTCGCCAAGTTCGAGTCCACCACCGACACCAGCAGGTGCCGCGAGACCGCCGGAACCACCAGCACCGTCTCGGGCAAGAGCGGCCGCCGCTGGAACAAGAAGCGCTACGTGCTCTGCCTCGGCCCGCTCGCCGGCGTCCCGCCGGTCAAGAAGTCCTGACCGTCCGCCACCTGAACTCCCCCGGGGGATCCCCATGTCCGTTCCGCCCCAGATGCCGTACGGCTCGCCGCCGCCCGCCGACGGCGCCAACCCGTACGCCACCGGCAACCCGTACGCCGGCCAGCCGGCCCCGCAGCCGGTGGGCGCACCGGCCCCGGCCGGCTACGGCTACCCGGCCGCACCGCCGCCGGCCGCACCCGGCTACGGCGCACCCGCCCAGGCCCCGCCGGGGGGCTACGCCTACCCGCCGCAGGCCGGGGGCTACCCGGCACCGGCCGGCTACGCCGCGCAGGGCGGTCCGGTGTGCCGGTTCTGCGGCGGCTTCCCGGCCGTCGAGACCACCGTCCGCGGCCACCAGGGCATCATCATCATCATGCGGTTCCTGAAGCAGCCGGGACCGTTCTGCCGCACCTGCGGCACTGCCGTGGTCCGCGACATGTCCGCCCGCACCCTGGTGCAGGGCTGGTGGAGCTACCTCTCCGGCATCTTCACCGTGGTCACCCTGCTGCGGAACCTCGCCGCCCACAACAAGATCAAGGACCTGCCGCCGCCGGCGCCCGGCACCCACGGGCCGCAGCTGGACCCGGGCGTGCCGCTCACCAAGCGCCCGCACATCTTCATGCTGCTGCTGCCGGTGCTCGGGGTCGGCTCGTGGATCGTCCTGATCGCCACCGGCGCGCTCTTCGCGTCCACCGCGCACGACGTCCCCCGCCGCCCGCTGGTCATGCCCACGGTGACCGTGCCGACCTTCCCGGCGCCGACCTTCCCGTCCGTCTCGGTGGCACCGGTGCCGGTGCCGACGATCACCCTGCCGACGCCGTCCGCCACCAAGGTGGCCAGCGACATCGACACCGCCAAGGTCGGCGACTGCCTGCGCAACGAGAACGGCACCAGCGCCACCCACGACGCCAGCCCGCGGATCACCATGCTGCCCTGCGGCGACCCGAAGGCCCAGTACAAGGTGCTCAAGAAGGTCTACGGGACCAGCGACAACGACAAGGCCTGTGAGAACGTCACCGGCGCCGAGAGCACCTACACCCGTGAGTCCAGCACGGAGGCGCTCAGCTTCGTGCTCTGCCTGAAGAAGCTCTGAGCCGGCGCCCGGGCCCGTACGCGGGCCCGCGCCGACCGGTCCGCGCAGACCGGCCCGCGCACGGACGAGGGGTGGTCCCGGGAGAGACCCCCGGGACCACCCCTCGCGGCAGTGCGCGCCCTACTGCTGGGCGGCCCACCAGTCGCGCAGCGCGGCGACCGCCGCCTCGTGCTCCATCGGGCCGTGCTCCAGCCGCAGCTCCAGCATGTGCTTGTACGCCTTGCCGACCGCGGGGCCCGGCCGGAGGCCGAGCAGCTCCATGATCTGGTTGCCGTCCAGCGCGGGGCGGACGGCGTCCAGCTCCTCCCGCTCCCTGAGTTCCTCGATCCGGCTCTCCAGGCCGTCGTAGGTGCGGGAAAGCGAGGCCGCCTTCTTCCGGTTCCGGGTGGTGCAGTCGGAGCGGGTCAGCTTGTGCAGCCGCTCCAGCAGCGGGCCGGCGTCGGTGACGTAGCGGCGCACCGCCGAGTCGGTCCACTCGCCGCCGCCGTAGCCGTGGAAGCGCAGGTGCAGCTCGACCAGCCGCGAGACGTCCTCGGTGAGCTCCTTGGAGTACTTCAGGTCACGCATCCGCTTGCGGGTCATCTTGGCGCCCACCACCTCGTGGTGGTGGAAGGAGACCCGGCCGTCCTGCTCGAAGCGGCGGGTGCGGGGCTTGCCGATGTCGTGCAGCAGCGCGGCCAGCCGCAGCGTGAGGTCCGGGCCGTCCTGCTCCAGGTCGACCGCCTGCTCCAGGACGGTCAGCGAGTGCTCGTAGACGTCCTTGTGGCGGTGGTGCTCGTCCCGCTCCAGGCGCAGCGCCGGCAGCTCCGGGAGGACGTGGTCGGCCAGGCCGGTGTCGACCAGCAGCCGCAGGCCCTTGACCGGGTGCTCGGCCAGCAGCAGCTTGTTCAGCTCGGCCTGCACCCGCTCGGCGGAGACGATGGTGATCCGCTCGGCCATCGCGGTCATCGCCGCGACCACCTCGGGGGCCGGCTCGAAGTCCAGCTGGGCGGCGAACCGGGCGGCCCGCATCATCCGCAGCGGGTCGTCGGAGAAGGACTCCTCGGGCGTGGCGGGGGTGCGCAGCACCCGGGCCTCCAGGTCGTCCAGGCCGCGGTGCGGATCGACGAAGCCCCGGCCGGGCAGGTCGACGGCCATCGCGTTGACCGTGAAGTCGCGGCGGACCAGGTCCTGCTCGATGGTGTCGCCGTAGCTCACCTCGGGCTTGCGGGAGGTGCGGTCGTACGCCTCGGAGCGGTAGGTGGTGATCTCGATCAGGAAGGAGCCCTCCGGGGTGTCCTTGCGCGCGCCGACCGTGCCGAAGGCGATGCCGACGTCCCAGACCGCGTCGGCCCAGCCCTTGACCAGCTTCAGCACCTGCTGCGGACGCGCGTCGGTGGTGAAGTCGAGGTCGTTGCCGAGCCGGCCCAGCAGGGCGTCCCGGACCGAGCCGCCGACCAGCGCGAGCCGGTGACCGGCCGCCTGGAAGCGGCGGGCGATCTCGTCGGCGACCGGGGAGACCCGCAGCAGTTCCTGCAGTCCCAGGGTCTGCGCCTCGCTCAGGCCGGGGACGACCTGGAGGACGGAACCGGAACGATGGGCGCCGGTCGGGTGGGCGGTGGGCTCATTGGCAGTGGACACGGCTCACAAGGGTACGTGGCCCGGCGGCCCGGTCGCCCGCGTGTTTCCACCGGCTCACTCCCCGGCCCGCAACACCGCACCCCTCACCACATCGTTACCATGCCGGTGGAACGAGTCCGGATGCACCGAGCACGGGTCGCGGCGCCGTGCGCCGCCACGGCCACCGGGGCACCGGGCCGCCCACTTTCTTCACGGCTGCTCCTCCCGGCATTCCACGGCCGACGGAACATCCGCAGCAGCACGGCAGCAGCAGCAGCGATCGAGAACGGCGAGGGCGAACCCGTGAACGAGGGCGAACCGCGTGAGTGAGCCGGCACGGCACCCCGGTCCGGAGGCGGACGGGCGCCCCGGGCGGGCCCTGGGACGAACCGTGCGGCGGCTGGCGGGCGCCCTCGGCGCCGCGCTGGTGCTGGCCGCGGCGCTGCCCGGCTCCGCCGGCGCGGCCCCGGCCGGGGGGACCAGGCCGGTCGCCGACACGGCGGTCAGCGCCGAACTCCCGGTGACGATGACCATCGAGTCGGTGAGCAAGCCGGTCGCCGTCCAGAGCGGCACCGTGACGATCACCGGGCACGTCACCAACGCCGGCCGGTCGGTGCTGAAGTCCGCGCACGCCGCCGTCCGCCGGCCCTGGCCGAGCAAGCCGCTCACCACCCGCAGCGAACTCGCCTCGGTGTCCTCCCGGAGCGTCCCGCTGAACGCGGACGGCATCTCGATGGACAGCCCGCAGTACGCCCTCAACGAGCTCGGCCCGGGCCAGAGCCAGCCGTACACCCTCAGCGTCGCCGTCGCCGACCTGCAGTTCTCCGGCGAGGGGGTGTACGAGCTGGCGGTGGACGTCTGGGGCTCCACCGCCGACAACCAGCGCGACCGGCCGCTGGGCATCGCCCGCAGCTACCTGCCCTACAACCCGTCCCCGGCCGACGCCCAGCCGTCCAAGGTGACCACCCTCTGGCCGCTGGTGCACGCGCCGGTGCTGGCCGCGCAGACCCTCTCCGAGAACGACCAGACCGTCCCGGTGCTGCGGGACGACAGCCTGGCCACCGAGTTCGCCCCCGGCGGCCGGCTGTACGCGCTGGTCGACACGGGCGCCGCGCTGACCGGGCTGACCTGGGTGGTGGACCCGGACCTGCTGGACACCGCGTTCGCGATGACCAGGCGCTACGTCGTGCAGAAGCCGGGCACCGGGGGCAACGCGGCCAAGGACGACAACACCGTCCCCGGTACCGGCACCGCCGCCGCCACCGCCTGGCTGGAGAAGCTCCGGGCCGCCGTGGCCAAGCCGGGCAGCCAGGTGGTGGCGCTGCCGTACGCCGATCCCGACCTCGCCTCGATCGCGCACAACGCCCCCGAGCTGGAGGGCATCGACACCGCGCTCGGCAAGGCGGCCACGGCCGGCCGGCTGACCGTCGAGGGCCGGCTGTCGGTGGACACCCGGGCCGACGTCGCCTGGCCCCACCGGGGCTACCTGGACCAGCGGATCGCCGCCGTCGCCCAGCGCACCGGCAACAGCCTGGTGCTGGTGAACGGCGCGAGCATGCCCGAGTCCGACGCGCTGAAGTACACCCCCTCGGCCGCCCGGCCGATCGGCAACGGGCAGACCGCGCTGGTCGCCGACCAGCTGATCTCCTCGCTGTTCGAGGACGGGCTCACCACCGAGGAGGAGCAGAGCCGGGCCGTCCAGCGGTTCCTCGCCGAGACCTTCGTGATCTCGCGCCAGGAGCCGCAGAACCCGCGCGGCCTGCTGGTGATGCCGCCGCGCGACCTCGGCGCCGACGCGGCCAAGGTGCTCGCGAGCGCCCTCCAGGCGGCCCAGGACGGCAAGTGGGTGGAGCCGGTCAGGCTGGACGCCCTCGCCCAGCTGCCGCCGGACCCCAGGGCGAGCACGGCCGTCCCCGCCCCCGCCGACTACCCGGCCCGGGCCCGGGACTCGGAGCTGTCCGCCTTCGACCTGACCACCACCACCCGGATCCAGACCGACCTGGACACGCTGATGCGGGTGCTGACCCTGCCGCAGCGGGTGCGCGGCCCGTTCAGCGCGGCCATGGTCCGCTCGCTGTCCACCGAGTGGCGCACCGAGGGTCCGGCCGGGGCCGATTACCGGGAGGGCGTGAAGCGCTACCTCAAGGAGCTGACCGGCGCGGTGAAGGTGCCGCCGAAGCGGGAGATCACCTTCGCCGGCGACACCGGAGTGCTCCAGGTCAGCGTCCGCAACGACCTGACCCAGACGGTCACCAACCTCAAGCTGGTCCTCACCCCGGCCCAGCCCAACCGGCTCCGGGTCGAGCTGCCGACCGAGGAACTGGTGCTCCCCGCCTCGCAGAGCGTCACCCTGCGCTTCCCCGCCGAGGCGAAGAACAACGGGCCGGTGAGCATGACCGCCCAGCTCTACACCACCGGGCCGAACCCGCAGAAGTACGGCGAACCGGTGACCTTCACCGTCCAGGTCACCTCGGTGACCAACGGGGTGCTCTACGTCTTCGGCGGCGCCGCGCTGCTGCTCCTGCTCGCCGCGCTGCGGTTCGTCCGCCAGCGCAAGCGCCGGGTGGCGCACGGCGACGAGGGTGACGCGCCGCTCGCCCCGCAGGACGGCGGGGCCGGCCCGGACGACACCGACGGGCCGGGCCGGGGTGAGGGCGGGAACGGCCCCGGGACCGCCGCCGACGCCGGGGACGCGGACGGCCCGGAACGGCCGGAACACGACGGAGCGGCGCGGACACCGCGCGACAGCAGCGCGGATGGCCGGGATCGGGCCACCAGTGATGAGAAGGTTGGTCCTTGACAGCGCCGATACCGCCCGACTCCGGAGCGGCCTCCCCACGACAGCGAAGAGGTGACATGACCGGGCGCAGCGAGGAGCGGCCTCCCGGCCGCGGAGAGGGCCGTCCGGGGGCCGAGTCGCCGTCCGGCGACTGGTACGTGGCCGACACCTACGCCCAGGACCCGTACGCGGCCGACGCGTACCGCGAGGGTCCGGGCGAGCCGGACCCGTACGGTCTGCGGACCGCCCCGCCCGTCGCGCCGCAGCAGCCGGTGGCCGCGTACGACGTGCCGCCGCAGCTGCCGCCGCAGGGCGACGACTACCCGGTGCCGCCGACGCCGTTCGGCCCGCCGGTGCCCCCGGTCCAGCCGGGCTGGGACACCCCCCCGCGGGCGGACTGGCGCGACGACCGGCCGCAGCAGCCGGGTGCTCCGGCCGCCCCCGCGGCGCCGGCTCCCCCGGCCGAGGGCTGGGGCGGGCAGCAGCAGTGGCAGCCCGGCCCGGCGCATTCCGCCTGGGACGCCGAGTCCACCGAGTACGTCGGGGTGGACTCGCTGTTCGGCGGCGGCCGGACCACGGCCGAGGCCCCGCGCCCGCCGGCCCAGGCGTCCCCCGCCCAGCAGCACGGCGGGCAGCAGTACCCCGCCCAGCAGCACGGCGCCCAGCAGTACCCGGTCCAGCAGCACGGCGGGCAGCAGTACGGCGCCCAGCCGCCCGCGGCCGCCGTCCCGCCCGCCGCCCCGGCCGCGCCGTTCCCCCCGGCCGGCGCGTACCCGGGACAGCACGCGCCGCAGCACGGGCCGCAGCCCACGTACGGCCACGGCGGCCAGGACGGCCCCAGGCCGTTCGTCCCGCCGATCGAGTTCGACCCGCCGCTCTCCGAGGCGGAGGCCACCCTCCAGGTGGCCGCGGTGCAGCTGCCGCCCGCCGTGGAGCCGCTCGCCGACCTGGCGGCCGAGGAGCACGCCCACCCCGTCGACGCCGCTCCGGCCGCGCCCGCCGAGCAGCCCGCCGCCGGCGGCAGGATCGCCTCGGTGCTGAGCTCCAGCGCGATCATGGCGGCCGGCACCCTGGTCTCCCGGGGCACCGGCTTCCTGCGCACCATGGTGATCGCCGGCGCGATCGGCATCGCCGTGATGGGTGACTCCTACAACGCCGCCAACACCCTGCCGACGCTGCTCTACATCCTGATCGGCGGCGGCGCGCTGAACGCCGTCTTCGTGCCGCAGCTGGTCCGCAGTATGAAGAACGACGCGGACGGCGGCACCGCCTACGCCAACCGGCTGCTCACCCTGGTGATGGTCGGCCTGGCCGGAGTGGTGTTCCTGGCCGTGCTCGGGGCACCCGTGCTGGTCCAGCTGATCGCCCATCCGATGATGGAGAACCCGGCCCGCGCGGACACCACCGTGGCGCTGGCCCGGTACTGCCTGCCGACCATCTTCTTCATGGGCATCCATGTGGTGATGGGCCAGATCCTCAACGCCCGCGGCCGGTTCGGCGCGATGATGTGGACCCCGGTCCTCAACAACCTCGTGGTGATCTTCACCTTCGGCGCCTACATCTGGGTCTACGGCGGCTTCGACGGCACCCACGTCAAGCCGGAGTCGATCACCCCCGAGGGCGTCCGGCTGCTCGGCATCGGCACCCTGGTGGGCCTCACCGTGCAGTCCCTGGCGATGATCCCGTACCTGCGGGCGGCCGGCTTCGCCTTCCGGCCGCGCTTCGACTGGCGCGGGCACGGCCTGGGCAAGGCGGCCCGGCTGGCCAAGTGGACGTTCTTCTTCGTCCTCGCCAACCAGGCCGGCTACCTGGTCATCACCCAGCTGGCCACCGCCGCCGGCGCCGACGCCGAGACGGGCGGCCACGGCGGCGTCGGCCTCGCGGCCTTCTCCAACGCGCTGCTGATCTGGCAGCTCCCGCAGGCCGTCATCACCGTCTCGATCATGAGCGCGGTGCTGCCCCGGCTGTCCCGCGCGGCCGCCGACGAGGACGCCGGCGCCGTCCGCGACGACATCTCCTACGGACTGCGCACCACCGCCGTCGCGGTCGTCCCGGCCTCGTTCCTCTTCCTGGCGCTCGGACCGGCCATCGGCCAGTCCATCTACGCGGTGGGCGGCGGCGGCACGGCCCTGGAGAACGCGCGCAACGTGGGCCTGATGCTCTCCGCCTTCGCCCTCGGCCTGATCCCCTACTCGGCGCAGTACGTGATGCTCCGAGGCTTCTACGCCTACGAGGACACCCGCACCCCGTTCTCCAACACCGTGTGGGTGGCCGCCTGCCAGGCCGGCTTCTCGCTGCTCTGCTGGGTGCTCCTGCCCCCGGAGTGGACAGTCACCGGGATGGCGTTCGGCTACGGCCTCGCGTACGCCATCGGGGTGACGGTCGCGGTGCCCAAGCTGAAGAAGAAGATCGGCGGGCTGGACACCAAGCGGATCGGCAGGACCTACTCCCGCCTCACGACGGCCTCCGTCCCGGCCGCGGTGGTCGGTCTGGCCGTCAGCCTGGCGGTCACCGAGGTCGTCGGCGGCTGGGCCGGCGCGGTGCTGACGGTCGTCCTGGCCGGCGGACTCCAGCTGGCCGTCTTCGTGCTCATCGCGAAGCGGCTGCGGATCGAGGAACTCAACGCCATGCTGGGTATGGTGCGCGGCCGACTGGGCCGCTGACCCGAGGTCGGGCCGCCGCTGGTCCCGGGTCGTCCCGGGCCCGGCAGGGCGGCCCGGCGTCGGATCTGCACCACATCTCTCCACCATCAGGCAACCGCTCGGACCTTTCGGCGGTCGTACCCGGTGGAGAACAGTGGGCACAATTGTCCTGGAGCACCGGAGTCACCCGCCGATGCGTTCCAACGACTCTCTCTCAGGCCCGGGGCGACACAAGGGGAGGCAGGACCACGGTGGCTGATGGCACCAAGGCGGTCGTCGACACATCGGCAGCTGACGGGGCGGCGGACGAGGCCGCGCTCGCCGCGGCGGTCGACGAACTCGCCGACGGCACGGCCCGGGCCACCGCGGCCGGCTCCACCGCGGAGAAGGACGGCCCCGGCGGCCGTACCGACAGCGGCGCGGACGCCGGCGCGAAGAGCACCGACGGGGAGGCCCGGGCCGTGCCGTCGGCCGCGCCCGCCGCCACCACTACGGCCCCCGCCGCGACCACTACGGCCCCGCCCGCGCCCGCGGCGCCCGCCGCACCGGCCGCGGGCGAGGCGACCTCGGAGACGACCGCCCCGCTGTCGGTCTCCGAGATCGCCGCCGAGCTGGCCTCCGGCGACGCCGCCGCCGGCCGGACCGCCCCCGGCCCGGCCGCCACGGCACCCGCGAAACGCCCCCCACGGGACCCCCAGCCGACCCACGACCCCCGGGACACCGCCACCCTGCCGCAGACCCTGCCCGCCCCGCAGCGCCGCAGCGGCGACATGATCGGCCACCGCTACCGGCTGGAGGAGTGCATCTCCTCCACCGAGACCTTCAGCAGCTGGCGGGCGGTCGACGAGAAGCTCCGCCGGGCGGTCGGGGTCCACCTGATGGCCTCCGGCCACCAGCGCGCCCGCAAGGTGCTGGCCGCCGCCAAGTCCGCGGCCCTGCTCGGCGACCCGCGCTTCGTCCAGGTCCTGGACGCCGTCCAGGAGGGCGAGCTGGTCTACGTGGTGCGGGAGTGGCTGCCGCACGCCTCCGACCTCGCCAAGCTGCTCTCCGACGGGCCGCTGGAGCCCCACGAGGCCTACCAGATGGTCCGCCAGGTCACCGACGCGGTGGCGGCCGCCCACCGCCGCGGCCAGGCCCATCTGCGGCTCACCCCGCGCTGCGTGCTGCGCACCGACAGCGGCCAGTACCGGATCAACGGCATCGCGGTGGACGCCGCGCTGCGCGGCCTCACCGGCGAGGGCAGCGGGGAGGACGCCGAGCGCGTCGACACCCGGGCCATCGGCGCCCTGCTGTTCGCCGCCCTCACCCACCGCTGGCCCTACCCCGAGGACCGCTACGACCTCCAGGGCCTGCCCAGGAACCTCCGCGACGTGGCGCCGGACCAGGTCCGCGCCGGCGTCCACAAGGGCCTGTCCGAGCTGGCCGCCCGAGCCCTGCTCGACCACCCGCCGCACCACGCCGAGCCGATCACCACCCCCGACGGGCTGGCCCGGGCGATCGCCCTGATGCCGCGCATCCGCCAGCCCCAGCCCGAACTCCCGGCCTTCCCCAGCCCGCCGCGCCACAACACCCACGCGCTGCCGACCGCGCCCAACCCGACCCGGGTGGTCGCCGCCCCCGGCACCGCGCCGGCCCCGGTGGTCGCGCCGGTGCGGCGCAGCGGACGGCGGCTGCGCACGGTGGTCAAGATGACCGCGTCGGCGGTGGCCCTCGGCGCCATCGGCGTCGCCTCCTGGCAGCTGGTGGACAGCCTGCGCCCGGGGAGCACGGCCGTCGCCTCCCCCCAGGCCAGCTCCACCTCCGCCACCCCCACCGCCCACGCGGCCACCCACGACCCGGCTCCGATCCCGGTCAAGGAGGCGCTGTCCTACAACCCGCTGGGCGAGAAGGCGGACGGCGCGGCCAGCCTGCCCAAGGCCATCGACGAGGACCCCGCCAGCGAGTGGCAGACCAACTGGTACAGCGACGCGTTCGGGTCCAAGCCGGGCACCAAGGAGGGCACCGGGCTGCTGCTCGACCTCGGCTCGGTGCAGACGGTCTCCAAGGTGACCCTCAAGTGGAGCACCGCCACCACCGCCGAGCTCCGGATGCCGGGCAAGAGCGTCGGCAACGCGCAGACCGCCAAGCCGGGTGACTTCACCGTCCTGGGGAAGAAGGCCGGCACCGCGGTCGAGTACAGCCTGGACAGCCCGGTCACCACCCGCTATCTCTTGATCTGGCTGACCAACCTGTCCAAGAATCCGGACGGTCCGAACCAGGGCAAGTACCAGGCTTTCCTCGGCGACGTGAAGGTCTTCGGCTGACCCGCCGGCTTCGGCGGCGGGACACGAACGGCGAGGGGTGGACGTGGCGCAGGACGGACCGGAGCGGGCCGACGACGACGCGGCGCTCCTCGCCCGGCACGTCGGCGGCGACCGGGAGGCGTTCGGCCTGCTGGTGAACCGCCACCGGGACCGGCTCTGGGCCGTCGCCCTGCGCACCCTGGGCGACCGCGAGGAGGCCGCCGACGCCCTCCAGGACGCCCTGGTCTCCGCCTTCCGCTCCGCCCATACCTTCCAGGGCCGTTCGGCCGTCACGACCTGGCTGCACCGGATCGTGGTCAACGCCTGCCTGGACCGCGCCCGCCGGGCGGCCACCCGCCGGACCAAGCCGCTGGACGACGACCCGCAGCGGCTGGACGCCCTGGTCGGCTCGGCCGAACCGGCCGACTCCCCGGTGGTGCGCGCCGAGGTGCACCGCGAGCTGTCCGCCGCGCTCGCCGAGCTTCCGGTCGAGCAGCGGGCCGCCCTGGTCCTGGTCGACATGCAGGGCTATCCGGTCGCCGAGGCGGCCGAACTGCTGGGGGTCCCGGTGGGCACGGTGAAGAGCCGCTGCGCCCGGGGCCGGGCCCGGCTGCTGCCGCTCGTCCGGCATCTGCGCGAGGATCCGGACCCGGGGTCGCGGGGGAGCGGTGTTTCACGTGAAACATCCGCCTCGGGCGGCACCTCCCGACCGTCCGGGAACCCACCGGGCGGGCGCACCGTCACAGGGACAGCCCCGGATCCAGCCCGGCCGATTCTGGAAGGAGATGCGAGCACGCGATGACGGCACCGCCCTCCCTCCCCGACCCCACCGCCGGACCGCACCCCTCGGTCGACGAGCTGGCCGACCTCTCCGAGGACCTGCTCGCCCCCGCCGAGGCCGAGGCGCTCCGGGAGCACCTGGCCGGCTGCGCCGACTGCCGGGAGACCGTCGACGCGCTCGCCGAGGTGCGCGCGCTGCTCGGCGCGGCCGAGCCCCCGGCCGTACCGGCCGATGTCGCCGCCCGGATCGACGCCGCTCTCGCGGCCGCCGCCGGACCGACCACGTCCGCCGCACCTGCCGTCGCACCCACCACCACGGCCGTGCCGGCCGCCCGGCTCGCGCCCGCCGCGGCGCCCAAGGCCCCACCGGCCCGCCCCGCCACCGGCACCGGCCCGGGACGGCCCCGCCCGGCGCGCCGGAGGGCGCTGCTGCTCGGCTCGGCCGCCGCGCTGCTCGCCCTCGGCCTCGGGGGCGCCTTCCTGTCCCTGTCCTCCTCCGGGCGGCAGGACCTCAGCACCACCGCCGACGCGGCCGCCCGCCCCGCCGTCGGCACGGCCGTCCCGGAGAGCCCCGCCGGGACCAGGACCGACCGTGCCACCGGCGGCACGGTCTACCTGGACGACCAGCTCGCCGCCCAGGTCGGGCAGCTGCTCACCGCCGCGGGCACCGCCCGCCCGGTCAAGCCCTCCTCGGGGCCCTCCTCGGGGCCCTCCTCGGGGCCCTCCTCGGGGCCCGCCGCGGGCCCCGGCTCGGGTCCCGCCGCCACCGACCCCTCGGAGTCGTTCGGGGCCACCGCCGTACCGCCCGCGGAGGGCGGCCAGGGCCTCGCCGGCGGCAACCGCTCCACCCCGGCCTGCCCGCCCCCCAGCACCGCCGCACTACTGGCCACCGACCGGGGCAGCTACGCCGGCGCGGCCGCGGACCTCCTGGTGTACGCCCTGCCCGGCCGTCCCGAGCTGCTCGACGTCTACCTCCGCGCCCCCGACTGCGGACCGGTCCTGCGCCATCTGACCGTTCCGGCGCCCTGAGCGGTGGTTCCCGTGCGATCCATGCCACGGTCCGCGCGACACTCCCACAGTGCGGTCGCCTGGTACTGATCCCCCTGGGAATGCGAGACACTGGTCAGTCGTTGTCCCGGGCGGCGGAGCAGGACCGCCCTCCCCGCAGCAAACGCGGGTCGCGATGCGAACCAGGAGATGCAGTGAGCGACGTCCGTAACGTGATCATCATCGGTTCCGGCCCCGCCGGCTACACCGCCGCCCTCTACACGGCCCGCGCCTCCCTCAAGCCCCTGGTCTTCGAGGGTGCCGTCACCGCCGGTGGCGCGCTGATGAACACCACCGAGGTCGAGAACTTCCCGGGCTTCCGGGACGGCATCATGGGTCCCGAGCTGATGGACAGCATGCGGGCCCAGGCCGAGCGCTTCGGCGCCGAGCTGATCCCCGACGACATCGTCTCGGTCGACCTCACCGGCGACGTCAAGACCGTCACCGACTCCGAGGGCAACGTCCACCGGGCCCGCGCGGTGATCGTCACCACCGGCTCCCAGCACCGCAAGCTGGACCTGCCCAACGAGGACAAGCTGTCCGGCCGGGGCGTGTCCTGGTGCGCGACCTGCGACGGCTTCTTCTTCCGCGACCAGGACATCGCGGTGGTCGGCGGCGGCGACACCGCCCTGGAGGAGGCGACCTTCCTCTCCCGCTTCGCCCGCAGCGTCAAGGTGATCCACCGCCGCGACACCCTGCGCGCCTCCAAGGCGATGCAGGAGCGCGCCTTCGCCGACGAGAAGATCAGCTTCGAGTGGGACAGCGCGGTCGAGGCCATCCACGGCGACCCGAAGCTGACCGGTGTCACCCTGCGCGACACCACCACCGGCGAGCTGCGCGAGCTCCCGGTCACCGGCCTGTTCATCGCGATCGGCCACGACCCGCGCACCGAGCTCTTCAAGGGCCAGCTGGAGCTCGACGCCGAGGGCTACCTCAAGGTCGAGGCCCCCTCCACCCGCACCAACATCCCGGGTGTCTTCGCCGCCGGCGACGTCGTCGACCACACCTACCGCCAGGCCATCACCGCCTCCGGCACCGGCTGCTCCGCCGCGCTGGACGCCGAGCGCTACCTGGCCTCGCTGGCCGACCTGGAGGCCCAGGCCGCCACCGTCGCGGTCTGACCCGAAGCGATCCACCGTCCGGACGGGGTGTGTTCCACGTGGAACACACCCGCCCCCGCCGGGACGAAACAGATCCGCCCCGTGCGGTGTTGTAGACCTGGCAGACCCCCTCCCGCTTGACCCTTAGGAGTGACCGTGGCCGGCGCCACCACCACTGTGACCGACGCGACGTTCGATGCGGACGTCCTCAAGAGCGACAAGCCCGTCCTCGTCGACTTCTGGGCCGAATGGTGCGGCCCGTGCCGTCAGGTCGCCCCGGTCCTGGAGGACATCGCGGCCGAGCACGGCGACAAGCTCACCATCGCCAAGCTCGACGTCGACGCGAACCAGCAGACCGCCGCGACGTACAACGTGATCTCCATCCCGACCCTGATCCTCTACAAGAACGGCGAGCCGGTGAAGCAGATCACCGGTGCCCGTCCGAAGGCCGCGCTGCTGCGGGAGCTGGACGGCCTGATCTAGGTCCGTCTCCCGGAACGCCACGAGGGCGGGACTCCCCACCGGGAGTCCCGCCCTCGTCCGTTGTCCCCGCCTCCCCGCACCTCCACCCGAGCCTGCGGGCCGCGGGTCCGCAGCCCGCAGGCACCGCGGCCCGCTCAGAACGGCCGTAGCGCCGGCTCCTTCCGGCCGCCGCCCAGCAGCCGCTCCAGGGCCCCCTCGACGTCCCCCCGCCAGGAGAGCGTGGTCCGCGCCTCCAGCCGCATCCGCGGGTAGCGGTGGTGCGGGCGGACCGTCTTGAAGCCCACCGCCAGCAGGTGCTCGGCCGGCAGCACACAGCTGACCGGCTGCCGCCCCACCGCCCCGAAGGCCTCGATCGCCCGGAACCCCCGGCCCAGCAGGTCCTTGGCCACCGTCTGCACCAGCACCCGGCCGATCCCCTGCCGCTGGAAGCCCGGCAGCACCCGGCTGACCATCAGCTGAACGGCGTCCGAGGCCACCGGGCTGGTCGGGAAGGACTGCGAACGCGGCACGTACGCGGGCGGGGCGTAGAGCACGAACCCGGCCGGCTGCTCGTCCACGTAGACGACCCGGCCGCAGGACCCCCACTCCAGCAGCACCGCGGAGATCCACCCCTCCTTCTCCAGCTCGGGCTTGCCGGACTCCACCGCCGCCCGGCCGCTGACCGGGTCCAGCTCCCAGAACACACAGGAGCGGCAGGTCGACGGCAGATCCGCGAGGTTGTCCAGCGTCAACGGAACGATCCGGCGTCCCATGCCCCGCACCTCCTCGTCCACTCCTCGATCGAGCATTGCCCCCGAATGCCGATGGGTGCATGTTTCACGTGGAACAGCGCCCACGTGGAACATGCACCCATCGCGTCCCGCGATCGGCCCGGCTCAGTTCTGCGACAGCCGCAGTCCGTCCTCGCCGGGCGCGAGGCTGTCCAGGATCCGGTTGAGGTCCTCCACGGAGCCGAACTCCAACACCACCTTGCCCTTGCCGAGCTTGCCGGCGCGCTGCGAGACCTCGACCTTCACCCGGGTCTCGAAGCGGTCGGACAGCCGGCTCGCCAGATCGTTGAAGGCCGGCGAGAGGATCTTCCCGGCCTTGGGCGCCTGACGCTTGGGCCGCTCCTCCCGGTCCATCAGCGCGACGATCTCCTCGGTGGTCCGCACCGAGAGCCCCTCCGCGATGATCCGCTTGGCCAGCTCCTCCTGCCGCTCCGGGTCCGGCGCCCCGAGCAGCGCCCGGGCGTGGCCCGCGGTGAGCACCCCCGAGGCCACCCGCCGCTGGACCGCCGGCGGCAGCTTCAGCAGCCGCAGCGTGTTGGACACATGCGAACGCGAGCGCCCGATCCGGTCCGCCAGCTCGTCATGGGTGCAGGAGAAGTCCCGCAGCAGCTGGTCGTAGGCGGCCGCCTCCTCCAGCGGGTTGAGCTCCGCCCGGTGCAGGTTCTCCAGCAGGGCGTCCAGCAGCAGCTTGTCGTCCTCGGTGGCCCGGACGATCGCCGGGATCAGCTCCAGCCCGGCCTCCCGGGAGGCCCGCCAGCGCCGCTCGCCCATGATGAGCTCGAAGCGTCCCGGCGCGGACTGGCGCACCACCACCGGCTGGAGCAGGCCCACCTCCTTGATCGAGGCGACCAGCTGGGCCAGCTTGTCCTCGTCGAACACCTCGCGCGGCTGACGCGGATTGGGCGTGATCGCGTCCAGCGGCAGTTCGGCGAAGTAGGCGCCCGTCACCCGGGCGAGCTCCGCCTCGGCCGCGGCCTGCTCGCGCTGGCTCTCCGCGGCCGCCTTGGCCGCCAGCGTGCCCCGGCCCGAGGGCAGCGTCGGCACCGCCGTGGGCGACGCCGCGCCGGACGGGAGCACCGGGGCGGCGGCGGGTTGCGTCGTGCTCCCGGCTCCTCCGCCTGCCGGGGCCACCGGGGAGATCAACGCCCCGAGTCCTCGTCCCAGACCCCTGCGACCACTCACCGATTGCCCTCCGTCGTACCGTGCTGTGCGACCGGGGCGCCCTGTTGCCCCGAACCGTCCCGCTGCTGCCCCACCAACGAGCCGCCGCCCGCGGCGGGCACCGCCCGCAGCGCCAGCTCCCTGGCCGCCTCCAGATAGGAGAGCGCACCGGTGGAGCCGGGGTCGTAGGTGAGCACCGTCTGACCGTAGCTCGGTGCCTCCGAGACCCGGACCGAGCGCGGGATCGCGGTGTGCAGGACTTCCTGCGGGAAGTGCGTCCGGACCTCCTCCGCCACCTGGGCGGCCAGCCTGGTCCGGGCGTCGTACATGGTGAGCAGGATGGTGGAGACGTGCAGCGCCGGGTTGAGGTGCGCCCGGACCAGCTCGACGTTGCGCAGCAGCTGGCCGAGGCCCTCCAGCGCGTAGTACTCGCACTGGATCGGGATCAGCACCTCCTGGCCGGCGACCAGGGCGTTGACCGTCAGCAGGCCCAGCGAGGGCGGGCAGTCGATCAGGATGTAGTCCAGCGGCTGCTCGTACGCGGCGATGGCGCGCTGCAGCCGGCTCTCCCGGGCCACCAGCGACACCAGCTCGATCTCCGCGCCGGCCAGGTCGATGGTGGCGGGGACGCAGAACAGCCCCTCGACCTCGACCACCGGCTGGACCACGTCGGCCAGCGGCTTGCCCTCCACCAGTACGTCGTAGATCGAGGGCACCTCGGCGTGGTGGTCGATGCCGAGCGCGGTCGAGGCGTTGCCCTGCGGGTCGAGATCGACCACCAGGACCCGCAGCCCGTGCATGGCCAGCGAGGCGGCGAGGTTGACGGTGCTGGTGGTCTTGCCCACCCCGCCCTTCTGGTTGGCCACCACCATCACCCGGGTGGCGGCCGGCCGGGGCAGTCCTTCGCCCGCGCGGCCGATGGCCTGGACCGCAGCCTGGGCGGCACGCGCGATGGGCGTGTCATCGATCTGGTCGATGGTCTCCGAGTCCTGCATGGGGCTCAGTGTTTCACGTGAAACCGGAGCGGCAACAGTCACCGCCCGGCTGCGGGCGAGGATTCCCGAGAGCAGAGAGCGACGTTTCACGTGAAACACCATGCCCGCAATGTCGGAATTCTGACGATGCGACACTCCGGTGAACCCCATGTCGTCCCGCCGGCCGCCCTCCCGTCACCGGAACGCCGGACTGCCGCCCGAGGGCCGCGGACGACCACGGGCGGGTGGTCCGAGGACCACCCGCCCGTGTCGGGACCCGCCGGATGTCAGCGGGGACGCCGCCGGGGGTTGCGGGCGCGGTCGCCGCCGCGGGTCGCGCCCCCGGCACCGGCCCGGCCCGCCCTGGCCGCGGCCTTGGCCCGACGGGTCGCCGCCCGCACGCCGCCCGGGCTCTCGCCCACCTTGACCTGGATCACCCGGGTCGAGGTCTCCAGGGTGCCGTCGCCGACCGAGATGACCGACCACTCCACCCCGCCGAGCTTCGCCAGTCCGGCCCGTGAGTCGGCGAGCTCCTGCTCCGCGCTGTCGCCCTTGAGCGCCAGCATCTGGCCGTACGGCTTCAGCAGCGGGAGGCCCCAGCCGGCCAGCCGCTCCAGCGGCGCCACCGCACGGGCGGTCACCACCTCCACCGCGACCTTGCCGACCATCTCCTCGGCCCGGCCGCGGAGCACGGTGACATTCTCCAGACCGAGCTCGCGGACCACCTCCTCCAGGAAGGTGGTCCGGCGCAGCAGCGGCTCCAGCAGGGTCACCGAGACGTCCGGGCGGGCCAGGGCCACCGGAATGCCGGGCAGCCCGGCGCCGGAGCCGACGTCGCACAGCGTCGTCCCGGCCGGCAGCAGCTCGGCGAGCACGGCGCAGTTCAGCACATGGCGGTCCCAGAGCCGGGGCACCTCGCGCGGGCCGATCAGGCCCCGGGTCACGCCCTCGGTCGCCAGCAGCTCGGTGTAGCGGACGGCGGCGTCGAACCGCTCGCCGAAGACCTCCCGGGCGACGGCCGGCGGGGCGGGCGGCGGCTCGACCGCCGGCCGCCCACCGGCGGACGCGCTCCCGGCATCCGGACCACCGGCCCCCGTCGCCGGCTCCGGCTCTCCGGCAGGCACGCTCTCCGTGTCCATCTCGACCTCTCCGCTCCCCGGATCCACCGACCCGCTCCTGCACCGTTTCACGTGAAACATCTCTCGCCGGGCCAGCGCCCCGCGAAGGGACGACGACCCCGCCCGCGCGAGGCGGACGGGGTCGGGTCCTCGTGTCGCATGCCGGCCGCCCTGACGGCCGGCGGTCGCCCGGCCGTCAGGCCGGCAGCACGACCACGCAACGCTGGGGCTCCTCGCCCTCCGACTCACTGCGCAGACCGGCCGCGGCCACCGCGTCGTGGACGACCTTGCGCTCGAACGGGGTCATGGGAGCCAGCTTGACCTGCTCGCCGGAGCTCTTGACCTGCTCCGCCGCCTGGGACCCGAGGGCTGCCAGCTCCGTACGCTTGCGGGCCCGGAAGCCGGCGATGTCCAGCATGAGGCGGCTGCGCTCGCCGGTCTCCCGGTGGACGGCCAACCGGGTCAGCTCCTGCAGCGCCTCCAGCACCTCGCCGTCCTGGCCGACCAGCCGATGCAGGGCCCGGTCGTTGCCGTCGCTGACGATGGAGACCAGGGCCCGGTCCCCCTCGACGTCCATGTCGATGTCGCCATCGAGGTCCGCGATGTCGAGCAGACCCTCCAGGTAGTCCGCCGCGATGTCGCCCTCCTGCTCCAGGCGGGCGACGATGTTCTCGTCGGCGCCGGGGGCGGCCTCGGCCTCGACGGCGGAGGTGGTGCCTTCCGTCACTGATGGACTCCTTCGGAGATGGGCCCGGTTGGTGGGCCGGTAACGAGGTTCAGGGGGCCGCGGAGGCGGTTCGGGCCGGGCCGGTCACTTCTTCTTCGGCCGCTGCCCGCCGCGCTTGGGCTGCTGCCGGCCGCCCTGCTGACGGGTCGCGGCCGGCTTGGCGCCCGCGGGACGGGCCGCGGTCTGCTTGGCCGCACCACCGGCACCACCGGCACCGGTGCTCGTGCTGTCGGCCGAATCCGCGGACACCGAGTCCGCCGGCACCGCGTCCGCGGGCTGGTCGGCCGGGGCGTCCTTGGTCAGGCTCGCCGGCTGGCCGGCACCGTGCTGGCGCTGCGACTTGGTCTGCTTCCGCGGCTGCTGGCGGCGCACCTGCACCGACTCCTCCACCACGGCCTCGGCGGTGGCGGCCGACTTCTTCGCCGGCAGCAGGCCCCAGAGCGGGCCCTGGATGACCGAGCCGTCCGGGTTCAGCCGGCCCTGCTTCTTCAGCCGCTCCTGGCGCTCGTCCCAGGCCTTGCTGCCCGGCGTCGGGTTGTTGCGGATGACGATCAGCTGCTGGCCCATCGACCAGATGTTGGTGGTCAGCCAGTAGACCAGGACACCGACCGGGAAGTTGATGCCCATCACGGCGAACATGATCGGGAAGACGTACATCAGCATCTTCTGCTGCTGCATGAACGGCGTCTTCACGGTGAGGTCGACGTTCTTCGTCATCAGCTGGCGCTGGGTGATGAACTGCGACAGCGACATCATGACGATCATGACGGCGACGACGATCTTGACGCTGACCTCGCTGCTGCCGACGAAGGTCGCCGAGAGCGGGGCACCGAAGATGTGGGCCTGCTGGGCACTGTCCAGCAGGGTGCCGTCGATCACGCCGATCGGCTTGCCGTCGGCGACCTTGGCGAGCACTCCGTAGAGCGCGGTGAAGAACGGCGCCTGGACGATGATGGGAAGGCAGCTGGAGAACGGGTTGGTACCCGCCTCCTTGTACAGCTTCATCATCTCTTCGGACTGGCGCTGGCGGTCGTTCTTGTACCGCTCCTGGATGGCCTTCATCTTCGGCTGGATCGCCTGCATGGCCCGGGTCGCCTTGATCTGCTTCACGAAGAGCGGGATCAGGCAGATCCGGATGACGACCACCATCGAGGCGATGGCCAGACCCCAGGCCCAGCCACCGTTCGGATCGAAGACGTGGCTGTACAGCGAGTGGAACTGGACGATGATCCAGGACACCGCTGTGTACAAGGGGTTGAGGAAGGAGAAGGTCACCGGTCAGGCTCCTTGGACATTGGGATCGGCCCCACAGGGCCAATGGTCGCCGGGCCCTCTGGGTCCGGACCGGCGGGGGGCATGATCACCGGCTGGTCGGCGGCGGACCGGCCCTTCAGCCGGTCCCGCAGCCGGCGGTGCCACACCGGATGCTTACGCGGCGGGACATGGTCGACCCCACCGGGCGTCCATGGATTGCAGCGCAGGATGCGCCACGCGGTCAGTGCGCCGCCCTTCACCGCTCCGTGCGTCCGCACGGCCTCGAAGCCGTAGTGCGAGCAGGAGGGGTAGTAGCGGCACACCGGACCGAGCAGTGGGCTGATGGTCCACTGGTAGACCCTGATCAGACCCATCAGCAGGTACTTCATCGACCTGCTCCCGTCGGCGCCGAAACAGCATGCTCGGCCTTGAGCAGCCGTTTGAGCGCCGCGTCCAGGTCACGTTCGAGTTCCTGGTACGAGGCGGACGCGGCCGGAGGCAGCGCACGCACCACTATCAGGCTACCGGCGGGCAGCCGGGACAGACGATCACGCACGAGGTGCCGCAACCGGCGCTTGACCAGGTTGCGGGTGACCGCCGGGCCGACGGCCTTGCTCACGACGAAACCCGCACGCGCCGAAGGAGTCCCCTCGGCGACGTGCGGGCGGATGTCGCTGGTCCGGTCGGTGTGGTCCCCGGAGCCGTCCTCCCTCGCGAGATGGACGACCAGCAAGGGCTTACCGGCCCGACGACCGCGTTTGACTGCGGTCGCGAAGTCCTGGCGCCGCCGCAGCCGATTCTCGGAGGGCAGCACAACAGACTCTTGTGCGGATCAGGCGGACAGGCTGGTGCGGCCCTTGCCACGGCGGGCAGCCAGGATGGCGCGGCCGGCGCGGGTACGCATACGCAGCCGGAAGCCGTGGGTCTTCGCGCGACGACGGTTGTTCGGCTGGAAGGTGCGCTTGCTCACTCGGGGGCTCCTGAGGTGAATCGTAGGATGACGGGTGATCGCTTGGCCGTCACCGTGCGTCCGCGTGATCTCCCCAAATACGGAAATCCGGCCCATCACCCCAGTTCGGCTGGGGTTTGGGGCAATCCACGGCGCCCGTGCTGCGCGCCTTATGGAGCGGGTGGACCCGCGGACATGCGGCAGCGGCCATCGACAACTCGACCTGGTTACGGTACGCGGGACGGGGCACGAGGGTCAAACCGGCCGTCGGGAGGCGGTTTGCCCACAGGCTGTGGACAACGACTTGATCCGGCTCTGTTCGCTGACTACCGTTGCAGAACTTGTCTGGTTTGTTCATTGGAAAGCGTGCACCAGTGGCTGATGTCAACAGCGACCTCGTCCCGGTCTGGGCGAGGGTCGTAGAGCGGCTGGTCGACGACCCGGACGTCGGGGAGATGGACAAACAGTGGGTGCAGCGCACCCAGCCGATGTGGATGATGCACGACACCGCCCTGCTGGCGGCCCCCAACGAACGGGCCAAGCAGGTGCTGGAGGGAAGGCTGCTGCCGCAGCTGACCGAGGCGCTCTCCCGTGAGCTGGGCCGCCCGGTGCGGATCGCCGTGATGGTCGACGCCAACGCGATGCCCACCATGCCCGCCGCCCAGGCACCCGTGGAGCCGTACCCGAACCCGTCGGAACACGACGAGGACGACGAGGACGACGAGGACGACGACCGCCGGCACGACGAGCCCCGGCACGACGACCGCCGCCACGACGACCGCCGGCGGCAGCAGGACGACCGGCACCGGCAGGACGAGCGCCACGCGCAGGACGAGGGCCACTACGGCGGCCCGGGCTACCCGCGCCCCTACGAGTCCGACTACGCCCGGCCCCGCTACGACACCGGCGGCTACGAGCAGCGCCCCGCGCCCTACGGCGGACCGCCGGCCGGGCCGGTCTGGCCCGGTTACCAGGAGCAGCAGCCCGCCTACGGCGAGTCCGACGAGTCGATGGACCGGCCCGCGCCGCGGGCCCTGCCGCCGTCCTCGACCACCCAGGGCGACCTCTTCGGCGGCGCCTACGGCCCCGGCCCCGGCGAGCACCCGCGGACCGGCTCCGGTCGGCGTGCCCCCGGCGGCCGCCCCGCCGGGCGCCCCGCGGACAAGGCTCCGGCCGAGCGCGCCACCGACCGGCCGGCGGTACCGGGGGTCCCCCCGCCGCCCGGCGCGCCGCCCGCGGGCGGGTCCCGCAAGGACGAGCCGGCCGCCCGGCTGAACCCCAAGTACCTCTTCGACACCTTCGTCATCGGCGCCAGCAACCGCTTCGCGCACGCGGCGGCGGTGGCGGTCGCCGAGGCACCGGCCAAGGCGTACAACCCGCTCTTCATCTACGGCGAGTCCGGGCTGGGCAAGACCCACCTGCTGCACGCCATCGGGCACTACTCGCGCAGCCTCTTCCCGGGCACCCGGGTGCGCTACGTGTCCTCGGAGGAGTTCACCAACGAGTTCATCAACTCGATCCGGGACGGCAAGGCGGACACCTTCCGCAAGCGCTACCGGGACATGGACATCCTGCTCGTGGACGACGTGCAGTTCCTGGCGAGCAAGGAGTCCACGCAGGAGGAGTTCTTCCACACCTTCAACACCCTGCACAACGCCAACAAGCAGATCGTGCTCTCCTCCGACCGGCCGCCGAAGCTGCTGACCACGCTGGAGGACCGGCTGCGCAACCGCTTCGAGTGGGGACTGATCACCGACGTCACCCCGCCGGAGCTGGAGACCCGGATCGCGATCCTGCGCAAGAAGGCGATCCAGGAGCAACTCAACGCCCCGGCCGACGTGCTGGAGTTCATCGCGTCCCGGATCACCCGGAACATCCGGGAGCTGGAGGGGGCCCTGATCCGGGTCACCGCCTTCGCCAACCTCAACCGGGCGCCGGTCGACCTGGAGCTGGCCGGGATCGTCCTCAAGGACCTCATCCCCGGCGGGGCCGAGGACGCCGGACCGGAGATCACCGCCCAGGTGATCATGCAGCAGACCGCGGCCTACTTCGGCCTCGGCGTGGACGACCTCTGCGGATCCTCGCGCAGCCGGGTGCTGGTGACGGCCCGCCAGATCGCCATGTACCTCTGCCGCGAGCTCACCGATCTCTCGCTGCCGAAGATCGGCGCGCAGTTCGGCGGCCGCGACCACACCACGGTGATGCACGCGGACCGCAAGATCCGCTCGCTCATGGCCGAGCGGCGCTCGATCTACAACCAGGTCACCGAGCTCACCAACCGCATCAAGAGCTGACTTCCCGGCCCGCCCGCAGGGCCGGGGTGCCGAGTGGCCGGAAAGGGCGTCAGGAGCGATCCTGACGCCCTTTCGGCATATCCGGAGGTGTGCGGCGCCGGCCCGCGGGGCAGGGATCCGGGTGACGGACGCTCCGCCAGTCCACAGCCCGCGCCGAACATCTGACCAGGGATTCGAACGCCCAGGGTGCGCGAGGCCGAAATCCACAGGCCGGACCGGTTCTCCGCTGTCCACAGGCCGGGTGGCCGGAAGTTATCCAGAATTCCTCCACAGGGCGGCCGCCGCTACGCTCTTCCGCGCAGGTCAGGTGCCTGTGGACTTGTGCACAACCGTTATCCACAGGCTGTGGACAACTGTCGGCCCGTCACTGGGCCATCCGGGTTGTCCACCGGCTGTCCCCAGGGGGAAGGGGGTTGTCCACAGGTTGTCCACAGCTCCGTCCACAGTTCGACAACCTTCTGCGGGCGTTCACTCTCAGGTGTGAAAGGCGTCACGAAAAGTTGACCGGGGCCCGTGGATAACCGGGCCCGGATCTGGGGACAGAGCTGGGGATAACCTGTGGATACTCAGCGTGCCCTGTGGGTAACGCTGCGCCGTCCACAGGGGGCCGTGTTCGTCCACAGCCGCCATCCACATGTCCTGTGGACAAAAAACCGGGTCTGACCTGCTAAAACAGGGTTATCCACGGTTTCCACAGGCCCTACTACTACCACTACACCTATAGACCCATCGACTTGCTTAAAAGCAGGTGGGCCCGAAATCTGTGGACAACCGCTCCCCGACATCCGTTCGAGTTGCTTCCGCCCGTCTGCCCCGTCTGTCGGTGGAGTACGTCAGACTGTCCTCGGCGACTGGAAGCGGAGCAGCGGAGCTCGGCGGACAGCCGCACCGAAGACCAAGATCAGAAGAACCAGACGTGCGAGCGGGAGCGCTCGATCCAGGAGGCGGTTACCGGTGAAGTTCCGGGTGGAGCGTGACGTCCTCGCGGAGGCGGTGGCCTGGGCTGCTCGCAGCCTCCCGGCACGGCCGCCGGTGCCGGTGCTGGCAGGCCTGCTGCTGACGGCCCAGGACGGCAGCCTGGCCCTGTCCGGCTTCGACTACGAGGTCTCGGCCCGGGTCGGTCTGGAGGCCGACATCGAGGAGCCCGGCACCGTGCTGGTCTCCGGCCGGCTGCTCAACGACATCTCGCGCAACCTGCCCAACCGGCCGGTGGAGATCTCGACCGACGGCCAGCGGGTCGTCGTGGTCTGCGGCAGCTCCCGGTTCACCCTGCCGACCCTCCCGGTGGACGAGTACCCGGCCCTGCCGGCGATGCCGACCGCGACCGGCACCGTCCCGGGCGACGTCTTCGCCTCCGCGGTCAGCCAGGCCGCCGTGGCCGCCGGCCGCGACGACACCCTGCCGGTGCTCACCGGCGTCCGGGTCGAGATCGAGGGCGACCGGATCACCCTGGCCGCCACCGACCGCTACCGCTTCGCCGTCCGCGAGCTGATGTGGAAGCCCGAGCAGTCCGACATCTCGGCGGTCGCGCTGGTCCCGGCCAAGACCCTGCAGGACATCGCCAAGTCCCTGGGCAGCGGCGACAGCGTCTCCATCGCGCTCTCCTCGGGCGGCGCGGGCGAGGGCCTGATCGGCTTCGAGGGAGCCGGCCGGCGGACCACCACCCGGCTGCTGGAGGGCGAGTTCCCCAAGTACCGCAGCCTCTTCCCGACCGAGTTCAACGCGATCGCCGCGATCCAGACCCAGCCCTTCCTGGAGGCGCTCAAGCGCGTCTCCCTGGTGGCCGAGCGCAACACCCCGGTCCGGCTGAACTTCGAGGAGGGCGTGCTCACCCTGGAGGCCGGCTCCGGCGACGACGCCCAGGCCACCGAGCGGATCGACGCCTCCCTGGAGGGCGACGCCATCTCGATCGCCTTCAACCCGGGCTACCTGGAGGAGGGCCTCAAGGCCATCGACTCCCCCTACGCCCAGCTGAGCTTCACCACCCCGACCAAGCCCGCGCTGCTCAGCGGCAAGGCCGCGGTGGACGCCGAGGCCGACGAGGCGTACCAGTACCTGATCATGCCGGTCCGCCTCTCCGGCTGAGCCCGGCACACCCGGCCGGACGCTCCGGCCGGGTCCGCGCTCCGGCCGGGCTCCGGTCGCGTCCCGGTCGCATTCCGGCCGGGTTCCGCTCAGCCGGGCCGTTCGCCCACAGCCCTGTGAACAAACCTGT
The DNA here is from genome assembly GCF_034043715.1 of Kitasatospora purpeofusca. Lineage (GTDB taxonomy): Bacteria > Actinomycetota > Actinomycetes > Streptomycetales > Streptomycetaceae > Kitasatospora > Kitasatospora purpeofusca_A. The sequence continues at coordinate 73,149 of NZ_JAXCLC010000022.1, read as the reverse complement.
GGAAGCCTCCCCCGGTCGGCCCCGATCGCGGGGAGGCGCTCGCGCTCCAGCACGTAGGCTCAAGGAAGCGCGGCAACGGCGCCGCCCGCAGAGACGTCACCACAGGTAAGGATTTGGCTATGGAGCTCGGCCTCATCGGTCTCGGCAAGATGGGCGGCAACATGCGCGAGCGGATCCGCCGCGCCGGCCACACCGTCATCGGCTTCGACCGCAACCCCGACATCTCCGACGTCGAGAGCCTCCAGGAGCTGGTCTCCAAGCTGCAGGGCCCGCGCGTCGTCTGGGTCATGGTCCCGGCGGGCGCCGCCACCCAGGCCACCGTGGACGAGCTGGCCGAGCTGCTGTCCCCCGGTGACGTGGTCGTCGACGGCGGGAACTCCCGCTGGACCGACGACATCAAGCACGCCGAGGCGCTGGCCGCCAAGGGCATCGGCTTCGTCGACTGCGGCGTGTCCGGCGGTGTCTGGGGCCTGGAGAACGGCTACGCGCTGATGTACGGCGGCGACGCCGCGCACGTCGCCCTGGCCGAGCCGGTCTTCGACGCGCTCAAGCCCGAGGGCGACTTCGGCTCGGTGCACGCGGGCGCGGTCGGCGCCGGGCACTTCGCCAAGATGGTCCACAACGGCATCGAGTACGCGATGATGCAGGCCTTCGCCGAGGGCTGGGAGCTGCTGGAGGCCGCGCCCGAGGTCACCGACGTCCGCGAGGTCTTCCGCAGCTGGCAGGAGGGCACCGTGATCCGCTCCTGGCTGCTCGACCTGGCCGTCCGCGCCCTGGACGACGACGAGCACCTGGCCAAGCTCAAGGGCTGGGCCGCCGACTCCGGCGAGGGCCGCTGGACCGTCGAGGCCGCGATCGACCACGCCGTGCCGCTGCCGGCGATCACCGCCTCGCTGTTCGCGCGCTTCGCCTCCCGCCAGGACGACTCCCCGCAGATGAAGATGATCGCCGCGCTGCGCAACCAGTTCGGCGGCCACGCGGTCGAGTCGAAGTAGTCCCGAAGCTCCTCCACAGAAGGCGAGCGCAGTCCACCGCCATGCACGTCGCGCACCTGTCGCTCGCCGACTTCCGCTCCTACGCCCGGGCCGAGGTCCCCCTCGACCCGGGCGTGACGGCGTTCGTCGGCCCCAACGGCCAGGGCAAGACCAATCTGGTCGAGGCGGTCGGCTACGTCGCCACCCTGGGCAGCCACCGGGTCGCCACCGACGCCCCGCTGATCCGGCTGGGCGCCGAGAGCGCCGTGGTCCGCACCTCGGTGGTCGACCGGGGGCGCTCCACCCTGATCGAGCTGGAGATCACTCCGGGCAAGGCCAACCGGGCCCGGATCAACCGCTCCGACAACGTCCGCCCGCGCGATGTGCTGGGCCTGCTGCGCACCGTGCTGTTCGCCCCCGAGGACCTCGCCCTGGTCAAGGGCGACCCGGGGGAGCGCCGGCGCTTCCTGGACGAGCTGCTGACCGCCCGCGCCCCCCGGCTGGCCGGGGTCCGGCAGGACTACGAGCGGGTGCTCAAGCAGCGCAACGCCCTGCTGAAGACCGCCGCGATGGCCCGCAGGGCCGGTGGCGGCAAGGGCGCCGACCTCTCCACCCTGGAGGTGTGGGACGGCCATCTGGCCCGCGCCGGAGCCGAGCTCACGGCCTTCCGCCTGCAGCTGGTGGCCTCCCTCCAACCGCTGGTCTCGGCCGCCTACGGGCAGCTCGCGCCGGCGGGCGGCGACACCGCGCTGGAGTACCGCAGCTCCTTCGAGGGCGAGCTGCCGACCAGCCGTGAGGAGGCCGAGGAGCAGTTGCTCCAGGCGCTGCGGACGGTCCACAAGCAGGAGGTCGACCGGGGGATCACCCTGGTCGGCCCGCACCGGGACGAACTGGTGCTCAAGCTCGGTCCGCTGCCGGCCAAGGGCTACGCCAGTCACGGCGAGTCCTGGTCGTTCGCGCTGGCGCTGCGGCTGGCCTCGTACGAACTGCTGCGCTCGGACGGGGGAGAGCCGGTGCTGATCCTGGACGACGTCTTCGCGGAGCTGGACGCCGCCCGCCGGGACCGGCTGGCCGAGCTGGTGGCCGGCGGCGAGCAGGTGCTGGTCACCGCGGCGGTGGCCGAGGACGTGCCGAAGGCGCTGGCAGGGGCCCGGTTCACGGTCGCCGACGGCGCGGTCCAGCGCGTCACCGCCTGATCCCGCCGTTTTCCGCACGCAGCCCGCGGCGGGTCTCCCCCGCCCCGCCGCGAGGTGCCGGGGCGGCCCCGGGCACCCTCGTACGACACCCACCCGCGCCGCCCGGGCCCGGTCGGCTCCCGTACGCTGGACGGCTCACCGTTGTCCACAGGGTGGGGATAAGGAGATCGCCGTGAGCGAGTCGGCGGAGCACCCCGAGCCGACCGGTGCCGATCTGGCCCGTTCGGCACTGCGGGCGGCCCGGGCGCAGGCCCGCCAGCGCGGTGAGCAGGTCCGCGAGAAGCGCGAGGCGAAGCGGACCGGTCTGCGCAGCGGGGCCCGCTCGGACGGCCGTGACCCGGTGCCGCTGGGAGCGGCGCTCACCCGGCTGCTGACCGAACGCGGCTGGGAGTCCTCGGCGGCGGTCGGCGGGGTGATGGGCCGTTGGCCGCAGATCGTCGGGCCCGACATCGCCGCGCACTGCACCCCGACCGCCTACGACGACGCGGCGGCGGTGCTCACCGTGCAGTGCGACTCCACCGCCTGGGCGACCCAACTGCGCTGGTTGGCAAGGCAGTTGGTGGCACGTCTGAACCACGAGCTGGGCCACGGCACGGTGCGGACCATCAAGGTGCTCGGCCCGGCCGCCCCGGTGCGCGGCTACGGCCGGCTGCGCGCTCCCGGCAGCAAGGGGCCGGGTGACACCTGGGGGTGACCCCGGAGGGTGCCGGGAGGGAGCGGACCGTAATCCTCCGGAACCCCTGACGGCCCTTCCAGGCGCCCTGGGCCCCCCAGGCGAGTATCGGGACATGTCCCGAGGGGATTCAGGGCGGCATCTCTGCCCTCAGAGGCTGCCAAACGCCCATCGATGTCAGTCGTACCGGTAGACTGAAGAGCAAACACTGTTGCTAGTGGCAACCGAGTCGAAACGCCGTGGTCGCACGCCCGCCCGTAGGGGAGCGGGGATGCGGCCCGTGCTGTGCCAGAGAGGGCGCTTCGTGGCCGATTCCGGCAACCCCAGCCAGATCCCAGACCAGACCGACCCGGCCGGGAGGTCGTACGACGCCAGCGCCATCCAGGTGCTGGAGGGCCTCGACGCCGTCCGCAAGCGCCCCGGCATGTACATCGGTTCCACCGGTGAGCGCGGACTGCACCACCTGGTGCAGGAGATCGTGGACAACTCCGTCGACGAGGCGATGGCCGGGCACGCGGACACCATCAACGTGTCGCTCCTGGCCGACGGCGGCGTCCGCGTGGTCGACAACGGCCGAGGCATCCCGGTCGGCATCATGCCGGGCCAGGGCAAGCCCGCCGTCGAGGTCGTGCTGACGGTCCTGCACGCGGGCGGCAAGTTCGGCAACGGCGGCTACGCGGTCTCCGGCGGTCTGCACGGCGTCGGCGTCTCGGTGGTGAACGCGCTCTCCACGCGCCTGGCCGTGGAGATCCACACCGACGGCCACCGCTGGACGCAGGAGTACAAGGTCGGCGCGCCGACCGCCCCGCTGGCGCAGCACGAGGCCACCGAGCTGACCGGCACCAGCGTCACCTTCTGGGCCGACCCGGACATCTTCGAGACCACGGTCTACTCCTTCGAGACGCTCTCCCGGCGCTTCCAGGAGATGGCGTTCCTCAACAAGGGCCTGACCATCGCCCTGACCGACGAGCGCCCCGAGCACGTCGACGAGCAGGGCAAGCCGCTCTCCGTCACGTACAAGTACGACGGCGGCATCGCCGACTTCGTCGCCCACCTCAACTCCCGCAAGGGCGACGTGATCCACCCCACGGTGATCGACTTCGAGGCGGAGGACAAGGACAAGGCGATCTCGGTCGAGATCGCCATGCAGTGGAACACCTCGTACACCGAGGGGGTCTACTCCTTCGCCAACACGATCCACACCCACGGCGGCGGCACCCACGAGGAGGGCTTCCGCTCCGCGCTGACCGGCCTGGTCAACCGCTACGCCCGCGACAAGAAGCTGCTCCGGGAGAAGGACGACAACCTCTCCGGCGAGGACATCCGCGAGGGCCTGACCGCGATCATCTCGGTCAAGCTCGGCGAGCCGCAGTTCGAGGGCCAGACCAAGGACAAGCTCGGCAACACCGAGGCGAAGACCTTCGTCCAGCGGGTCGTCCACGAGCAGCTGAACGACTGGCTGGACCGCAACCCCAACGAGGCCGCGGACATCATCCGCAAGTCCATCCAGGCCGCCACCGCCCGGATGGCCGCCCGCAAGGCCCGCGACCTCACCCGTCGCAAGGGCCTGCTGGAGTCCGCCTCGCTGCCCGGCAAGCTCAGCGACTGCCAGTCCAAGGACCCGGCCGAGTGCGAGATCTTCATCGTCGAGGGTGACTCCGCCGGCGGCTCGGCCAAGCAGGGCCGCGACCCGCGCACCCAGGCCATCCTCCCGATCCGCGGCAAGATCCTGAACGTCGAGAAGGCCCGGATCGACAAGGTGCTGCAGAACACCGAGGTCCAGGCCCTGATCTCGGCCTTCGGCTGCGGCATCCAGGAGGACTACGACGAGTCCAAGCTGCGCTACCACAAGATCGTGCTGATGGCCGACGCCGACGTCGACGGACAGCACATCCGCACCCTGCTGCTGACCCTGCTGTTCCGCTTCATGCGGCCGCTGGTCGAGTCGGGCTACGTGTACCTCGCGATGCCGCCGCTGTACAAGATCAAGTGGGGCAAGGAGGACTTCGAGTACGCCTACTCCGACCGCGAGCGCGACGCCGTGATCGCGGCGGGCGTCGAGGCCGGGCGCCGGCTGCCCAAGGACGACGCGATCCAGCGGTTCAAGGGTCTCGGCGAGATGAACGCCGAGGAGCTCCGCATCACCACCATGGACGCCGAGCACCGCCTCCTCCTCCAGGTCACCCTGGAGGACGCCGCCCGCGCCGACGAACTGTTCTCGGTCCTGATGGGCGAGGACGTCGAGGCCCGCCGCTCCTTCATCCAGCGCAACGCCAAGGACGTCCGCTTCCTGGACGTGTGACGCCTGCCCGCAGGCCCCGCACGTACCAGTCCGCGTGAAAGGAAACTGACCACCAGTGGTCGACGACAACCGTCCCGACGGCGAGCAGCCCGAGACCCCCGAGGTCGCCACCACGGCGACCATGCGCATCGAGCCGGTCGAGCTCGAGACCGAGATGCAGCGCTCGTACCTCGACTACGCCATGAGCGTCATCGTCAGCCGGGCACTGCCCGAGGTGCGCGACGGCCTCAAGCCGGTCCACCGCCGGGTGCTGTACGCGATGTACGACGGGGGCTACCGCCCCGAGAAGGGCTACTACAAGTGCGCCCGCGTCGTCGGCGACGTGATGGGCAACTACCACCCGCACGGTGACACCTCGATCTACGACACCGTGGTCCGGCTGGCCCAGCCGTGGTCGCTGCGGATGCCGCTGGTCGACGGCAACGGCAACTTCGGCTCGCCGGGCAACGACCCGGCCGCGGCCATGCGCTACACCGAGTGCAAGATGGCGCCGCTGGCCATGGAGATGATGCGCGACATCGACGAGGACACCGTCGACTTCGCCGCCAACTACGACGGCCGCTCGCAGGAGCCGACCGTCCTGCCCGCGCGCATCCCCAACCTGCTGGTCAACGGCGCCACCGGCATCGCCGTCGGCATGGCCACCAACATCCCGCCGCACAACCTCCGCGAGGTCGCCTCCGGCGCACTCTGGGCGCTGGAGCACCCGGACGCCTCCAACGAGGAGCTGCTGGAAGCCCTGATCGAGCGGATCAAGGGCCCCGACTTCCCCACCGGCGCGCTGATCGTCGGCCACCGCGGCATCAACGACTACTTCCACACCGGCCGCGGCTCGGTCACCATGCGCGCCGTGGTCGAGGTCGAGGAGATCCAGGGCCGCCAGTGCCTGGTGATCACCGAGCTGCCGTACCAGGTCAACCCGGACAACCTCGCGCTGAAGATCGCCGACCTGGTCAAGGACGGCCGGGTCGCCGGCATCGCGGACGTTCGCGACGAGTCCTCGTCCCGCACCGGCACCCGACTGGTGGTCGTGCTCAAGCGCGACGCCGTCGCCAAGGTCGTGCTGAACAACCTGTACAAGCACACCGAGCTGCAGACCAACTTCGGCGCCAACATGCTGGCCCTGGTCGACGGCGTGCCGCGCACCCTGTCGCTGGACGCCTTCATCCGGCACTGGGTCAACCACCAGGTCGAGGTCATCGTCCGGCGCACCACCTTCCGGCTGCGCAAGGCCGAGGAGCGCGCCCACATCCTGCGCGCGCTGCTCCGCGCCCTGGACATGATCGACGAGGTCATCGCGCTCATCCGGGCCTCGGCGAGCGCCGACGCCGCCCGCAGCGGCCTGATGCAGCTGCTCTCGATCGACGAGCTCCAGGCCAACGCGATCCTGGAGATGCAGCTGCGCCGGCTGGCCGCCCTGGAGCGGCAGCGGATCATGGACGAGCACGACGAGCTGCAGCGCAAGATCGACGAGTACAACGCGATCCTCGCCTCGCCGGTCCGCCAGCGCGAGATCATCTCCGAGGAACTCACCGCGATCGTCGAGAAGTACGGCGACGAGCGGCGCTCGACCCTGATCCCCTCCGACGGCGACCTCTCGATCGAGGACCTCATCGCCGAGGAGGACATCGTCGTCACGATCACCCGCGGCGGCTACGTCAAGCGCACCCGCTCCGACCTCTACCGCTCGCAGAAGCGCGGCGGCAAGGGCGTGCGCGGCGCCCAGCTCAAGCAGGACGACATCGTCGACCACTTCTTCGTGACGACGACCCACAACTGGATCCTGTTCTTCACCAACAAGGGCCGGGTCTACCGCGCCAAGGGCTACGAACTGCCGGACGCCGGGCGCGACGCCCGCGGCCAGCACGTGGCCAACCTGCTGGCCTTCCAGCCGGACGAGCACATCGCCCAGGTGATGGCCGTCCGCACCTACGAGGACAAGCCCTACCTCGTCCTCGCCACCCGGGCCGGCCTGGTGAAGAAGTCCCCGCTCAAGGACTACGACTCCCCGCGCTCCGGCGGCCTGATCGCGATCAACCTGCGCCAGGACGACGAGGGCCGCGACGACGAGCTGATCGGCGCCGAACTCGTCTCCGCCGCGGACGACCTGCTGCTGGTCTCCAAGAAGGCGCAGTCGATCCGCTTCACCGCGACCGACGACGCGCTGCGCCCGACCGGGCGCGCCACCTCGGGCGTCAAGGGCATGTCCTTCCGCGAGGACGACGAACTGCTCTCGATGAACGTGGTCCGGCCCGACACCTACGTCTTCACCGCGACCGACGGTGGCTACGCCAAGCGGACCGGGGTGGACGAGTACCGTGTCCAGGGACGCGGCGGCTACGGCACCAAGGCGGCGAAGATCGTCGAGGGCCGGGGCACGCTGGTCGGCGCCCTCGTCGTGGACGAGAGCGACGAGATCATGGCGATCACCCTGTCCGGTGGGGTGATCCGCACGAGGGTTTCCGAGGTTCGTGAAACCGGACGTGACACCATGGGCGTCCAACTGATCAACCTGGGTAAGCGCGATGCGGTCGTGGGCATGGCCCGCAACGCGGAAGCCGAGGACGAGGAGTCGGTCGAGGACGAGGAGGCCATCGAGGCCACCGGGTCCACCGAAGCGGCCGAGGGTACGGGTACGGCGCCGGGCGAGCAGACCGCCCAGGCCTGACCTCGTACCGCGTCGGCCGGTACCGTCGCGTCCGTACATACGTGTACGACGTGCCGGTACCGGCCGGCGACCAGTACCGGGCAATCCCGCCGGGCGCTGGATGACGAGTGACGAAGCAGGGCGGTGCGGCCGTCCTGGTGGGAAGTGCGGGAGGACCAGTGAGTGGAGCCACGGGTGCTGCGGGAGGAGCCACCGGCGGCCGTCCGGGCGCAGCACAGGGCGGCGGGGCGTACGGGGTGCCGCAGCCGCCGGCCGAGCACCCGGCCTCGTCCACCTCGCTGATGCCCCCGGTCGGTGGTGCGGGCCAGGGCGGCGCGGGGTACGGCGGCCAGCCGGTCCCGCCGCCGCCGGGTGCACCGGCGGGTGGCGGGAGCGGGTTCTCGCAGCCGACCACCTATGCCAAGGGGCAGCCGACCCCGCCCCGGGGCACCCGGGTCGGCGGCGGCCCGACCCCGCCCGGTGGGACGCCCGCCGGCGGCACCCGCCGTCCGGCCGCTCCGCCGGTGGCCTCCGGCGGCCTGGGACGGACCAGGAAGGCCCGGCTGCGGGTGACCAAGGCCGACCCGTGGTCGGTCATGAAGGTCAGCTTCCTGCTGTCGCTGGCGGTCGGGATCATCATCATCGTGGCGGCCGCGGTGCTGTGGATGACGCTGGACTCGCTCGGCGTCTTCGACTCGCTCGCCAAGACGCTGAAGGACGTCACCGCTTCGGAGACCAACGGCGGCGGCCTGAACCTCATGGACTACGTGGGCTTCGGCAAGGTGATGACCTTCACCTCGCTGATCGCCGTGGTCGACGTGGTGCTGCTGACCGCGCTGTCCACGCTCTCGGCGTTCATCTACAACGCGGCGGCCGGCTTCACCGGCGGCATCGAGCTCACCCTGGCCGAGGAGGACTGACCGTCCGGGCGTGACCCGGACTCAGTTCCCGCCCCGCACGGGGCGCTTCCGCCCAGGGGCGGAATCAGCGGGCCCCACCGGCTGTTGCAGCCGGTGGGGCCCGTCGGCATTCGGGTGACAGCCGCGGAGCGCGGCGTGCCGCCCGGACGGGCCGGGTGGGTGGTGGGCTTAGCTTGGTCAGCCCGTTCCGCCCTCCCGGCCGCCGCAGCCCTCCCGGTCCCACCCGGACCCCCCGGTCGGGACCGGCACGGCCGCACAAGGCACGGCAGGACGGAGGCGCGCGGTGGCGGAGCTCGCAAGGCGACTGGTCGAGGCCCTGGACGGGCTGCTGGGGGTCCCGGTACCACTGCGGCTGCAGACCTGGGACGGCAGCGCCGCCGGCCCGCCCGGGGCGCCCACCCTGGTGCTGCGCAACCGCCGGGCGCTGCGCCGGCTGCTCTGGCGGCCGAACGAGCTGGGCCTGGCCCGTGCCTACGTCGCGGGCGACCTCGACGTCGCCCCGGGCAGCGACCTGTACGAGGTGCTGCGCGCCGTCGCGCACGTCGCCGAACTCCCCGAGGTACGCCGGATGCGGCTCGGCCCGGGCGACGTGCTGGGGGCCAGGGGCCGCCGCGCCGCGGGCGCCCTGCTGCGGGCCGGTGCCGTCGGCCCGCAGCCGGCCCCGCCGGCCGAGGAGGCGCCGGACGCCCGCGGCCGGGCGCACAGCCGCGGGCGGGACCGGGCCGCGATCCACCACCACTACGACGTCGGCAACGACTTCTACGCTCTGGTGCTGGGCCCTTCGATGGTCTACTCCTGCGCGTACTGGGAGCCGGCCGCCAGAAGTCTGGAGGCGGCCCAGGCGGCCAAACTGGACCTCATCTGCCGCAAGCTCGGCCTGCGGCCCGGGATGCGGCTGCTGGACGTCGGCTCCGGCTGGGGCTCGCTGGTGCTGCACGCGGCCCGGCACTACGGGGTGACGGCGGTCGGGGTCTCGATCTCCGCCGAGCAGGTGGCGCTGGCCCGCCGGCGGGTCGAGGAGGCGGGCCTCGCGGACCGGGTGGAGATCCGGCTCCAGGACTACCGGGAGATCCCGGACGGCCCGTTCGACGCGATCTCCAGCGTCGGCATGGCCGAGCACGTCGGCGAGGCCCAGTACCAGGTGTACGCCGAGCACCTGTACCGGCTGCTGGTGCCCGGCGGCCGGCTGCTCAACCACCAGATCGCCCGCCGGCCGGACCGCCCCGGCGAGCCGTACCGCCCCAGCCCGTTCATCGACCGCTACGTCTTCCCGGACGGCGAGCTGTCCCCGGTCGGTGCCACCGTGTCCAGACTGGAGGCGGCGGGCTTCGAGGTGCGCGACGTCGAGTCGCTCCGCGAGCACTACGGGCTGACCCTGCGTGAGTGGGTGGCCAATCTGGAGGCGCACTGGACGGAGGCGGTCCGGCTGGTCGGCCGGGGCCGGGCCCGGGTCTGGCGGCTCTACATGGCGGCCTCCGCGCTGGCCTTCGAGGAGAACCGGATCGGGGTCAACCAGATCCTCGCGGTCCGCACCGGCGCGGACGGCGCGGCCCGGCTGCCCGCCACCCGCGCCGAATGGCTGGCCACCTCGGGCACCGCCTCCGACCTGCCCGTCCCGGAGGGCACCGGCGGAGGGCCGGGCGTATCGGATTTGGGGGATCGGCGATCGGTCCGCTAATCTTTCAGTGCGGCAAGGGGCTATAGCTCAGACGGTTAGAGCGCTTCCCTGATAAGGAAGAGGCCACAGGTTCAAGTCCTGTTAGCCCCACCACCGCGAAGGGCCCGGAGCACCGCTCCGGGCCCTTCGGCGTTTCCCGGCCCGGAGCCGGAACCACGGGCCCCGCCCGGGGGTTGTACCGGGCAGGGCCGGGACTGCCCGGCGGCTTCCGACGGACGAGGCGGTGGCGCGTATGGCGATGGTCTTCGCGATGACCATTCCGGGGCTGGTCTGCGTGCTGGTGGCGCTGTCCTTCGTCGACCAGCTGGCCCTGCGGGCGCGCCGGTCGCGGCTGGTGCCCTGGCGGGGGACCGGCCGGGAGGGGCAGATATCCGCGACCGGCTTCGAGCAGCTGCACGCGCAGTTCGCGGCCGGCAAGCAGCACCAGCTCGACGAGCGGCAGAGCAGTCTGATGCTGCGCGACGAGGAGGGCGAGGGTGCGCCGCCGCGCACCAGGGTGGACCTCGCGGGCGGAGTGGCGGTGGTGGTGCCGCCGGTGGCTTCCGTACCGGCTCCCGCAGCGGCTTCCGGTCCGGTGCCGGGGTCGGTCGGGCAGGAACGGTGACGGCCCTGCGGAGGGTCTGCGCCGGGCGGAACGTACGACAGGAGGTGTGGCGTCAATCCTCCGACCGGACGGGTCGGTTGGAGGCAGCGGTGGCTGGTCACGATTGGGACACCGGTGTGTATCATCGGCCGCAAGGGCAGTCCGGCCAGCCGACAGCCCGTTCGTGCTCGTAACAAACCATGGACTCGTCGGCCCGATCGGAACGATCGGCGCACGGCTGCTGAGTCCGTCAACGCAAGAAGGACGAGGTCCCGCGGTGAAGAAGCTTCTCCTGGTCGCCCTGGTCGCCCTCGGCGGCTTCTTTGTCTACCGTCAGGTCCAGGCGGACCGCGCCGAGCAGGACCTGTGGACCGAGGCCACCGACCCGGTCCCGGCCGGTCGCTGAGGCCCCGGACGATCTGACGATCGACAGTCTTCGGAGGCGCCGGACGGTGCCTCCAGGGCCGGCCGGCCCGGTCGGGTGACCGGGTCGGCCGGACGGTCCCGGCCCCGCCCGGCCGGCGAGCCGGGACGGGGCGCCGGATCCGCACCGGGACCGGGTACGCTTGTGCCCGGTGGTGCGCATGGTGCCGCCCCGGGGCGTTAGCTCAGTTGGTAGAGCGCTGCCTTTGCAAGGCAGATGTCAGGAGTTCGAGTCTCCTACGCTCCACAGTCGCCCACCTCGGGTGGGCAGCGGTACGGCGAAGGGTCCGACCAGCAGAACGCTGGTCGGACCCTTCGCCGTTGCCGGGCCCGGCCCGTTGCGCGCGCGCTCGCCCGGGTCAGAACGTCGGGCAGATGTACGTCCTGACCGCGGCGAGGATCTTGGCGGACTTCTCCGGTCCGAATGGTCCCGGCGGCCGCCGACCTGGGTTCGGGTCGACGGCCGCCGGGCTCTTTCAGTGCGGTTTGCGCGGATCGTGCGGCTTGGGGTGGTCTTCGCCGGGAGCCGCGGTGGGCCCGGGGTGGTCCTGCGACGGGCCCGGGTCGGGCCGGTCCTCCACCGCGGCGGCGTCGGACGGGATGTCCGAGGAGCCGTTCACGGTGCCGCCGCCGGTGCCGGAGGCGTGCGCGCCGACCGGACCGGCGGAGGCGGTGGTCGGCGGTTCGACCAGCCACTCCGGGTTGCTGCGGTGCCGCCACCACTGCCAGGCGACCAGGCCGCTGGCGATCGCGACCACGCCGGCCACGGCCAGGCCGGTGGCCCAGCCGCTCCGGCAGGACCGGCGGGCGTTGCGGGCCGCGAGGTCGCCGATCTCGGCCGAGGTGACGTTGCCGCGCATCGCGGTCAGGGCGGCGGCGCCGCGCATCTGGGCCTCCTGCGCCACCGGGACGACGGTGGCGCGGGCCTCCTCGACGGCTTGCGCGACCCTGGGGACGACGGCGGAGCGGGCCTGGTCCGCCGCCCGGGCGGCGGACAGACGGGCGGCGAGCGCCTTCTCCTGAGCACGGTGCACCGTCTTGAGGGCGTTCTGCTGGGCCTCCGGTGGCAGGCTGGCGAAGGCGTGACCGACCTGGGGGGCGATGTGCCGGTCGTACTGGACGCGCGCGGTGTGGGCGGCCTGGGAGGCCTGCTGCCGGGCGTTGTCCGCGAAGTTGCCGGCCGTCTCACGGGCCGAGTCCAAACGGGTCACGAGAGTCTCTCCTCCTGGTGGCGTCCTATATGCACATATCCACCTGAATGCTGATCATGCCTCCGTATTTGTCCGATGGCATGCCGGAGTGGGCCGTACGCGGGGTGCCGGGCGGGACGCCGTGCGGAAGCGGGGACGCGGTGACGGGGGTGCGTGGGCCGGTCGGGGGCGGGTAGGGCCGCAGTAGGCTGGCGGTCCGGCGGATCCCCGCCGGGAGCGCGCACGTGTCGTCGTAGCGAGTCGTACCAAGTCGTAGTAAGTCGTAGTAAGTCGTGGCAGAAGGGGATAGCCGATGCTCCCGGACGAGCCCAGGCCGCCGATCGACCGGACTCCGGGGCCCGGGGGCGGCCCGGGGCCGGCCCGCTGCTACCGGCACCCCGAGCAGGAGACCGGCATCGGCTGTTCGCGCTGCGGCCGGCCGATCTGCCCGCAGTGCATGGTGAACGCCTCGGTGGGCTTCCACTGCCCCGAGTGCGTCCAGGAGGGCGGCCGGCAGGTCCGGCGGGCGACCACCCGGTTCGGCGGGCGCCCGGCCGGCGGCGACCCCCTGGTCACCAAGGCGTTGATCGGCATCAACCTGGTGGTGTTCGTCCTGGCCGCCTACGTGCTCACGCCGTGGCTGGCCTACGACCTCGAACTGCGCAGCTTCGCCCCCGATCCGGCGTACCCGTTCACCAACGGCGTCGCCGAGGGCCCGGGCCAGTGGTACCGGCTGCTGACCGCCGTCTTCCTGCACACCGCGCCGTGGCACATCGCCACCAACATGCTGGTGCTCTGGGTGCTCGGCCCGCAGTTGGAGGCCGCCCTGGGGCGGATCCGGTTCCTCGCGCTCTACCTGCTCTCCGGGCTGGCCGGCAGCGCCTTCGCGTTCCTGGTGGCCGGCGACTCGATGCGGTCGCTGGGTGCCTCGGGTGCGGTCTTCGGCCTGCTGGGCGCGACCGTGGTGCTGTACCGCCGGGTCCGGGCGCCGCTCGGGCCGATCGTCGCGCTGCTGGTGTTCAACCTGATCGTCACCTTCTCGGTGCAGGGCATCGACTGGCGGGCCCACCTCGGCGGGCTGGTCGCCGGGATGCTGACCGCGGCCGGCCTGATGTACGCCCCGCGGGCCCGCCGGGCGGCGGTGCAGTGGCTGACGCTGGCGGGGGTGGCGGGCCTGGTGCTGGTGATGCTCCTGGTCGGGATGTCCGCCTACGGCGGGTGATCCGACCCCGCCGGACGGTACGCGCGCGGGTGCGACGGCCGCACGGTTGTCCACAGCGGGTGCGGGGTTGTGCACAGGCGGTGCCGGCCGATGGCTGCGGACGACTGTTCTACGCGCGTCCAGCTGTGCGTATTCGGCATTCGGGGAAGGGCGCGGGGCGGTGTGGAAAGCGCCCCCGGCGCGAGTTATCCACAGGCCCGCAGGACTTTTCCCCAGTGTGGATAACCATGTGGATAAACGCGATAGGCGGATAACCGCGAACGCCGGAACTGCCTCCAGCCGTCCGGGCGCACCACGAAGCCGCCCCGGGGACCAACCGTACCGGGGCGGCGGTGGAGGAACTCAGGGCCGGGGCCCGGACGTCATTTCCACTGGGTGGAGACGCCGAAGCCCGCCGCGATGAAGCCGAAGCCCACCAGGATGTTCCAGTTCCGCCAGCTCTCGACGGGCCAGCTGCCACTGGTCACGTAATACGTGACGATCCAGACCAGACCGATCAGGAACAGCGCCAGCATCAAGGGGGCAACCCAGCCGCGGCCCGAACTGATCTTCACCGTCGCCGTGGTCGGCGGCGTGTAGTCGGACTTCTTGCGGAGTCGGGACTTCGGCACGAGGAGCTCTCCTGTCGATGCGCTGTGACCGCGCAGGGGTTCACGGTGGTGTGGCGGCGTCCGTTAGCGTAGTGGCTCGGCGGGTCCGAAGGAGATAAGGGTACGGTGCCTAATTTGTCGATTCCCCCTCGGGCCGTCCGTACCCGCGCCTCCGGCACCCGAATTGTCGGACGTGCCCTGACCTGCGCCGTCTTCGCACTCGCCGGACTGCTCTTCTACATCAGCGCGCAGACCGCCCGCGGCACCGATCTGCGCACCGACAACTCGCTGCTCAGCCTCTCCGACGTGATACGGCAGCGCAGCGCCCAGAACCAGCAGTCCCAGGCCCAGCTCGCCGACCTCCAGGACCGCTCCCAGCGGCTCACCGAGCAGCAGGGCGGCAGCCCGGCCGACGCCGCCCGGCTGGCCGCCCTGGAACAGGCCGCCGCGCTGGAGCCGCTCCAGGGCCCCGGCCTCACCGTCACCCTCAACGACGCCCCGCCCAACGCGACCTCGCGCGTCCCCGGGGTGCGCGAGCCGGACGTCAACGACCTGGTCATCCACCAGCAGGACATCCAGGCCGTGGTCAACGCGCTCTGGCGCGGCGGCGCCGAAGGCGTCCAGGTGATGGACCAGCGGCTGATCTCCACCAGCGCCGTCCGCTGCGTCGGCAACACCCTGCTGCTCCAGGGCCGGGTCTACTCCCCGCCCTACGTTGTCAGGGCGGTCGGGCGGACCGACGCACTGCGCGCCGCCGTCGACACGGACCCCTCGATCCGCACCTACCAGAAGTACGTGCAGGCCTACGGCCTGGGCTGGAAGCTGCAGGAGAGCGGCGACCTCGCCCTGCCGGGCTACTCGGGCACCGCGGACCTCCGCTCGGCCACCGGCCAGTAGCGGTCCGGTGCACCGGACCGCTCCCAGGGTCCGGGTCTACTCTTGACCCCAGTCCAATACGTCGAGGGAGCACCATGTACGGCTGGATCTGGCGTCACATGCCGGGGAACACCCTGGTCAAGGCCGCCATCTCGGTGCTCCTCGTGCTGGGACTGGTCTACCTCCTCTTCACCTACGTCTTCCCGTGGGCGGAACCGCTGCTCCCCTTCGGTGACGTCACAGTGGACGGGAACGGCGACGGCGCCGTCGGCTGACCCGACGACCCGCCCCGTCCCGTCCCGGTCCCCGCACCCCTCGGAGAACGCGCGCCCATGACCTCCCGGCCGACCCAGCCCCGCATCCTGGTCGTCGACAACTACGACAGCTTCGTCTTCAACCTGGTCCAGTACCTCTACCAGCTCGGCGCCACCTGCGAGGTGGTCCGCAACGACGAGGTGACCGTCGAGCACGCGGTGCGCCGCGACGGCGACCGGGGCTTCGACGGGGTGCTGCTCTCCCCCGGCCCGGGCGCCCCGGAGGAGGCCGGCGTCTGCATCGAGATGGTGCACCACTGCGCGCGGGCCGGCCTGCCGGTGTTCGGCGTCTGCCTGGGACTGCAGTCGATCGCGGTGGCCTACGGCGCGGTGGTCGGCCGGGCGCCGGAGCTGCTGCACGGCAAGACCTCGCCGGTCGAGCACGAGGACGGCGGCGTGTTCGCGGGCCTGCCCTCACCGCTCACCGCGACCCGGTACCACTCGCTGGCGGTCGAGCCGGCCACCGTGCCGGACGAACTGGTGGTCACCGCGCGCACCGGCAGCGGCGTCATCATGGGGCTGCGCCACCGGGACCTCGCGGTGGAGGGCGTGCAGTTCCATCCGGAGTCGGTGCTCACCGAGGGCGGTCACCGGATGCTCGCCAACTGGCTGGCCGAGTGCGGTGACCCACGGGCCGTCGACCGGTCGGCCGGGCTCGCCCCGGTGATCGGCCGGGGCTGAGCGGCGTGACCGCGGTGCGTCCGGAGGGGCGATACCAGCCGGGGGCGGACCCGCGGGGCGGTGACGCGTACCGCGCCGGGGGGCCGTTCGAGCAGCAGCACGACCCGTACGGGCAGCAGCACCTCCAGGGGGTCCCGTACCCGCAGGCCCCGCAGCAGTACCCGCAGGGCGGTGGCACGGGGCCGTACCCGCAGCAGGACCCGTACGCGCAGCAGGACCAGTACGGCCAGCAGGACCAGCAGGCCCAGCACGCCCAGTACGGGCAGCAGGCCCAGCCCGGGCAGTACGGGCAGCAGCCCCGGCCCGGCCAGTACCAGTCCTACGACCCGTACCAGGCCGAGCCGGTCCACCACGGCCCGGGCCGGCACGCGAGCTCCGGCGCGGACCGGGCCTGGCCGGCGCAGCCCGGGACCGAGGACGGCTGGGGCGTCTACGAGCCGGCGGCGCCGCCCGCCGAGCCGGTGCCGGCCGAGCCGGTGCTGTCGGCCCCGTCCGCGCCGGACGCGACCGGGACGGTGCTCGCCGCCGCCGAGACGGTCACCATGGCCGCCGTGGCCGGTGAACGGCGGCCCCCCGCCCCGGGCGGCCGGGCCGAGCGCCGCCGCGCCGCGCAGGGGCGCGGCCGGCGCCGGGCGGGCGGCCGGGCCGCGGCCGGTCCCCGGGCCAAGGAGCCGGCGGCGGTGGTCTTCGCCCGGTTCCTCGGGGAGCTGTGCATCACCCTCGGCCTGGTGATGCTGCTCTTCGTCTCGTACCAGCTCTGGTGGACCAATGTGCAGGCCGACGCGGCCGCCGACGGTGCCCGCAACCGGCTCGAGGAGCAGTTCGACGCGGGCCCGGCCCAGGGCGCACCGGCGCCGGGACAGCCTGCGCCGGACCCGGCCAAACCGGAGACCTTCGAGCCCGGCAAGGGCTTCGCGATCATCCACATGCCGAAGCTCGGCCAGAAGTTCCCGATCGCCGAGGGCACCGCCAAGGCCCCCGTGCTCGACAAGGGCCTGGTGGGGCACTACTCCGGCACCGGCATGCCGGCCGACAAGGCGGGCAACTTCGCGCTGGCCGCGCACCGCAACACGCACGGCGAGCCGTTCCGCCGGATCAACCAGCTCGGCAAGGGCGACAAGATCGTGGTGGAGACCGCGACCGCCTACTACACCTACCAGGTCACCGGGGGCATCCCGGAGACACCGCCGTCCAACGTGAGCGTGATCAGGCCGGTGCCGAACGGCGCCGGGTTCAGTGCCCCGGGCCGGTACATCACGCTCACCACGTGCACCCCGGAGTTCAGCTCCAAGGCGCGCCTGATCGTGTTTGGCAAGATGATCGAGGAGAGGCCGCGCAGCCAGGGCAAGCCGGCCGCCCTCACGGGGGGCTGACCGCGGGCGGGCGGGCGACGACAGAGGGAGAGACGTGACCCAGGGGACCGAGCCGGCGGCCGAGGAGGCCGCTCCGTCGTCCGAGCCGGAGCCCGGTGGCGGACCCCGGCGGCGCCGCGGGCGGGGCGGCTGGGCGCTGGCCGTCCTGGGCGTCGTCGGCGAGCTGCTGATCACCCTGGGGCTGGTGCTCGGCCTGTTCGTCACCTACTCGCTGTGGTGGACCGACGTGCTGGCGGACCGTTCCGCCTCGGCGGCCTCGGACCAGCTGCGCGAGTCCTGGGCGGCCGGTGCCCCGGCGGCTCCCCCGTCCGCCGGCCCGTCGGCCGGGCCGTCCGCCGCCGGCAGTGCCACCGGCAGTGCCACCGGCGCCACCGGCGCCACCGCGCCGTCCTACGCGGCGGGTGACGGGATCGGCTTCCTGCACGTTCCGGCGATGGGCCGGGACTACCAGGTGATGATCCGGATGGGGACCGACACGGCGACCCTGGCCGAGGGCGTGGCCGGGGTGTACGAGCAGCCGTACCGCTCGGCGATGCCCTGGGACGAGTCCGGCAACTTCGCGCTGGCCGCGCACCGGGACGGGCACGGGGCGAAGTTCCACGAGCTCGACGCCGTCGGCAAGGGCGACGCGATCGTGGTCGAGACCCGCGACAAGTGGTACGTCTACCGGGTCGACAGCACCCTGCCGGAGACGTCCAAGTACGACACCGGCATCGTCGCCCCGGTGCCGAAGGGCTCCGGCTACGCCGGCCCCGGCCGGTACATCACGCTGACCACCTGCACCCCGGTCTACACCTCGCGCTACCGGATGGCGGTCTGGGGGAGCCTGGTGCGGGTGGACGGCATGGACGCCGCGCGGACGCCGCCCGCGGAACTGCGGCAGCGCTGAGGCCCGCGCGAAGGCCCCCGGGACGCCCCGGGGGGCCTTCGCACGTCTCCCGGGGCGTCTCTCCCGGCCCGGCTGTGCCCCTCGGCGGCTCCCGGTGCCCCTTCACGGGCCGCCGGCGGCCCGGTGCGGGGTCGGTGGCCGCTCGGGGGCCGCGGAGCCCGGAGGCGGGCCGCAGGGCCCGTGGAAACGCCCGAGGGCCCGTCGACGCGGTGTCGACGGGCCCTCGGGCTGACTGCCGGGAACAACTCAGCCGGTCGGTCCGGCCCCGAGGGGCTCAGAACCAGGGGAACCAGGGCTTAGTTGTTGGGCCCCCCTTTGGTGTTGCTGGGGGTGGGGAGGCCGGGGACGGTCGGTGTGTCGGTCCCTTTGGGCGGTTCCACCGCCTTGGTCATCAGCCCGACCGAGGTGTTCGGGTCCACCTGGGTCCCGGCCTGCGGGTTGGAGGCGATCACCGTGGCGTTGGGGTCCTGCGGGCCCTGGACGACGGTGTACTGGAGGCCCATCCCCTGGAGGGTCTTGATGGCCTCCTTGAGCTGGACGTTCACCATCGGCGGGACCGAGACCTTGTCCGGCGCCTTGAAGATGGTCAGCGTGATCTTCGTGTTGGCCGGCTGCTTGCCGCCGGCCGGGTTCTGCGAGGCCACGGTGTTGACCTTGGCGGGCTCGTTGGTGGTCTGGGTCTTCGAGGAGTCCACCTGGAAGCCGGCGCCGGTCAGCGCGGCCTCGGCGGCCTCCTTCTGCTGGCCGACCACGCTCGGCACGTTGATCTTGGCCTTGCCCTGCGACACGGTCAGCTTGACCGGGGCGGCCGGGTCGGCGCTGCCGCTGGCCGGGTCCTGCGTCAGCACCTGGTCCAGCGGGGCGTTGTCGTCGTCCTTGTAGTCGGTCGTCACATTGGTGAAGCCGGCGTCGGCGAGCGCCTTGGCCGCCTGCTCCTTGGACTTGCCGACCACGTTGGGCACGGCGGTCTTGGCCGGGCCCGAGGACAGCTGCACGGTGATCGAGGCGGCCTCGGCGACCTGGGTGCCCGCCGTCGGGGTCTGCGTGCAGACCTGGTCCTTCTTCACGTTGGCGTCCGGGCAGGCGATCCGGTCGCCCTCGGTGACCACCAGCTTGGGACCGGCCTGGGCGACGAGCGCCTTGGCCTCGGCCAGGGTCTTGCCGACGAGGCCGGGCGCCGCGATCTTCGCGGCCTCCTTCTTCTCCTCGCCGCCCTTCTTGTCGCCGAACATCGCCTGGGCGACGAAGAAGGTGCCGACCAGGACCAGCACGGCGGCGACCGCCAGCACGATCCAGGAGGTGTTGCTCTTCTTCGGCGGCTCCTCGCCGCGCCGGCCGCCCCGGCCGTAGCCGTCGTCGTAACCGTCGCCGCCACCGGCCCCGGGGGCGCCGGCGTAGGTCTGGCCGTAGCCGTCGTCGTAGCCGGGCTGGCCCTGGGCGGCGTAGCCGGCCGGAGCGGCCTGCGGCAGGACGGTGGTCGGACCGCCGGGGACCGGCTGCGGCAGCAGGTTGGTCTGGCCGTACGGGTCGTGCTGCGGGTAGCCGTTCTGGTCGTAGCCGTAACCGGCCGCGCCCATGCCGTACGCGGCGGCCTGCTGGGCCGCGGCCACCGGCAGGCCGTCGAGGAAGCGCTCGATGTCGTCGCGCATCTCGTCGGCGCTCTGGTAGCGGTAGTCGCGGTCCTTGGCGAGCGCCTTGAGCACGATCGCGTCGACCTCGGGGCGCACCTCGGGGTCGAAGACGGACGGCGGCTGCGCCTCTTCCCGGACGTGCTGGTAGGCGACCGCGACGGGGGAGTCGCCGACGAACGGCGGACGGACCGTGAGCAGCTCGTAGAGCAGGCAGCCGGTGGAGTAGAGGTCGGAGCGGGCGTCCACCTGCTCGCCCTTGGCCTGCTCCGGGGAGAGGTACTGGGCGGTGCCGATGACGGCGGAGGTCTGCGTCATCGTCATACCGGCGTCGCCCATCGCCCGGGCGATGCCGAAGTCCATCACCTTGACGTTGCCCTGGCGGGTGAGCATGACGTTGGCGGGCTTGATGTCGCGGTGCACGATGCCGGCCCGGTGGGAGTACTCCAGGGCCTGGAGGATGCCGATGGTCATCTCCAGCGCGCGCTCCGGCAGCAGCCGGCGGCCGGAGTGCAGCAGCTCCCGCAGCGTGGACCCCTCGACGTACTCCATCACGATGTACGGGATGGAGATGCCGTCGATGTAGTCCTCGCCGGTGTCGTACACGGCGACGATCGCGGGATGGTTCAGTGACGCCGCGGACTGTGCCTCGCGGCGGAATCGGGCTTGGAAGGACGGATCGCGGGCCATGTCGGCCCGGAGCGTCTTCACGGCGACGGAGCGGCCGAGCCTGGTGTCATGGCCGAGGTACACCTCGGCCATGCCGCCGCGCCCGAGGACGCCGCCGAGCTCGTACCTGCCGCCGAGGCGACGAGGCTCTTCCATAGTTGCGACCCTCTCCCTCACCCGCCGGTGAGGTTGTGACGTAGGTGTCCCCGCACGCTCCCTGTGACGCCGCCCGGGCCCCGGATGGTTCTGCGGTCAGGACCGGTTCGGCACCGCACGGACGGCAGCGGGCACACCCGCTGCTGCGGACACGCTACCGGTCGGACCGTACCGGACCGGAGTCGGCCGTAGGCCGATATCAGACCGGTATCCGGACCGGGGGTGCCGATCGTGACATTTCCCTCACCCCCCCGCCGGGCCCCGCCGGGGCTCCCGTCACTTGCCGAGGACGGCCTGCATCACGGACTTCGCGATCGGGGCGGCCAGCCGGCCGCCGCTGATGCCGTCGCGGTTGTTGGAGCCGTCCTCGACGACCACCGCGACCGCGACCGTGCGGCCGTCGGCGGCCTTGGCGTAGGAGGTGAACCAGGCGAACGGCAGGCCCGCGTTGCCCTCGCCGTGCTGGGCGGTACCGGTCTTGCCGCCGACGGTGGTGCCCGGGATCTTGGCGTTCTTGCCGGTGCCGTTCTCGACCACCGAGACCATCAGGTCCTGCATCTTCTGCGCGGTGGCCGGGCTGATCGGCTGCGAGAACTGCTTCTCGCTGTGCTTGGAGATGGTGGTCAGCGAGGCGGAGCGCTCCTCGGCGACCAGGTACGGCTGCATCAGCGAGCCGTTGTTGGCGATCGCCGCGGAGACCATCGCCATCTGCAGCGGGGTGGCCTGGGTGTCGTGCTGGCCGATCGAGTCCTGGGCGGTGCCGTCCGGGGTGGAGTTGGAGGGGAAGACGCTCTTCTCGGACCGGATCGGGGTGTCCACGGTGCTGTTGAAGCCGAACTTCTCGGCCTGCACCCGCATCCGGTCCTTGCCGAGGTCGGCGCCGATCTTGGCGAAGACCGTGTTGCAGGACTGGTCCATGCCGGACTTCACGGTGGCGTTGCCGCACTGCTCCCGGTCGGACTCGTTCTTCAGCACGAAGTTGGTGCCCGGCAGGGTGTACGGGTCCGGGGTCGCGGTCTGGTCGTCGATGTTCTGGTAGAGGCCGTTCTCGAACGCCGCCGAGGCCGTGACCAGCTTGAAGGTCGAGCCGGGCGGGTACGTCTCGCGCAGCGCCCGGTTGAGCATCGGCTTGTTCGGGTCGGCGTTGAGGTCGGTCCAGGCCTTCGAGTCGGAGGACTCGTTGCCCGCGAAGCTCGCCGGGTCGTAGGACGGCGTGGAGACCAGGGCCAGGATCGCGCCGGTCTTCGGGTCGAGCGCGACGACCGCGCCCTTCTTGTTGCCGAGCCCCTCGAAGGCGGCCTTCTGGGCCTTGGAGTTGATCGTGGTGACGACGTCGCCGCCGCGCTTCTGCTCCCCGGTCAGCATGTCCAGGGTGTTGCGGAAGAACAGCCGGTCGTCGCTGCCGGAGAGCACGCCGTCCTCCAGCTGCTCCAGCTGGCTGGCCCCGAAGGCCTGCGAGGAGTAGCCGGTGACCGGCGCGTACATCTGCGGGTCGGCCCACGACCGCTTGTACTTGTAGCGCAGCCCGTCCACGAAGGTGGACTGGGTGATCGGCTGGCCGTCGACGATGATGTTGCCGCGCGGGTAGGCGTAGCGGTCGTAGACCTGCCGCTTGTTGTACTTGTTGCCCGCCCAGGCGTCGGCCTGCACGCCCTGGATCCAGTTGGTGCGCACCATGAGGGCCAGGATCAGCACGAGGCAGAAGATCGAGACCCGGCGGATCGGCTTGTTCACGAGGCAGTGCCCCCCTGGATCTCGGGTGTGGGGGTGGGCTCCACCCCGGGACGGCGGGCGTTGTCGCTGATCTTCAGCAGGATCGCGACCAGGGCCCAGTTGGCGACCACTGAGGATCCGCCCTGGGCGAGGAACGGCATGGTCATACCGGTCAGCGGGATCAGGCCGGTGACACCGCCGGCGACCACGAACACCTGCAGCGCCATCGCGGAGGAGAGCCCGACCGCGAAGAGCTTGCCGAAGGGGTCGCGGGCGGCGACCGCGGTCCGCAGACCGCGCTGGATCAGCAGGGCGTAGAGCATGAAGATCGCCATCATGCCGGTGAGGCCGAGCTCCTCGCCGAAGGAGCCGAGGATGAAGTCGCTCTTGGCGGCGAAGTCGATCAGCCAGGAGCGGCCCTGGCCCAGGCCGGAGCCGGTCACCCCGCCGGAGCCGAGCGCCATCAGCGACTGGCCGATCTGCTCGGTGGCCCCCTGCGGCGGCTTCGGGGCGAAGGCGGCCATCGGGTCGAGCCAGGCGTCGATGCGGGTCTTGACGTGGCTGGCGGTGGAGGCCACCGCGACCGCGCCGCCGACCGACATCAGCAGGCCGACGACGATCCAGCTGGTCCGCTCGGTGGCGACGTAGAGCATCACCACGAAGAGGCCGAAGTACAGGAAGGAGGAGCCGAGGTCGTTCTCGAAGATCAGGATCAGCAGGCTGAGCAGCCAGATCACGATGATCGGGCCGAGGTCGCGCCCGCGCGGCAGGTACAGGCCCATGAAGCGGCGGCTGGCCAGCGCCAGGGCGTCGCGCTTGACCATCAGGTAGCCGGCGAAGAACACCGTCAGGATGATCTTGGCGAACTCGCCGGGCTGGATCGAGAAGGCGCCCATCCGGATCCAGATCTTGGCGCCGAGGTCCTCCTTGCGCTCCGGGAAGAACGCCGGGGCGGCGAGCAGCACCAGCGCCACCGCCATCGAGATGTAGGTGTAGCGCTGGAGGACCCGGTGGTCCTTCAGGAAGACCATCACCACGATGAAGAACGCGATGCCGAGCCCCGACCACATCAGCTGGTTGGAGGCGGCCGGGAAGTTGTTGTGCAGCAGCGGCCCGGCCTTGTCCAGCCGCCAGATCATCACCACGCCGAGCCCGTTCAGCAGGGTGGCGATGGGCAGCATCAGCGGGTCCGCGTACGGCGCGAACCTCCGCATCAGCAGGTGCGCGATCAGGGAGAGCGCGCCCATGCCCAGGCCGTAGCCCAGCATCCCGGCGGGCAGCTTGTCGTCCATCGCCAGGCCCACGTTGGCGTACGCCAGGACCGGCAGCAGCACCGCGAACGCCAGCATCGCCAGCTCGGTGTTGCGCCGGTTCGGCGTCGCCTGCGGCGAGATGGTGGTGTTGCGGCGGCGCCGTGAGGACGCGCGGTCGGCCGGCACGCCGGCGGACCGGCTGTTCGGATCGCTGCTCACGTCGAAGGTACTCATGCTCCCGCCTCGCTCCGCTCGGCCGGGGCATCCGCCCACACGCGCTTCTCGGTGGCTCTGTCGCTTCGCCCGCCCACGTGCCGTCCGGCCCCTGACGGCCGGACGGGCCCGCTCGGGCCGGACCTGTGTCGGGTCGCGTCCGTCACGGCTTCGGGCAGGAGTCGGCGCGCTGCCGCTCCTCGTCGGTCAGGCCGGGCAGGTCGCTCTGCGGGACCGCCGGGGCCGCGGCACCCGGGCCGGGTGCGACGGGGGCCGGGGCGGTGGTGCTCGGCGTGTTCGGCGTGCTCGGCGTGTTCGTACCCGGGGTGGTCGTGGGGACGCCGGCCGCGGGGGCGCGTCCGGTCGCGGACGGGCTGGGCGCGGTGGTCGCCGTCACGAACCCGGCGTGCGTCGCCACGGTGCCGGCGGCGGCCTGCTGGGTCGGCTGGGACGGCTGGCCGGTCGCCGGGATGCCGCCCGGGGTGGACAGGCTGCCGGCGGTGGCCCGGACGTCGGACACCCTGCGGCAGAACGCGGCCTGCTCGCCCAGCTTCTTCACCTTGTCGTCGGCGTCGCCGAGGCTGCTCGCCGAGATGGTGTTGGTGACGTGGGTGCGCTGGTCCTGCGGGAGGAACTTGAGTTCGATGTCCTTGTACGGGGTGTGCACCGAGGACAGGTTCAGTCCGGCCAGGCTCTGGTTCACGCCCTGGAAGACGGCGACATGGTCGCCCTCGACGCCGACGTAGTACTGGCTCTGGGTCCACTGGTAGCCGAAGAAGCCGCCCGCGCCCAGCAGGCCCACGGTGACCAGGCCGACCAGCGAGAACGCCAGCGCCCGGTTCTTGCGCTTCGGCCGCCGGGGGGCGTCGTCCTCGTAGTCCTCGGTCCCGTGGACCGAGGACTCGGCGGAGCCGCCCTGGTAGCCGTCGGCCGGGCCGAACCCGGCGTCGGGGTGGCCGGCGCCGTAGCCCTCGGCGGGGCCGAAGGCGCCCTGCGGGCCGCGGCCGAGGCCGGCGGCGCGGCCGGCCGGGGTGTCGCGGATCGACTGGTCCGCGGCGGTCGAGGACGGCGGGGTCTCGGCGACCGCGCCGACCACCACCGGCACGTCGTTGAACCGGCCGCTCAGGGTGTCGGTGGCGCCGACGTCCAGGACGTCCGCGACGATGCAGGTGATGTTGTCCGGGCCGCCGCCGCGCAGCGCGAGCTGGATCAGCTCCTGCACGGTCTGCTCGGGCGAGTAGTAGCTGCCCAGGGTGTCCTGGAGGGTCTGGTGGCTGACCGGGCCGGAGAGGCCGTCGGAGCAGATCAGATAGCGGTCGCCGGCCCGGACCTCGCGGATCGAGAGGTCCGGCTCGACCTGGCCCCGGCCGTCCAGCGCACGCATCAGCAGGGAGCGCTGCGGGTGGGTCTCGGCCTCCTCCGGAGTGATCCGGCCCTCGTCGACCAGCCGCTGCACCCAGGTGTGGTCCTGGGTGATCTGCACCAGCGAGCCGTCCCGCAGCAGGTAGGCGCGGGAGTCGCCGACATGGACCAGGCCCATCCGCTGGCCGGTCCACAGCATCGCGGTGAGGGTGC
Organism: Kitasatospora purpeofusca; assembly: GCF_034043715.1. Taxonomy (GTDB): domain Bacteria; phylum Actinomycetota; class Actinomycetes; order Streptomycetales; family Streptomycetaceae; genus Kitasatospora; species Kitasatospora purpeofusca_A. The sequence goes on along the minus strand of NZ_JAXCLC010000022.1, from coordinate 47,411 downwards.
AGCCCATGCCTTCGAGCTGCGGGTCCTCCTCGACCATCTGCCGGAGCCGGTCGTTGGCGCCCTGGACCGCGTCGCCGAGCAGGGTCAGCAGGTCGGCGCCCGGCACGTCCTCGTCCAGGCGGACGATCGAGCCGAGCACCTCGGAGGAAGCGACCTCGCCGGCCGCCGCCCCGCCCATGCCGTCGGCCACGGCCAGCAGCCGCGGGCCGGCATAGCCGGAATCCTCGTTCCCCTCCCGGATCAGTCCCTTGTGGGACCCGGCGGCGAAGCGCAGCACCAGGGTCATGCGACCTGTGCCCCCCTCTGGGTCATGGACGGGATGCTGTCCCTCATGCGCTACTACTTCCGCAGTTCGATGACGGTCCTGCCGATACGGATCGGCATGCCCGGCTGGAGCGGGGTCGGCGCGGTAAGGCGCTGACGGTCCAGATAGGTGCCGTTGGTGGAGCCTAGATCCTCCACCGTCCACTGCCCAGTCTGGTCGGGATAGATCCTGGCATGCCGGGAGGACGCGTAGTCGTCGTCCAGCACGATGGTGGAGTCGTGCGCCCGGCCCAGCGTGATGGTCTGGCCCTGCAGCGCGACGGTGGTCCCGGCCAGGGAGCCCTGCACCACGACCAGCTGGGTCGGGGCGCCGCGACGGCGCCCGCCGCCCTGGGTCGGCGGACCGCCGGCCGGGGGCTGGCCCTGCGGGGCCCGCCCGGCCGCGGGCGCCGCCGAGGTGGCACCGCCGCCCCGGCGGGAGGACCGGGGGTTCACCCTGGTTCCGAAGAGGTCGCTGCGGATCACCTGGACCGCGACGATCACGAACAGCCACAGCACGGCCAGGAAGCCCAGCCGCATGACCGTGAGGGTCAGTTCTGACATAACCGCGCCCGCTCTACCCTTCGACCTGTCGGTAGACGATGGTGGTGGAGCCCACGACGATTCGAGAGCCGTCGCGGAGCGTAGCGCGCTGGGTGTGCTGCCCGTCCACCACGATGCCGTTCGTCGACCCCAGGTCCAGCACCATCGAGGGGGTTCCGGGGCGGATCTCGGCGTGCTTGCGGGACACTCCGGGGTCGTCGATGCGGACGTCCGCCTCGGTGGAGCGGCCGAGCACGCAGGCGTTCCCGGAGATCTGGTGGCGGGCGCCGTTCACCTCGATCCAGCGGCGCGTCGAAGTGCCGTGGCCGGCGCCCGGGAAGGGGCGCACATTGCCGCCGGCGGGGGCGGTCGGCGCGGGCGGGGTCGCGGGGGGCGTGGCCGGTGGCGGCGGGGGCGCGGCGTACTGCGCACCGCCGCCCTGCTGCCACGGTGCGCCGGGGGCCGGAGCGGCCGGCGGGCGGCCGTAGCCGGGCTGGGTCGGCTGCGCGGGGGCCTGCTGCTGCGGCTCCTCCGCGGCGAGGGTGCGGCTGCGCACCCGGTACAGGCCGGTGTCGAGGTCGTCGGCCTTCTCCAGGTTCACCTGGAGCGGGCCCAGGAAGGTGTAGCGCTGGGCCTCCGCGTACTCGCGGACCATGCCGGCGAGCTCGTTGCCCAGCTGCCCGGAGTAGGGGCTCAGCCGCTCGTGGTCGTGCGGGCTGAGTTCGACGATGAAGTCGTTGGGCACGACGGTCCGGTCGCGGTTCCAGATGCTCGCGTTGTTGTCGCACTCGCGCTGCAGCGCTCCGGCGATCTCCACGGGCTGGACCTCGGACTTGAACACCTTGGCGAAGGTGCCGTTGACGAGACCCTCAAGTCGCTGCTCGAACTTCTTCAGCACTCCCATGGGGCACCCCCTTCCAGGGTTCGTTCGCCTGCCTGCCGACCGGTTTCCGGGGGGAGCCGGTCGCGCCTACTTGCGGTACTTCCGTACTGATCGTATCCACGCCGGGGCCATCCGTACGGTTCCCGGACCACGTGGTGCCCGGGGGTGGGCTCGGACACACAGGGTGACGCATGCGGGCGGCAGCATGCCAGGCTGCCCGTCCGGCGGGCCCGCCGTCCCTCGCTCGCCTGTTCGCCGGGCATCCGTTCGGATGCGCTCCGCCTCCCCGGGAACGGATTCGGAGGTGACCCGCAGGCCGTGCTACTGTTTTGCATGTCGGAAGGGGCGCCCAGCGGGTGGCCCGATCGAAGAAACGCGAAGGCCACATGGTACCGAGCGGATCGGCTGATCGACCGGCAAGCGGTGAAAACACCCATGCGCGGGTGGCGGAATAGGCAGACGCGCTGGATTCAGGTTCCAGTGCCCGAAAGGGCGTGGGGGTTCAACTCCCCCCTCGCGCACAGCGAAGCCCCGCAGATCTTCGGATCTGCGGGGCTTTCTTGTTCCCCGGTACCGGCACCCGGACCGGATCGGACCGACCCGGCCCGGCTGCGGCTTCCCGGGCGCCGGCGCCGGTTCAGGAGGACGGCGCCGGGAGGTCGGCGCGGACCTCGAAGCCGCCGTCGGCGGTCGGGCCGGCGTCGAGCGAGCCGCCGAGCAGCTGGGCGCGTTCGCGCAGGCCGACCAGGCCGTGGCCGCCGCCGGGCAGGATCCGGTCGGGGAGGGCCGGCGGGGCGTCGTTGCGCACCTCGACCCGCAGCCGTCGGCCCCGGGCCCGGACCCGGACGTGCACCGCGGCCTGCGGCGCGTACTTGGTGATGTTGGTGAGCGCCTCCTGGACGGTGCGGTAGGCGGCCCGCTCGACCGCCTCCGGCCAGGGGCGGTCGCCCGGGGCCAGCTCGGCGTCGGCGGCCAGTCCGCTCTCCTCGATCAGCCGGGGCAGATCGGCCAGCCTGGGCTGCGGGGCCAGCGGGGTGCCGGTCCTCGGCCCGCCGGCCCGCAGCACGCCGACCATCTGCCGCAGCTCCTCCAGGGTGCGCACGGACAGTTCGCGGATGGTCGACGCGGCACCCGAGGCCGCCGGGTCTGCGGTGGAGACCTGGAGCGCGCCCGCCTGGATGCTGATCAGACTGACCTGGTGCGAGACCACGTCGTGCATCTCCCGGGCGAGCCTGCCGCGTTCCTCGCTGAGCACCCGCTCGGCCAGCAGCCGGCTCTCCCTGGCCTGTCCCCGGGTGAGCTCGTCCAGCCGGGCCGCCAGCTCGCGCCTGGTCCGGGACAGCAGACCGGTGGCGGCCGGGCCCGCCGCGAGCATCACGGACTGGATGGCGTAGAGCGCGGTGTCCCGGGTCGGTTCGAAGGACTGCTCGGAGAGCGGCCAGTGGAAGAACTCCACCAGTGCGAAGAGCGAGGCGCAGGGGATCACCACCCGGGTGTGGGGGCGTTCGGCCGCCACCGTGTAGACGGCGGTGATCGGGGCGAGCCAGATGTCGTCGAGGTAGCTGCCGGGCATGGTCAGCAGCAGCACGGTGACCGGGAAGCGGCGCCGCCACAGCAGCGCGACGGCGGCCAGGACCGACAGCAGGGTCTGCCAGAGCGGGGCGCCGCGGGCCACCAGAGCGGCGTCCACCAGGGAGTAGACGGCGGGGAGCAGGAGCATCAGCCAGGGCGCGGTGAACTTGGCCGGAAGGCGTCGTGCGGGAGAGGGGTCGCTCATGCCCCGTCGCTCGGCTTCGGCCGGACCAGCCCGGCCCGGTGGGCGACGACGGCCGCCTGGACCCGGTTGGCGGCGCCGAGCTTGCCGAGGATCGCGCTGATGTGGTCCTTCACCGTGCCGGTGCCGAGGAACAGCCGGTCGGCGATCTCGGCGTTCGACAGGCCCTCGCCCAGCAGCGCCAGCACGTCCAGCTCCCGGCCGGTCAGGGTGCGGGCCAGGGTCGCCGCCTCGGCGTCCGGGCCGCCGCCGTCGACATAGCCGCCGATCACGGTGCGGGTCACGGTCGGGGAGAGGATGTTGCCGCCGGCCGCGAGCACCCGGACGGCGTGCACCAGCTGGTCCGGGGCGGTGTCCTTGAGGAGGAAGCCGGAGGCGCCGGCCCGCAGCGCGGTGCCGATGTGCTCCTCGGTGTCGAAGGTGGTCAGCATCGCCACGGCCGGCGGGTCGGGCAGGGCCCGCAGCCGGCGGAGCACCGAGATGCCGTCCAGGTCCGGCATCCGGATGTCGAGCAGCACCACGTGCGGACGCAGCCGCCGGACGTAGTCCTCGCTCTGCGCGCCCGAGCAGTCGCCGACCACCTCCAGGTCGGGGGCGGAGCCGACGATGAGGCCCAGCCCGGACCGGACCAGGATCTCGTCGTCCACGATCAGCACGCGGGTGGTGGTGATGGTCTCTCCTCGGTTCGGCGGCCGGGTCGGGCCGGTCCGCATGACTGGAATCGAGAGTAGGGCCTGACCGGCGGCTCCGCCGGGCCCGGCCTCCCGGAGCAACCCCGCCGAACGGCGGGGGTGTGAATCCGCTACCTGGTTCACGCGATTCTCACCGACGGTGGGGAACCATGGGAATCGGCTGCCGTTCGGTCGGTCCGCGGCCGGGGTGGGCGTCCAGCCGGGTCGTGTGCGGATGCGGCCCACCATCTGATCGTTTGGAATTGAGCTGTGTCGTCCACTGTGAAGCCGGAGCCGTCCACCTCCCCCACCGGACCCGGATCCCGGTCCGGCGCCCTCATGGCGCGCTGGCGCCCGCGCGCCGCCACGGCGACGATCTGGTACCTGCGGCTGATCGCCCTGCTGAATGTCGTCACCGTGGTCCTGGCGCCCTTCCGGGACCAGGTCGAGACGCACAACAAGAACGAGTACTTCACCCCCTACCTGATGACCGCCGGACTGAGCAGCGCGGTGCTCTCGGTCTTCCTGGCGATCACGATGCGGCGCCGCAAGCGGGCCGCGTGGATCTTCAACACCGCGCTGGCCGGGCTGTTCGCGCTGCTCTACCTGCTCGCCATGACGCTGCCCGGCGGAAACTTCACCAAGCACCCGCTGAACTACGTCTCCACCGTGCTGACCTGCGGGTTCGTCCTGGCGCTGCTGATCGGCCGGAAGGAGTTCACCTCCAAGGGCGACAGCTCCAACCCGAAGACCGCCGCGGCCACCTTCGTGGCCGTCCTGGGCTTCGGCGGGGTGGTCGGTGCGGCCCTGGTGGCCCTGACCAACGAGCTGGCCGGCGCCGCCGACTTCTGGGACATGTTCCGCTACTCGGTCGGCCGGATGATCACCATCGATGCCACCGAGCACCTGCGCTCCGTGATCCTCGTGCCGACCTGGGTGGACACGGTCATCAACGTGATGGGCGCGGTGTTCTTCGTGCTGGTCTTCTACGTGGCCTTCCGCAGCCCGCGGGACACGGAGCTGCTCACCGCGGAGGACGAGGCGCGGATCCGGGGGCTGCTGGAGAAGCAGGGCGAGCGGGACTCGCTGGGCTACTTCGCGCTCCGCCGGGACAAGGCGGTGATGTTCTCGCCGAGCGGCAAGGCGGCGGTCACCTACCGGGTGGTCGGCGGCGTCTCGCTGGCCTCCGGCGACCCGATCGGCGACCCCGAGGCCTGGCCCGGCGCGATCGACGCCTGGCTGTCCGAGGCCCGCGAGCACGCCTGGGCGCCGGCCGTGATGGGCGCCTCCGAGGAGGCCGGGGTGATCTACGCCCGGCACGGGCTGGACGCGCTGGAGCTGGGTGACGAGGCGATCGTCGAACTCGACGAGTTCTCGCTGGACGGCCGGGCGATGCGGGTGGTGCGCCAGGCGTACAACCGGGTCAAGCGGGCCGGCTACACGGTGCGGATCCGCCGCCACGAGGAGATCCCCGAGTACGAGATGGCCGAGCTGGTGGCCAAGGCCGACCAGTGGCGCGACGGCGCGACCGAGCGTGGCTTCTCGATGGCGCTGGGCCGGCTCGGCGACCCGGGCGACGGGCGCTGCGTGATGCTGGAGTGCCACGACGCCGAGGGCGAGTTGAAGGCCCTGCTCAGTTTCGTGCCGTGGGGCGCGGACGGGCTCTCGCTGGACCTCATGCGCCGGGCCAGGGACACCGAGAACGGCCTGATGGAGTTCATGGTGATCGAACTCCTGCAGCGCGCCCGTGAGGTGAACCTGGCCAGGGTCTCGCTGAACTTCGCCATGTTCCGTTCCGTTTTCGAGCGGGGTTCGAAGCTCGGGGCGGGGCCGGTGCTGCGGCTCTGGCGTTCCGTTCTCGGCTTCTTCTCGCGCTGGTGGCAGATCGAATCGCTCTACCGGGCCAACGCCAAGTACCGGCCGATCTGGGAACCGCGTTATCTGCTGTTCGAGAAGAGCAGCGAGATTCCGCGGATCGGCATCGCCAGTGCCCGGGCCGAGGGCTTCATCACCGCACCGAGCCTGCCCGCGTTGTTCCGTCGCCGGCACCGGGGGCCGTCCGGCGCGGAACCCCGGGTGCCGGTGGCGGCACAGGGCGGGAAGGGGTAGCCCTCCGCCGGGGGGCGGAGGGGCCGGGCACCCGTCCGGGGGGATCTCATGGTTGTTTCTCCCCCTTGAGGATGACTCGGATCCGCACAATTGCCGATGTGGATTCGTTAACCGGCTTCTAATGTGGGGGTAGTCGAGAAGGCGCTTGCGCCAACGGGGATTCGGAGAACCGGTTGTGAAGCGGAGGACCCACGCGGGGGGCGTGCGAAAGGGGCCGGTGGCTATTGCCAAAGAGGCCGCTGTCGCCGAGTGGGGAGCGCTGTTCGGGACGGTCCGGGAGCAGGTCGCGCGGAAGAAGTTCGCGGCCGTTCCACTGGCCACCGCGGCGACCTGCCTGATCCTGCTGTTCAGCATCGTCCAGCACCTTCCGGGCGGCGAGCACTTCGTCACCCGGATCGGCGTCGTCAAGGCGGCGCTGCCGCTGGACGTCTCGCTGCTGCGCACGCCGCTGTCGTTGTACGTGCCGGCCCTGGACCTGCCGGTGTGGGGGGCGCTGGCGCAGGTCTTCGTGGTCTTCGGCATCGCCGAGATCGTGCTCGGCCGGCGGCTGACCCTGGTGGTCGCCTACACCTGCACCCTCGCCGGGACGCTGTTCGCCCGGGTCGGGGTGGCGATCGGCCCGGACCACGCCTTCGGCTTCCCCAAGTGGGTCGCGCACGTGCGGGACACCGGGCCCTCGGCCGCGGTGGTGGCGCTGGCGATCTGCATCGCGTTCCGCTGCCGGGCCTGGTTCACGGCCGGGCTGGTCGTGGCGACCATGGTCGGCGAGGCGGTCGTGCTGCCGAACCTGGCCGGGATGGAGCACGTGGTCGCGGTGATGGCGGCGATGCTGATCGCGGTCTCGGTGGAGGTGTTCGGGGACTTCTGGCCGCGGGTGCTGGCCGGGGTCGGCGCGGCGGCCGTGGTGGCGACGGCCACCGCCTCGCTGGAGGCGGCGGCCGCCGATGTCCGCCGCCGCACCCCGGCCGGCGCGGCTGTGCCGTAACGGGCGCGAGGACCGCACCCGAGCAGTACGCACGAGGAGCCCGCGGACCGGACGGTCCGCGGGCTCCTGTCGTTCACGGCTGCGCGGCGCGCGTGGCGTGCGCGGTGTGTACGGCGTGCGCCGCGTTCGGAGCGGCGTTCAGAGCGGCAGTTCGAACCAGACGACCTTGCCGACCGCCTTGCGGGCGGTGCCCCAGCGTTCGGCGAGCTTGGTGACCAGGGTGAGGCCGCGGCCGGTCTCGCCGAGCTGTTCGGCGGGCTCCAGCGACGGCAGGTTGTGGTTGTCGTCGCTGACCTCGACCAGCAGCTTGTCCACCCGGATCAGCTGGAGCTGGACCCGGTCCCGGGCCACCCGGACGGCGTTCGTGACCAGCTCGCTGACCAGCAGCACGACGGTGTCGCCGATCGACTCCAGGTGCCAGGCGGCCAGCTGCTCGCGGACCAGGGCGCGGGCCCGGCCGACCTCGCGCTGGTCGACGGTGAGGTCCCAGGTGGCGACCTCGCTCGGCGCGACCCCGTCGAAGCGGGCCACCAGCAGCGCGACGTCGTCCTTGCGGTCGTCGGAGTGCAGCCGCTCCAGGACCACGTCGCAGGCCTCCTCCGGGCTCTGCCGGGGGTCGATCAGATTGCCGCAGAGCGCGGCCAGCCCCGCTCCTATGTCCCCGCCCCGCACCTCGACCAGGCCGTCGGTGCAGAGCACCAGCATCGAGCCGTCCGAGACGTCGATGGTCTTGGCGACGAACGGCACCCCGCCGACCCCGATCGGGGCGCCGGCCGGGATCTCCAGCAGCTCGCCGGTGCCGTCCGGGTGGACCAGGACCGGCGGCACATGGCCGGCGCTGGCCAGCTCGCAGGTCCGGTTGATCGGGTCGTAGACCGCGTACAGGCAGGTGGCGAGATGGTCGTCGCCGAGTTTGTGGGCCAGGTTGTCCAGATGGCGCAGCAGCTGGCCGGGCGGCAGGTCGAGTGCGGCCAGGGTCTGCATCGCGGTGCGGAAGCGGCCCATCGCGGCGGCCGAGTGGATGCCGTGGCCCATGACGTCGCCGACCACCAGCGCGACCCGGCTGCCGGGCAGCTGGATCGCGTCGAACCAGTCGCCACCGACCTCGGCCCGGGAGTCTCCGGGCAGGTAGCGGTGGGCGATCTGGACGCCGGGGATCTGCGGCGGGCGGGTCGGGATCATCGAGCGCTGGAGGGTGGTGGCGACCCGGGACTCGGCCCGGTGCAGCCGGGCGTTGTCGAGCGAGAGCGCGGCCCTGGCGGCCAGCTCCTTGAGGGTGGCGGCGTCGCTCTCGTCGAACGGGTCCCGGTCGGGGAGCCGGAGCAGCTTGAGGATGCCGAGCACGGTGCCGCGGGCGGAGAGCGGCACCACCAGCATCGAGCGGCCGGACACCACCGGGACGAGCTCGGGGCCGCCGAGCGCGGCGGCGTAGTCGACCGCGACGTCCCGGGTGACCACCGGGACCAGGACCGGCTGGTTCAGCTGGAGGGCCATGCCGGGCGGGGTGCGGCGGGGCATGGCGAGCAGCGAGCCCTCGGCGAGCACGTGGTCCCACTGTCCTGCCGACTCGTTGCGGGCCAGGGCGACCCGGCGGAGCATCGTGTCGTCGTCGGGGCGGGCCGCGGGCAGCTCGGAGTCGGAGATCAGGCCGTCCACGAGGTCGACGCAGGCGAAGTCGGCGACCCGGGGGACGAGGACCCGGCACAGCTCCTGGGCGGTGAAGTCGAGGTCGAGGGTGGTGCCGACCTTGCCGCCGACCTCGTTGAGCAGGGCCAGCTGCTCGCCGGCGTGGCCGTTGGTCAGGAACGGGCCGAACCGGCCGGCCGGTGGTCCGGGCGGGGCCGCGGCGGCGGGGACGAGGACGGTGGCCGCTCCGGTCGGTGCGGCCGGTGCGGCCAGTGCGGTGGGTGCGGCCGGTGCGGGCGCTGCGGTGGGTGCGGCCGGTGCGGGCGCTGCGGTGGGGTCGACCGGGTGGAGCCGGTGTCCGTTGGCGGCCGGTCCGACGGTGGTCTGCTCGATGGTGGTGCCTCCTCTCGGCGCGGCCGGGACGCCGCCGGTCATGAGCTCGCCCGCGGGGAGATCGGCGCGGGCGGCCCGGTCCGCGGCGGCCGGTGCGGCCGCGGCCTCGCGCTGGGCGGGCAGCTGGGCGGGCAGTTGGACGGGCAGCTGGGCGGGCGACGGGACGACGGGACGGCGTCCGGGCGCGGACTGCTCGGGCGGGGCCGGCGGGCCGAGCCTGGCGGAGCGCTGCTGAGCGGTCGGGTAGCGGCGGCCGATCCCGGCCGCCGCGTGGGCGGTGCCGGCCGTCCGGTCGGCCGGGTGGAGCGGCAGCACGGTGCCCGGGTCCAGCCGCAGGGCCGGCAGTCCGGCCCGGGTGAGCACGGCCAGCAGCGGCCCGCGGCGCTCGGCCGCGCCGGGCAGTGCGGCGGCGAGCGGTTCGGGGACCGGCCGGCCGACGGTGCCCAGCGCGGCGGAGAGCCGGTGGAAGCCGCCCAGGGCGCCCGGAGCGGCGGCGAACGGCAGCAGCCGCTCGCCGAGCGCCAGCCGGGGGCCGGCGGAGCGCAGCGGGCGGGCGTCGGCGGCCAGGGCCAGCAGCCGGCCGGCCGGGCCGTCCAGCGGGTAGGCCCACCAGAACACGTCCCGCGGGTGCTCCTCGCGGTCGACCACGGGCAGCTGTCCCGCCCAGGCGGCGCCGTCCGAGGTCAGCTCGGTGAGGGTGGTGAAGGTGTCGCGGCGGCGGCCGGTGGCGCCGGGCCCGGTCCGGCCCGGCACGCCGCGCGGCCCGGCGACGGGCAGCAGGCCGGCGGCCGGCCGGTCGTGGACGGCCTCGGCGCGGTGTCCGAACAGCTCCTCGGCGGCCCGGTTCCACTGGCCGATCCGCCCCTCGCGGTCGACCAGTACGACGGCGAGCCGGACCAGGGCGACCACCCCCGACGGCTGGTCACCCGATGTGGTGCCGGGCTCCGGAGCGGTGCCCGTCGGACGCGGTGTGGAGTTGGGGTCGTCCACCATGGATTCGGTCTGCTCCCGCCTGGCCGCCACGCCTGGAGACGGCCGGTTCTCCGGAGGAAGGCATGCTGTGCGGATACCAGCGAAGCACGGACGGGCCGGGACTCGATAGCGAAACGAAGAGATTCCTCGGTATCAGTTGCGTGTCACACACCGTGCGCCCCTCCGCACTCCCCGTCCGGCCCGCAGGCCGGGCCGGGCCCGGGCGGTAGGGTCGCAGCACGGGCCCGGCCGGCCCCGCACCGGACAGCAGGAGACGGAGGCCAGAGGTGACCGCGCAGATCCCCGTCCGCTGGACGGACCCGCAGCAGGGGGAGCTGGAGGAGCGGGTCGAGGCCGCCGAACTCGCCTGGCTGACCATGGACGTCGACGTGCGGACGCTGCGCGTCGAGATCGACAACTTCGCGCTGATCCACCATCAGCTGCTGGGGCCGCTCTACGCCCGGCTGGACGAGCTGGACGCGCTGCTGGCCGAGGCCGTGGCCGCCCGCACCGGGCTCCCCGACGACCTCCGGCGGGCCCACGAGGCGCGGCAGCGGGTGGACGACATGCCGGACCTGGACGCGCTGTTCGACAGCGTCCAGGAGCGGGAGGACGCCCCGCCGCCGCCCGCGCCGGTCCGGGTGCGCCCCGGCCGGGACGCCCAGCGGATCTACCGCGAGCTGGTGCGCCGGGCCCACCCCGACCTGTCCACCGACCCGGCCGAGCAGGAGCGCCGGGCGGCGTTCCTGGCCCGGGTCAACGAGGCCTACGCCTACGGCGACACCGGCGCCCTGGAGACGCTGTCCGCCGAGTGGTCCACCGCGCCCGAGGCCGCGCCCACGCCCGACTCCCCCGACCGGCTCGGCTGGCTGCGCCGCCGGCTGGAGTGGCTGACCGGGCGGATCGGCGAGCTGGCCGCCGAGCAGGTCAGGCTGGAGCGCAGCGCGATGGGCGAGCTGCTCGCGCTGGCCCCGCAGGACCCGGACGGGCTGCTGGCCGAGCTGGCCGAGCAGCTGCTGGCCAGGGCCGCCGCCCAGCAGGCCGAGCTGGAAGGGCTGCTCGGAGGCCGCCCGGTGGGGGACAATGACGGCGCCGATCCCGAAGCCCAGGAGAACCAGACGATGTTCGCGCAGATCCCCACCATCGACGCCGCCGCCGTGCCCGCCGACGCCGCCCTGCTGGACGTCCGGGAGCAGGACGAATGGGACGCCGGACACGTGGCGGGCGCGCTGCACATCCCGATCGGCGAGGTCGTCGCCCGGCTCGGCGAGCTGCCGGACGAGAAGCTGTACGTGCTCTGCCGGGTCGGCGGGCGCTCCGCGCAGGTCGTCCAGTACCTGGTGCAGAACGGCCGGGAGGCGGTCAACGTCGACGGCGGGATGTACGCCTGGGATGGCGCGGGCCGCCCGATGGTGAGCAGCGGCGGGCAGGACGCCTTCGTCCTGTAGGGCGTGCCCGGCTGTAGGGCGTGTCCGGGGGAACGGACGACGGGGGGAACATGAGCGGGGAGGACGGGGCCGGGTCGGCCGTGGCCGAGGAGGTGCCGGCCGGGGTCGTCGCGGCACTCGCGGCGCTGCGGCGCTCGGTGCTGCTGTTCTCGGGGTCGGTGCTGGCGGCCGAGCTGGGCGGTGAGCTGCTGCTGGCGGCCGGCCACTCGACGGCGGCCATCGCGGCCGCCGGGGTCGGCGGGCTGCTGCTGCTGATCGCCCTGCCGGTGCTGCGCCGGCGGCGGCGGGCGGTGCTCGCGGCGCGGGCGGCGGCGTCGGAGCCGGAGTGGACCGGCTGAGGACCGGCTGAGGCCCGGGGGATCCCTCCGGCCCGGGGAGTAGGGCAGGATGGGCGCGCGACCGGGCCGGCGCGGTGCCGGCCCCACCCGTCCCCGGGGGAGTTCATGGCCGAGAGTACGGACCCGCCGCCCGTCCGCCGGCCCTGGTCGACGCCCGCGCGGGTCGTCCTGGGGGCGGCCGGCGCCCTGCTGACCGGCGCCACCGGGCTGTTCCTCGGTGCGGTCTTCCTGCATGTGGCGCCCGCCAACTCGCTGTCCCGGGAGTACCGGGAGCAGGTGGACGGCCTGATCTATCCGGAGTTCGAGCAGAACTGGAAGCTGTTCGCGCCCAATCCGCTGCAGCAGAACATCGCCGTGGACGCCCGGGTGCGCACCGAGTCGCCGGACGGGGAGGCACGGATCCACGAGTGGGTCGGGCTGACCGCGCGGGACATCGCCGCGATCCGGGGCAATCCGGCGCCCAGCCACGCGGACCAGAACCTGCTGCGACGCGCGTGGGACTTCTACGACGGCTCGCACAGCGCCCAGGACGAGTCGACGACCAATCCGCGCGGCCGGCTCGCCGAGGAGTACCTGAAGCGGATCGCGGTGCAGCGGATCGGCCCGAGCGTGGACGGGCGGCCGGTGGTCGCGGTCGAGCTGCGGGTGACCAGTACGACGGTCGCGCCGCCGGCGTGGAGCGACGAGGCGGCGCCCGGCGCGCCGAAGGTGCGGGAGCTGCCCTGGTGGCCGGTGAAGGCCGGCGACCTGCGGGGGCTGCGGTGAGCGCGGCGGTGCCCGGCGGGTCCGGCGGCGCGGGCGTGGCGGGCGGCGCGGGAGGCGCTGGCCTGGCGGCTCCGGCCGGGCAGACGGCCGAGGACGTGGCCGCTGTGGCGGCCGTGGCGGCGGCGGTGGTGGCCGGGATCCCCCGGCAGCCCGGCCCCGAGGCGGCCGGAGCGCCCGCCGGTACTCGCCGGCCCGGCCCGGCCGGACTCGCCCGCCGGGCCGTCGCGGTGTTCACCGGGCGGGTGCTCGGGCGGTACCAGGCGGCGACGGTGCGGATCGGCTTCGGGCTGGTCTGGCTGGCGTACCTGCTGCGGGAGTGGCCCAACCGGCGGCTGCTGTACGGCGACACCTCGCCCTGGTCGACCGACCTGGCCCAGCAGCTGCTGGCCGACAACCGGGCGCTGACCGTGCTGCCCTGGTTCGACGGGCGGCTCTGGTTCGAGCTGGTCTACCACCTGGCCGTGCTCGCCGCGCTGGCCGTGCTGCTCGGCTGGCGGACCAGGGCGAGCACGGTGCTGTTCCTGGTCACCGTGCTGTCGCTGCAGAACCGCAATGTCTTCCTCGGCGACGGCGGCGACAACATCGTCCACCTGATGGCGATCTACCTGGTCTTCACCCGGTGCGCCCAGGTGTGGTCGCTGGACGCCCACCGGGGCGAGCACGGGCGGAGCGGGGTGCCGCTCTGGACGCTGCTCGGCGCACTGCTGCTGGTCTGCCAGCTGGGCGGCTTCGCCGGGACCAGCCTGGACTGGACGACCCCGGGCTTCCCGTACGTCGGCTGGGCGCCGCTGTTCTGGGGGCTGTGGGCGGTCGCCGGACTGTGGTGGCTGGCCGACCGGCTGGCACCGCGGGGCGAGACCCGGGCGGTGCTGGACGCGCTGGCGACCATGGTGCACAACTGCGCGATGCTGGTGATCGCCGTCGAGGTGGTGCTGATCTACGCCACGGCCGGCTGGTACAAGGTGCAGGGCTCGCGCTGGCAGGACGGCACCGCCCTGTACTACCCGTTGCGCCTGGACTACTTCACGCCCTGGCCGGAGCTGTCCGGGCTGGTCGGCGGGGCGCTGCTGCCGGTGTTCCTGATCTCCTACGGGACGGTGCTGCTCCAGGTGGGCTTCCCGTTCGCGCTGGTCGACCGGAGGGTCAAGAACGCCCTGCTGGTGGTGATGATGGCCGAGCACCTCGGGATCGCGGTGCTGCTCGGGCTGCCGGTGTTCTCACTGGCGATGATCGCGGCGGACGCGGTCTTCCTGCCGACGGCGGCGCTGTGCTGGCTCGGGGCGCGGGTCGCGCGGATCCGGCTGCGAAGGGCACCACTAAGCTGACCGCTATGTCCTGGTTCGCCGCACTTCGAGACACCGCGCGGACCGGACTGACCGTCGACCGGGCGCTCACCGACCCCAAACGGGCGGTACGCGGGGCGCTCGCCGTCGCCCTGGTGCTCTTCCCGACCCTGGCCCTCGGCGACGCCCGGCTCGCCACCTCGGCCGCGATGGGCGCGTTCATCGCCGGCACCGCGACCTTCCAGCGCAGCTTCCGGCCCCGGGCCACACTCGCCGTCGCCGCCGGGACCGGACTCGGCGTCAGCACCTTCCTCGGCTACCTCGCGGTCGGAGTCCCCGGAGCCTTCCCCGTACTGCTCGCGGTCTGGGCCTTCGGCGCCGGACTCACCTGGGCGATCGGGCCGACCGCCGGGATCGTCGCCGCCAACACCCTCTCGGTGATGCTGATCGTGGTCCAACTCCCCGTCAGCGCGCTCACCGCGCTCGGCCACGGACTGGTCTGCGCGCTCGGCGGCGTCGTCCAGGCCCTGGTCATCACCGTCTGGCCGATCGGCAGCTGGACCGCCCAACGCGAGGCGCTCGCCGACACCTACGCCGAACTCGCCGACTACGCCCGGCGGCTGCGCCAGGACCCGACCGCGCACATCGACCCGGCCCCGTTCATGACGGCCCGGCACGCCGCCGCGCTCACCCCCTGGCAGGACCGGAACCGCCCGCCCGAACTGCGCGGCCTGCGCGGCCTCGCCGAACGGATCAGGCCCACCCTGGCGGCGATCGCCGACCCCAAGGTCGGCGCCCCCGAGGAGGGCCCCGAACGCGACCGGGCCCGCGAGGTACTGGCGGCCGCCGCCGAGGCGATGGACGCGCTCGCCCGGGCGGTCCGCACCGGCGACCCGCTCCGGCTGCCCTCCTCCGCCCCGGCCCTCACCCTCGTCGCCCGGACCGAGGGCCCGGAACTGCGCGGCGCCGCCCGCCGCGCCGCACGCCGGCTGGCCGGACTGCTCCGCGGCGCCGCCGACGCGCTCGACCGGGGCGCCGAGGACACCATCGACACCCCCGTCGTCCAACCCGGCGGGACACTGCGCAAGCCGCCGCTGATCCGGATGCTGCCGACGGCGCTGCGCGCGGTGCGGCGGCAGTTCCGCCCGCACTCGGCGGTCTTCCAGCACGCCGTCCGGCTGGCCGGAGTGGTCACCGCCGCCTACCTGCTGGCCCGGCTGGCCGGCTTCGAGCACGGCTACTGGGCGCCGATGACCGCCGCCATGGTGATGCGCCCCGACTTCGCCCAGACCTACAGCCGGGGCGTGGCCCGGCTGGCCGGGACGGTCGCCGGGGTGGCGGTCTCCACCCTGGTGGTGCAGCTGGCGCGACCCGGCGAATGGGTGCTGGCCGCGCTCGCCGTGCTCTCGATCGGCGGCGCCTATCTGACCTTCCGCACCGGCTACGCCGTGATCACCGCCTGCATCTCCTCCTACGTGGTCTTCCTGCTCGGGCTCCAGGAGGGGAACCCGCTGGTCACCGCCGTGGAACGGGTCGGCCTCACACTGCTCGGCGGCTCGGTGGCCCTGTTCGTCTACGCGCTCTTCCCCACCTGGCAGACCGCCAGGCTCGGAGAACGGCTGGCCGAGTGGCTGGCCGCCGCCGGGCGGTACACGGCCGAGGCGCTCGCCGTCTACGAGCGGCCGGCCGCCCCGCGCGGGCGGGAGGTGCGCGGCGCGCTGCTGGACTCCCGGGAGGCGCGCTCGGAACTGCTCCAGGCGATGCAGCGCGCCGACGCCGAACCCGGCCGGCACGCCTCCGGCCTGCCCGGGGTCAGCCGCCGCCAGCTGGACCGGGCCCGGGCGGCGGTCGGCCACCTCGGGCGGGTCGCCGTCCTGCTGGAGGCCCATCTGCCCGGGCCCGACGCCGAGCCGGTGCCGGGGGCGGCCGAGTTCGCCGAGGAACTCCGGCTGGCCACCGCGCTGGCGGCGGGCGCGCTGCTGACCGGGCAGCCGGTGGACTTCGGCGCCGTCCGGGAGGCCCAGGACCGGCTGGAGCGGCGGCTCTCCGACGCGCCGCCCGGAGTGCAGCGGGACGTGGTGCGGGCCGGGACCAGACTGCTGCTGCAGGCGTTGAAGGACCTGGAGCGGGCGCTGCGGGGCGGCGGCACAGCGGGCTCCGCCGAGCGGCGCGAGCCGGAGCCCACCGGGCGCTGAGCCGGGGGTGCGGGGGCGGTGCGGGGGCGGTGCGGACCGGTTGGGACCGGCTGGGACCGCCGGGAGGGGACGGCCCCCGCGGGGATGGCAGAGTGGGTGGGATGAACGAGGAACTGCTGCGCGCCTGGCGGGCCTGCGCCGAGGAACCGGGAGCGGTCCTGCTGGACGGCTTCCACCCGCTGAAGCACGCGCTGCGGTTCGGCGGCGCCGTCCGGCAGGTGCTGACCGCCGACCGGGCCGCGCTGCTGGCACTGGCCGCCGAACTGGCCCCGGACGTCGCCCCGGCACTGGACGCCCTGGCCGTCGAGCTCCCGGAGGCCGCGCTGCGCACGCTCGCACCCCGGTTGAGCCCGACCGGCGTGGTCGCCCTGGCCGTGCGCCCGACCGCCGAGGCCAACCGCGCCGCCCTGGCCGTCCGGCCCCGGCCGGCGCCCGTCGTGCTGCTGGAGAACCCGCGCAACCTGGGCAACGTAGGCGCCGTGATCCGGCTGGCGGCCGGCTTCGGTGCGGCCGGCGTGGTCACCACCGGCGAACTGGACCCCTGGCACCCCGCCGTCCTCCGCGGCAGCGCGGGCCTGCACTTCGCCACCGCCGTCGAGCGGCTGACCCTGCCGGAGCTGCCGGCCGGTCCGCTCCACGTGCTGGACCCCGAGGGCACCGACATCCGGGAGACGGCCTTCCCGGACGACGCGGTGCTCGCCTTCGGCACCGAGCGGCACGGCGTCTCGGCGGAGCTGCGGGCGCGGGCCGACCGGCTGGTCGCGGTGCCGATGCGGCCCGGGGTCTCCAGCTTCAACCTGGCGACCAGCGTGGCGATGGGGCTCTTCCACTGGATGTCGGGGCGACCGCCCGGCGGCACGGTCTGACCCGGTCGACGGGTGGGCCGAGTGGTCGACGGGTGGCCGAGTGGTCGACGGGCGGGCCGGGCCGCTCGCCGTGTTGGGGGCGGTGGCCGGTCGGTCCGGGTCAGGAGAACAGCAGCCGCCAGGTGTCCGGCCCGGGACAGCCGTCGGCCTCGGCGCCGCTCCAGCCCATGGCCTCCTGGAACGCCCGCACGCTGCCCCGGTCGGCATCCGTCCAGTGCGGGCCCGGGCCCTCCACGTAGGCGGCGCCGAAGCCCTTGAGGACCAGTCGAACGCCGAGCTGCTCGACCTGGCCGCCCACCGCACCCGGGCCGAAGGCGCCGGGGCCGGGGAAGGCCGGCGAGGTACCGCCGGGCCCTGGCGGCGTGGACGGGGCGGGGGCCGGGGCCGGCGGCGGGGACGGAGCCGGGGGCAGCGGGGCGGCGCCGTCGATGTCCCGGCCCTTGCCGTTGACCAGGTAGTCCCAGGTGTCCTTGCCCGGGAGGCCGTCCGCCTCGCCGCCGCGCCAGCCCTGCGCGAGCTGGAACGCCTCGGTGGCCCGCCGGTCCGACTCGCTCCAGCGCGGCCCCGGCCCCTCGGTGTAGAACCGGCCGCCGCCCCGCCGCACCAGCATCTCGCCCAGCCTGGTCACATAGGCGTTGTTCGCGCCCGGACCGAACTTGTCGGCCCCCGGGAAGGCCGTGGCCGCGGCGCCGTCGCTGCTCCCCCCACCGGTGGTGAGCGCCTTGTAGCGGTACGGGAGGTAGGTGGCCGAGTTGGACCAGTAGGCGTACGGGGTCGCGCGCTTGGTGGCGCCCGGGGAGGTCTGCTCGTACGCCGTGTAGCGGGTACGGGCGGAGTCCGTCCAGCCGCCGAAGACGGTGACGTGCGAGCCGCTCCGGGGGCTGGCCGGGTCGTTGTGGATCAGGACGTCACCCGGCTGGAGCTCGGCCTTGGTGATCCGCTCGGCGAAGTCCGGCAGGGTCCAGGTGGTCTGGCTGCTGCCGAGCCCCCAGGCCATCGAGACGAAGCCGGAGCAGTCCTGGCGGTACCCGTCCGACCAGTAGCGGCTCATGCTGTACGGGACCTTCTGGTCGACCCAGCGCTGCGCCCGCTCGATGATCGAGGCCCGGGTGACCGGCTGGGCGGCGGCGGTCCGGTCGTCGGTGGCGCTCTCGCCGTAGAGGCCGCCGACCTCGCCCTGCGGGGTGTCGACGCGGGGGGCGGCCGGGCCGCCGGGGGTCGGGGCCGGGACGGGCGCCGCGCCGGCCGCGCCGGCCGCGCCGCCGCCCAGTGCGGTGCCGACGGCGGCCATCAGGACGGCGGCCCGGCGGCGGACGCTGCGGGCCGCGGCGTGGCCGCCCTCGTGCACCGGTGCGGCGTGCAGCCGGGCGCGGCGGCGGGCGGCGCAGCCCCCGCATATGCAGTCGTCGTCCGGTTCGACCTCGTCGAACCGCAGCAACGGGGCCGGTCGGCCGGTTCTCGTCATGCTCCGCCTCCTTCTCCTGGTGGGGGAGGGTGTCCGTCGGTCCGCTGACGGCGCGACAGCACATTCCTTCCCAGGGCGACACCGGGTGTCATCCGGACCAAAGTCCCAAGGCGGACACCTGGTCGGCGCGGTGGGCTGCTCCGGGCGGGTGACGGTGCTTCGGTTCCCGGGCGTGGCGCGGCGGAGGGGTGGGCGGTCGGCGCCGGGGCGGTGCCGGCGGTCCGGCGGACTGCCTTGCCGTCAGCTGACGGGACGTGCGGAGGCGGGCGGGTTGGCCGGCGAGTACTCGGGTTCGGTCCAGGCCAGCGGGGTGGCGTCGGCCAGTTCGACGACGCCGGTGACGGTCAGGTCGACCACCCGTTCGGCTCCCGGGAGGCCGGCGGCGGCCGGGTCGGACCAGTCGGTCCTGGCCTCGCCGGTGACCAGCAGCGCGCCGCCGGTCTCCCAGTCGGGGACGAGCAGTCCGGCCCGCGGGTCGAACTCGAGGTTGCCGAGGGTCATGAACATGTTGTTGCCCGCGTAGTCGGGCCAGCGCAGCCGGTCCGGGCCGAGGACCCGCAGGAAGCCGGGGTTGCCGCCGCGGTGCGAGGCGTCCGTCCGGCCGTCCGGGCCGGCGGTGGCGACGAAGAAGGTGTCGGCGGTGCTCAGCAGCAGCTGCTGGGCGGTGCTCAGCAGCGGGCCGGCCGCCACCCGGCGCGGGGCCCCGGCCCCGGGGCGGTCCACCGGGTGGCGGCGCTGGATGTACTTCGGGCAGTTGGCGTAGACCTGCTCGGCGGTGATCACCAGGCCGCCCCGGCCGTCCGGTGCGGAGCGGCCGTTGACCCGCATCCGGCGCCGGGCGGCCGGGTCCAGGGCCACCGTGCCGACCTCGGCGGGGCGGGCCAGGGCGGCGGCCAGCGGGTCGGCCTCGGCCGGGTGCGCGGCCACCGTCACCGTCCGCTCGTCGGGCGCCCGCAGGAAGCCGGCCGGTCCGCTGAGCTGGGTGGCCCAGAGCCGGCCGTCGCCGTCGGCCGCCCCGACCACCAGCATCCGCCGCTCGGTCAGGAAGCGGGCGGCCACGGCGGGGACGGTACTGCCGACGGCGCGCCCGGAGTGGTCGGCCCGGTCGGTGCGGCCGGCCCGGGCCTGAACGGCCCGTTCGCCGGGGTGGTAGGGGGTGCCGGTGGCGGTCATGGCAGGTGCCTCCCTCGGGCCGGGCGGGATGTTCTGGCGCTGTTCGCAGAGCCCCACTTCGTAGAGCCCCACTTCGTGGAGCCCCCAGTTGCGGCTCCGCCAAGTGTTCCTAGAAGAAGCCGCAGGTCGGGGCCGAGGCGGTGGGGGCCTCGGCGCCGGTCTCGTCGACGCCCGCCGGGGTGTAGATCTCCAGCCGGATGCCGTCGGGGTCGGTGAAGAAGATCCCGCCGGAGGCGGCGCCCTCACGGTGCGGGACGACGCCGTCGTAGGCGAAGGTGGCGCCCAGCTCGCGCAGCAGGGACTCGGCGGCGCGGACCTCGTCGAGCGAGTCGACCTGGAAGGAGAGGTGGTGCAGGCCGGGGGCGGCGGTGGCGAAGGCGCCCTCGCTCTGCTGCCAGAGCGTGAGCACCGGGCGGCCGTCGCGGCCGAGGAAGGCGTAGCGGTGCTCGGGGTCGGTGCCCTCCGCGACCAGCTCCAGCCCGAGGACGCGCCGGTAGAAGTCGGTGGAGCGCGCGAGGTCGGTGACGTTCAGGCCCACGTGGCCGGTCTGCAGGGTGCTGCTGGTGGTGCCGGACATACCTGATCACTCCCGTGGTCAGGGCGCCCGGGGGCGCCGCTGTCTAACCGTTGCTAACGACGATAGTGGTTAGCCTTGAGAAGGGTCAACCAGTACTGGCGGTTTCAACGGTTAGAAATTCGGGGCATGGCTGTACCATGACAAGTTTGAGGGTGCGGACTGCCGAGGAGCGGGCGCGAAGAGGGCGCCGGGGCGGGTGCGGCTACTCCCACTCCCACCGGGCGCCGATGTGGCCCGGCTGCTGGTCGGGGGCGAGCACCTGGGCGCTGGCGGAGGCGCCGATCCAGAGCTGCTCGCGGCGGCGGTCGACGTCCGCGCCCGGGTCGCGGTCGTAGCGCTCGCAGTGCACCGGCACGGTCGCCGGGTCGAAGTGGACCTGGAGCACGTACTCGCGCACCGGCGTGGCGAAGCGGCGGCTGTACTCCGTCGTCTCGGCGCCGCCGGAGGGGATCTCGACCTCGTACTCGAAGACCGTGCTGTCGCCGAGGCCCAGCGGGCGGTCCAGCATCACCTCGCCGACGATCAGACCGGTGTCCGGACGGCGGCGCACCCGGCCGAGCCGGCCGTGCCGGACGCCGGTGATCTCCGGGCAGCCGGTCGCCTCCTCGTCGGCCTTGTGCACCACCAGGCAGCGGGTCACCCCGGACACCGTGGCGCGGACCACCTGGCGCATCCGCAGCAGGTTGCCGCGCCGGTCGGCGTCCACGAAGTACGAGTCGTGGACGGAGAGCCGCTCCAGCTCGCCGGTCGGTGGCGCGTCCAGTTCGGCGAAGACGTCGGCGATCTGCTGCTCGCCCGGCCAGACGTCCTCGAGCCGCAGGTGGCTGGCGCCCGCGGTGGCCGCCCAGCGGCCGCGCGGGCGCGGCGGGCCGAGCAGCGCGGACAGGGTGGAGTGCGGCAGACCGAGGAGTTCCTCCAGCAGGTGGACGGCGCGCAGCGAGCTGGCCCGCTCGGGCTGGCTGCGGCCGCGCCGCCAGTAACTCAGCGTCGTGACACTGACCCTGACGCCGCGTTGGGCCAGGGCGGCGCGGATCCGGTCCAGACTGAGGCCGCTGGCCTCGATCGCCACGTGCAGGGTGTCGGCGAAGCCGCCGGTCGGGCTGGGACGCCCCGGGGTCGGCGCGGGCGACAGCGGGGGCACGGGCGGCCGGGGTGCGGGCGCGACCGCGTCAGGGCGCGGCCCGACCAGTCTGAGTCGGGCGTCCTGGGGATGCTGTGAGGCCATGTGGTTACCTTCCCCACCGAGCGGGTGCGGCAGACCCGGAACGGCGCCGGAACGCGCCGTCAACGGCCTCGCCGAGCTGTGGGGAACCCTATGCACGGTCGAGAGGCTACGTCATCAGTCGTGCGTATGACAGTGGTCACGGGCGGTCGGCCGCAGGGTTAGGGATCTTGGAACAGTGCGGAAACACACGGGCCTTCTCCCGGCCGGGTGGTGCGTTCCGGACCGGTGGCGGCAGGTTCCGGCCAGGGGTCCCGGGACGGGGGCCCGACGTAGACTCGGGAACCGGCCTGGAGCGAGGACCGGCCTGGAACGAGGACCGGCGGAGAACGAGGGACCGGCCGAGAACGAGGGAGCCGCGATGACCGAGCGGACAGCAGACCCGCGGGACCCGCGCCCGCTGCTCGGCGAGCCGCTCGCGCTCGACCTGCTGAACACGCGGTGGGCCGGTGAGCCGGTGAACGATCTGCTCGCCGAGCCGGACGGCCACGCGATCTGGCTCTCCACCGCCGGGCTGGCCGGGCGCTGCCCGGCGGACGGCGCCGGGCTCGACGCCCTGCGGGAGGCCCGGGAGGCGGTCTCGGCGGCCGTCCGGGAGCTGGACGCGGGCGGGCTGCCCGGGGCCGGTGCGCTGGCCGGGCTGGACGCGGTCCTGCGGCACGGGCGGGTGCGGCGGGAGGCCTCGGCGGCCGGGCCGGTGGACCGGGTCGAGGTGGACGAGCCGCGGTGGCTGGCCGCCTGGCTGGTGGTGGACGACTTCCTGGGGCTGCTGGCGCAGGGGCCGGGGCGGATCAAGAAGTGCGCGCACGAGGCGTGCATCCTGCACTTCTTCGACACCTCGCAGAACGGCCGGCGCCGCTGGTGCCGGATGTCCGTGTGCGGGAACCGGGCCAAGGCGGCCCGGCACTACGAGAAGGCGCGGCCGTAGCCCCCTGCTCATGCTCAGGGCGTAGCCGGCCCGAGCCCGGCGCCCGGGCCCGGGAGGGCGTGCCGCTCCCCCGGGCCGGGCGGGCGGGTCAGGCCTCGCCGAGCCAT
This sequence comes from Kitasatospora purpeofusca, assembly GCF_034043715.1. Taxonomy (GTDB): domain Bacteria; phylum Actinomycetota; class Actinomycetes; order Streptomycetales; family Streptomycetaceae; genus Kitasatospora; species Kitasatospora purpeofusca_A. Next base: position 24,785 of record NZ_JAXCLC010000022.1, on the reverse strand, counting down.
TCGGTGAGGGCGGCGCGCAGCTCGCCGGCGCCCGGGTCGACGGCGCCCCAGGCGGTGTAGCCGTCCGGGCGGATCAGCAGCACGGTGTCGCGCAGCTTGCCGTGCGGGTCGGCCGGGGCGACCGTGACCAGGCGCTCCCGCCACGGCTCGGCAGCCGCCATCTCGTCATTGCTGACCAGGACGAACCTTCCGGCCCGCAGTGCCTCGTAGAGCCGCTGCGGGGCGGCCGGCCCGTCCTCGCGGGGCGGCTCGAGACCGGTCAGCCGCAGGTCGGGGACCCGCTTGCCGACCTGCGGGTGGGCGTCCTTGGGTGCGGGGTAGGCGATGCCGAGGCCGGAGACGGTGCGGGCGCCCCGGTCCACCACGGCGTCGACCCGCCCGGCCACCTGGACCAGTGCCCCGCGCAGTGCCCGGGTGGCGGCGGACTGGGCGAGCGCGACCCGGATCATCGCGCCGGAGGCGCGCAGGGCCGCCCGGCCGACGGGGTGCCGCTCGGTCTGGTAGCTGTCGAGCAGGGTGTCGGCGGCCCCGTCGCGCAGGACGGCGACGAGCTTCCAGGAGAGGTTGGCGGCGTCCTGGAGGCCGGTGTTCATGCCCAGGCCGCCGGCCGGGGAGTGGCAGTGGGCCGCGTCGCCGGCCAGGAACACCCGGCCGGAGCGGTAGTCGGGGACCTGCCGCTCGTCGCTGTGGAAGGTGGAGCTCCAGCGGACGTCGTGCAGTCCGTAGTCCTCGCCGAGGGCGCGGCGGGTGATGTCGGCGAGCAGCTCGGCGCCGGGCGCGGTGCCGTCCGGGACCTGCTCGGCGCGGTCCCGGGCGAGCACGCGGTACCAGCCGTCGCCGAACGGCACCAGCAGCGCGAAGCAGTTCTCGTCGGCGCCGGCGGCGATGCCGTCCTCGGGTTCGCGCTCCAGGCGGACGTCGGCGAGCAGTACCGAGTCGACCACGGACTCGCCGGGGAAGGGCAGTCCGAGCAGGTCGCGGACGGTGGAGTGGACGCCGTCGGCGCCGACCGCGTAGCGGGCCCGGTGGGTGGTGGTGGCGCCCTCGTGCGTCGTTTCGACGGTGACGCCCTCGGGGTCCTGCCGCAGGCCGGTCACCTCGGCGCCGCGCAGGACGGTCGCGCCGGCCTTCACCGCCCGGTCGTGGAGCAGTCGTTCGGTGTGGTACTGCGGCGTCAGCAGGACGAACGGGAAGCGGGTCGGCAGGTGGCCGAGGTCGATCCGGACCCGGTTGAAGGCTTTCAGCGCCTCGACCGGGCGGCCGGTGGCGATGAGTTCGTCGGCGAGGCCGCGGGCGTCGAGGAGTTCGAGGGTGCGGGCGTGCACGGCGAAGGCCCGGGTGAGGCCGGACTCGGTGGCGCGCTTCTCCAGCACGGTGACGTCCAGGCCGGCCGCGGCGAGGTCGCCGGCCAGCAGCAGGCCGGTCGGCCCCGCGCCGACCACGATGACGTCGGTGACGGTCTGCTTCTCGGTCATGTGTCAGCTCCCGGTGCTCGAACAGCGGCTGGACGCCGTGTGTGGCGTTTCCCCGGCCCCCATCATCGCTTCCCGGGAGTGGCGTTGTGAATCTCCGGTCCCCGGCGCGTGGCCGGGGACCGGAGGCACGGGGTCACCGGAGGGTGGCACCGGCTCGGTCGTGGCGGCTCAGCTGTGGCGACGGATCTCCACGGTGCGGAACCGGTTGGCGACGAAGGCGCCGTCGCAGTAGGCGGAGTTGGCGGCCGGGTTGGCGCCGGTGCCGTGCAGGTCGGAGAAGGCGGCGGTCTGGTTGGCGTACACCCCGCCGGTGAGGTTGAGGGAGAGCGAGACGCCGGCGTCGAGGGCGGCCTCGACCAGGGCGGCCTCGACCTCGGCGGAGGTGGTGTAGGCGGCGGCGGTCATCGCGCCCTGGGTGCGGACGGTGTCGCGCAGCAGCTCGACGGCGGCGGCGGTGTTCTCGACCGCGACGGCGAAGGAGACCGGGCCGAAGCACTCGCCGCGGAAGACCGCGCGGTCGTCCGGCTTGTCGGCGTCCAGCTTGACCAGCGCCGGGGTGCGGACGGTCGCGCCCGGGAACTCCGGGTGCTCCACGGCCCGGGGGGCGAGGGCGAGTTCGCCGTACTCGCCGCCGGCCGCGGCGGCCGAGCGCCGCAGCACGCCGGGGTTGACCACGGCGCCGAGGACGGCCGCGGCGCGGGCGTCGTCGGAGAGCAGGCCCTCGATGGCGGCGGCGAGGTCGCGGACCACCTCGTCGTAGGACTTGGCGCCCTGGTCGGTGTCGATGCCGGTGCGCGGGATCAGCAGGTTCTGCGGGGTGGTGCACATCTGGCCGCTGTACAGCGAGAGCGAGAAGGCCAGGTTGTTCAGCATGCCCTTGTAGTCGCCGGTGGAGTCGACGACGACGCTGTTGACGCCGGCCTTCTCGGTGTAGACCTCGGCCTGCTCGGCGTGCTGCTCCAGCCAGTCGCCGAAGGCGGTGGAGCCGGTGTAGTCGATCAGCCTGATCTCGGGGCGGACGGCCAGGGTCCGGGCCACCGTGCCGCCCTCGTGCTCGGCGGCCAGGCAGACCACGTCGGCGGCGAAGCCGGCCTCGGCCAGTACCTCGCGGGCGATCCGGACGGTGAGCGCCAGCGGCAGCACGGCCCGCGGGTGCGGCTTGACCAGCACCGGGTTGCCGGTGGCCAGCGAGGCGAACAGGCCGGGGAAGCCGTTCCAGGTCGGGAAGGTGTTGCAGCCGATCAGCAGCGCCAGGCCGCGCGGGACGGCGGTGAACTCCTTGGTCATCACCAGCGGGTCCCGCTTGCCCTGCGGCTTGGTCCAGCCGGCGCTCTCCGGCAGCCGGGTCTGCTCGGCGTACGCGTAGGCGACGGCCTCCAGGCCGCGGTCCTGGGCGTGCGGGCCGCCGGCCTGGAAGGCCATCGCGTAGGCCTGGCCGGTGGTGTGCATGACCGCGTTGGCGAACTCGTGCGAGCGGGCGTTGATCCGGGCCAGGATCTCCAGGCAGACCGCGGCGCGGGTGAGCGGTCCGGCGGCGGCCCAGGCGGGGCGGGCGGCGGACAGCGCGGCGATCAGGGCGTCCGGCCCGGCGTGCGGGTAGCCGATGCCCAGTTCGAGGCCGTACGGGGAGACCTCGCCGCCCACCGGGTCGCCGTCGGAGGGGTGGCCGGGCAGTTCGAACGGCAGGTTCAGCAGGGCCTCGAAGGCGGCCCGGCCGTCCGCGGCGGCGCTCTCGCCGTAGGCCTTCGGGAACTCGGGGTAGGGCGACCAGTAGTCGCGCTTGGCGGCGGCGTCGACGGCGGCCGCCAGGGTGGCCCGGTGGCGTTCGACGAGTTCGGCGACGAGGGGGTGGGTGACCGCTGCGGACATGGTGTGCGCTCCTCAGAGGGGAGGACGGGACACGTCACAGAGTAACCGAACGATCGGTCGGCTCAAGAGGGCGAACGGGACCGGAGTGCCGGAGCGCACCGGGGGCGGGCGAAAACGCCGGGGGCGCGTCCGATGCGGACGCGCCCCCGGGGCCCGGAGAACCGGAGGGGTTACGGGATGCCCAGCTCGAAGATCACGTACCCGCCGTACCAGCCGGAGGCGACCGCCCCGGCGCCGAGCACCGCCGCCAGCACCGGCCAGCTCAGCTTCCGCATCGCCACCGCGAGCGCGATCAGCAGCGGGAAGGCCGGCAGCAGATAGCGCGAGGTGTTGCCGAAAATGCCCAGGCTGCCGAGCACCGAGACGATGGTGGCCAGGGTGTACGCGGTCAGCACCAGCGGCGGGCGCAGCCGGACCAGCAGCACGATCAGCACCGGCAGGCTCAGCACGATCAGCGTCGCCAGCATGTCGGCCGTGTGGTAGGCGAAGGGGTAGTCGTTGCGGCCCAGCAGCACGCCGCGGATCGCGGCCCAGGTGCCCTGGCCCCAGTCGAAGTAGTGCAGCCAGGCGTCGTGCTGGAGGGTGAAGTAGCCGCCCCACTCGCCCATCCGCCAGCCCACCCAGCCGACGTAGCCGAGCAGTCCGACCGGGGCCAGCAGCATCGCGGTCAGCGGACGCGCCACCCCGCTCTCCCGCCGGTACAGCTCCACCAGGGCGGCCAGGCCGACCGCGCCGATCAGGGCCGCCGCGGTGGGCCGGTTGAGGCCCGCGACCAGGGTGAGCACCCCGGCCGCCACCCACTGCTTGGTCATCACGCAGTAGCAGGACCAGGCGGCCAGCGCGATGAACAGCGAGTCCGAGTAGATCGCCCACTCGGCGCCCGAGCCCGGGGCGATCGCCCACAGGCCGGCCGCGACCACGCCGGCGCGGGGGCCGGCCATCCGGTCCACCACGGCGTAGATGCCGGCCGCGGCGAACAGCGAGGCGACCACCGAGACGATCATCCCGGCGCCGTACAGGCCGAACGGGCTCACCTCGGAGAGCAACCGCATCAGGCCCGGGTAGAGCGGGAAGAAGGCTGCCGAGTTCTGCTCGACGGTGAAGCCGGGGACGCCGTTCGGGACGGCCACCAGCGCCGGGTGGTAGCCGAACTGGGCGACCTGCTGGTACCACCAGCCGTCCCAGCTGGCCAGCACGTCCCAGGGGTTGGCGCCGCCGCCGAAACGGGGGTGCTTCTCCAGGTAGTCCCCGGAGAAGGAGAGCAGCTTCATGAAGACGGTGAAGCCGACCAGCTTCAGGACGGCGTAGCACCACACGGCCGGGCCGAAGCGCAGGGCGAGGTCCCGGGCGCGGTCACGCCAGTCGACGGCCGGCTCCGCGGTGGTGACGCCGCTGCGCTGTTCGGGCAGATCGGATTCGACTGCCGGTATTGCGCTCATGCGACTTCCCCACCTGCTCGGCCATGGACGGATCGTCCGCCGAGTCTAGGGCGTGCCCTTCGGATCGCGTCGGACCGGCGGGCGGCGGCCGGGGCGGCCGGGGCGGAGCGGGCACCCGGGCGCGGCCGGGCCGGGGCGGGCGGGGATACTCGGGGAATGGCCGATCACACCCCGCGCACCGCCTACACCGTGGAGTCCCTGCTCGCGGTGACCGTCGACGTGTTCAACGAGCGCGGGTACGACGGCACCTCGATGGAGGACCTGTCGCGCGCGGCCGGGATCTCCAAGTCCTCGATCTACCACCATGTGCGCGGCAAGGAGGAGCTGCTCCGGCTGGCCGTCGGGCGGGCGCTGGACGGTCTGTTCGGGATCCTGGCCGAGCCGGGCGCGGTCGAGGGGCCCGCGGTGGAGCGGCTGGAGCACGTGGTGCGGCGGACCGCCGAGGTGCTGCTCGCGGAACTGCCCTACGTCACCCTGCTGCTGCGGGTGCGCGGCAACACGGCCACCGAACAGTGGGCGCTGGAGCGCCGCCGGGACTTCGACCACCAGGTGGCCGAGCTGCTGCGGGCCGCCGTCGCGGACGGCGCGCTGCGGGCGGACGTCGAGCCGCGGCTCGCCACCCGGCTGCTCTTCGGCATGATCAACTCGATCGTGGAGTGGTACCGGCCGGGCCTCAAGGCCGCCGACGGCGTCGCCGACGCGGTGGTCCACCTGGCCTTCGACGGCCTCCGGGCGCGGTAGGGCGGTCCCCGGGGCGGGACGGAGCGGGACGGGGGCGGAGCGGAGCGGGGGTCTGCGGGAGCCCGTCCGCGGCAGGTCGCCGGCAGTCCGCAGTCAGGTCGCCGGAAGTCCGCCGTCAGTCCGGCGGGACCTGGTCGGTCTCCTCGAAGACCAGCATGGTGCGGGTGCCGAGCACCTGGGGGATCGACTGGATGCGGTTGAGCACGAGCTCCCGCAGCGCGTGGTTGTCGGCCGTGTGCACCAGCAGCAGGACGTCGAAGTCCCCGCCGACCAGTGCGATGTGCGCGACCCCCGGCAGGGCCAGCAACTGCTCCCGCACCGTCCGCCAGGAGTTCTGCACGATCTTCAGGGTGATGTAGGCGGAAGCCCCCTGACCTGCCCGTTCGTGGTCCACCCGGGCGGTGAAGCCGCGAATCACGCCGTCCTCGACCATCCTGGAGACCCGGGCGTACGCGTTCGCCCGGGACACGTGCACCCGCTCGGCCACCGAGCGGATGGAGGCGCGGCCGTCCTGCTGCAGCAGCCGCAGGATCGCCCGGTCGACCCGGTCGAGCCTGGACATCTGTTCAGCCGACATGACCCCCCACCCCCCACGATTGGACGCAATGCCACCAGTCGACCGCCACCCGGACCGATTGTCCACCACCTTCGCACGCTTCTGGTCAAGATGAACAGACGACCGAACAATCGGTAGGGAGCCCCCGCCACCCCTGGAGGTGCCCCGAGATGACCGTTCTCGACCACAGACACCACACGGCCGTGCCCGGTTGGCTGCCCGGGGCCACCGCCCCCCGCACCGACCCGGCCCCGCTGCTCCCGGACCCCGCTCCGGTCCGCGTCCTCGGTACTCCCGCGCTGGAGAAGTACGACCCCGTGCTGCTCCGCGAGCTGTACCGCCGCCTGGTGGTCGGCCGCCGCTACAACCAGCAGGCCACCACCCTCACCAAGCAGGGCCGGCTCGCCGTCTACCCCGCCTCGACCGGGCAGGAGGCCTGCCAGGTCGCCGCCGCGCTCGTGCTCGAGGAGCGCGACTGGCTCTTCCCCAGCTACCGCGACACCCTGGCCGTCGTCTCCCGCGGCGTGGACCCGCTGGAGGCCCTCACCCTGCTCCGCGGCAACGCCCACACCGGCTACGACCCCAGGGCCACCAGGACCGCGCCGCTCTGCACCCCGCTGGGCACCCAGGGCCCGCACGCGGTCGGGCTCGCGCACGCCGCCCGGCTGAGCGGTGAGCCGGCGGTCGCGCTGGCCATGCTCGGCGACGGCGGCACCAGCGAGGGCGACTTCCACGAGGCACTGAACTTCGCCGCCGTGCTCCGGGCCCCGGTCGTGTTCCTGGTCCAGAACAACGGGTACGCGATCTCCGTCCCGCTCAGCGCGCAGTCCGCCGCCCCCACCCTGGCCCACAAGGCCGTCGGCTACGGGATGCCCGGCCGGCTGGTCGACGGCAACGACGCGCCCGCCGTGCACGGAGTGCTGGCCGAGGCGGTCGAGCGGGCCCGCACCGGCGGCGGCCCGACCCTCGTCGAGGCGCTCACCTACCGGGTCGAGGCGCACACCAACGCCGACGACGCCACCCGCTACCGCACCGAGACGGAGGTCGCGGCCTGGCGGGAGCACGACCCGATCCTGCTGATGGAGCGCGCGCTGCGCGAACTCCGGGTGCTGGACGACGACCTGGTCCGGGACGCGGCCGAGGAGGCCGAGGCACTCGCGGCCCGGATGCGCGCCGAGTTCCACGCCGAACCCGAGCTCGACCCGATGTCCCTGTTCGCCCACGTGTACGCCGAGCCGACCCCGCAACTGCGCGAGCAGGCGGCGCAACTGGCCGAGGAACTGGCCGCCGAGGCCGAGGTGCAGCCCTGATGACGACCGCTGTCTCCCCCGCCCCCGCCCGCACCGCCAGCATGGCGCAGGCGCTCAACACGGCGCTGCGCGACGCCATGCGCGAGGACCCGACGGTGCACATGCTCGGCGAGGACGTCGGCGCGCTCGGCGGCGTCTTCCGGATCACCGACGGACTGACCGCCGAGTTCGGTCCCGACCGCTGCCTGGACACCCCGCTGGCCGAGGCGGGCATCCTCGGCACCGCCGTCGGCATGGCCATGTACGGGCTGCGGCCGGTGGTCGAGATGCAGTTCGACGCCTTCGCCTACCCGGCGCTGGAGCAACTGTTCTCGCACGTCGCCAAGATGCGCAACCGCACCGCCGGCCGGCTGCCCATGCCGATCACCGTCCGGATCCCCTACGGCGGCGGCATCGGCGGCGTCGAGCACCACAGCGACGCCTCCGAGGCGTACTACGCCTCCACCCCCGGCCTGCACGTGGTCACGCCCGCCACCGTGGCCGACGCGTACGGGCTGCTGCGGGCCTCGATCGCCTCGGACGACCCGGTGGTCTTCCTGGAACCCAAGCGGATGTACTGGGGGAAGGACGGCTTCGACCCCACCGCCCCGGTCGAGCCGATCGGGCGGGCCGTGCTGCGCCGGACCGGCGCCTCCGCGGTGCTGATCACCTACGGCCCCTCGCTGCCGGTCTGCCTCGAGGCGGCCGAGGTGGCGAAGGCCGAGGGCTGGGACCTCGCGGTGCTGGACCTGCGCACCCTGGTGCCGTTCGACGACGAGACGGTCTGCCGGGTGGTGCGCTCGCTGGGCCGGGCCGTGGTGGTGCACGAGGCGGGCGGCTTCGGCGGCACCGGCGCGGAGATCGCCGCCCGGGTCACCGAGCGCTGCTTCCACCACCTGGCGGCGCCCGTGCTGCGGGTCACCGGCTTCGACATCCCGTACCCGCCGCCGATGCTGGAGCACCACCACCTGCCCGGGGTGGACCGGATCCTGGACGCGGTCGCCCGGCTGCAGTGGGAGGACCGAGGATGATGCCCGTCGTGCGCGAGTTCACCCTGCCCGACCTCGGTGAGGGGCTCACCGAGGCGGAGGTCGTGCGCTGGCTGGTCGAGGTCGGCGAGGTGATCGCGATCGACCAGCCGGTGGTGGAGGTGGAGACCGCCAAGGCGGTGGTCGAGGTGCCCTGTCCCTATGGCGGGGTGGTGACCGCGCTGTTCGGCGCGGTCGGCGAGGAGGTCCTGGTCGGCGCGCCGCTGGTGACGGTCGCGGTGTCGCCGGGCGAGGGCGAGCCGCCGTTGGCGGCGGTGCCGGCGGTGGAGCGCGCGGTGGAGCGGGCGGCGGAGGTGGAACGGCCGCTGGTCGGGTACGGGGTCGCCGAGCCGGACCGGGGCGGACGGCGGCGCCGGGTCGGGGGCGGCGCGGCGACCGCGGCCGGCCGGGCCACGGGTGCTTCGGCTGCTTCGGCTGCGGTGGCTTCTGTGGCTGCGCCGGCTGCTCCGGCGCCGGTGGCTCCTTCGGCCCCGGTGGCCGCGGCGGTGCCGGTGGTCGCGGTGATCTCGCCGCTGGTGCGGCGGCTGGCGCGGGAGCAGGGCGTCGAGCTGGCGGCGGTCGCCGGCAGCGGGCCGGACGGTCTGATCATGCGGGCGGACGTCGAACGGGCGGTCGCCGCCAAGGTCGCCGTCGCGCCCGCTGCTTCGAGTGCCCCGAGTGCCCCGAGCGCTGTGACTGCCGCGAAGGCGGGTCCGGCGGGGGCGGCGTCCTCCGGAGCCGGGTCCGTCGTCCCGCTGCGCGGGCTGCGCAAGGCGGTGGCCGAGAAGCTCGGCCGCAGCCACCGGGAGATCCCCGCCGCGACCTGCTGGGTGGACGCCGATGCCACCGAACTGATGGCGCTGCGGCGGCAGTTGAACGCCGTGCCGGGGCCGAAGGTGAGCGTGCTGGCACTGCTCGCCCGGATCTGCGCGGTCGGCCTGGAGCGCTTCCCCGATCTCAACTCCAGTGTGACCGCCGACGGTTCGGGGATCCTGCGGCACTCGGCGGTGCACCTGGGCTTCGCGGCGCAGGGCGAGCGCGGCCTCGTCGTCCCGGTGGTGCGGGACGCGCAGCGCCTCACCACCGAGCAACTCAGCGAGGAGCTGGGCCGGTTGACCGAGGCGGCGCGGACCGGTTCGATCGCTCCGGCCGAACTGACCGGCGGCACGTTCACCCTGAACAACTACGGCGTGTTCGGAGTGGACGGTTCCACCCCGATCCTCAACCACCCGGAGGCGGCGATGCTCGGGGTGGGCCGGATCGTCGCCAAACCCTGGGTCCACCAGGGTGAGTTGGCGGTGCGCGAGGTGACCCAGCTGTCGTTCACCTTCGACCACCGGGTCTGCGACGGCGGTACCGCGGGCGGGTTCCTGCGGTTCGTCGCGGACTGTGTCGAGCAGCCGGGCGTGCTGCTGCGGCGGCTCTGACCCCGCGTTCCGGTCGGCGGCGTTGCTCGCCCTGGGTGGTGGAACCGACACCCAGGGCGAGCGCGGCGGGGAGAGTAGCGCGTCCGGGGGGCGGGTGTCCGGGCTTCACGCTATTTGTCGGATGAGCACTTCGGGCATGCCACGCTTCCTGGGCGTCAACAGAGACAAGCCAGGTGGTGGCGTAGGCCGGCCGGAGGCGAAACGATTCTCTTGGGTACTCGAAACGTTGCGGTGAAGTCCCGCAGAACACTCCTGGTCCGTACCGGGCACGGCTCGGCGGCGGCCTCGGCCGTGCCCGGGCTGCCGGAGGCCGTGCCGGGCGTCGTACCGGAGGTTGGGGCGGACCTCGCTCCGAAGGCCGGGGCGGACGTCGCTCCGCCGACGGAGGCTCCGGTGCCGCCGGACCTGCCGCCGGTGTTCGGGCCGCCGGTGTTCGGGCCGGTGGTGCCCGCGCCGGTGGTGCCCGCGCCGATCGTGACCGGTCCGGTCCGGCCGCTGGCGCCGGTGGAGTCCGTCCGGCCCGGGGTGCCGGTGCAGTCCGTGGTGCCGGTGCAGTCCGTCCGGCCGGCGGTCCCGGCGCCGCCGTCCGCGCCGCCGGTCGTCCCGCCCCGGCCGGTCGAACCGCCCGCCGTCCCGGCTCCGCCCGCGGCGGTGGCGCCCGGCGGCCCCGTGATCGAGCCGCTGTTCACCAGTGCGCCCGGTCTCAACTGGGCCGGGCCCGGCGACCAGTGGTCCCGCGCGTGGGCGCCGCGGCCCCTCGGCGGGTCCGATTCACCAGCCGACTCCCCGGCAGCTCCATCAGCCGCGGCACCAGCCGGGGCACCAGCCGGAGACGCGCCGCCGGCTCCGTCACCCGTCGCGGTGCCCACCCCGGCCGGGCCGTCGGCCGTGGTCCCGGATCCCCGCGCCGCCGCCGAACTGCCGCCCACCGCCCGGGACATCGAGCTGATCCGGACCAGCCTGGCGGTGGTCGAACCGGTCGCGGACCGGGCCACCGCGCACTTCTACGCGCTGATCTTCCTCACCCACCCCGAGATCAGGGCGCTCTTCCCCGCCGCCATGGACGTCCAGCGCGACCGGCTGTTCCGCGCCCTGCTGACGGCCGCCCGCAGCGCCGGCGACCCGGCGGGACTGCGCGCCCACCTGGGCGCGCTGGGCCGGGGCCACCGCCGCTACGGCACGCTGGCCGACCACTACGGCCCGGTCGGCGAGTGCCTGGTGGCGGCGCTGGCCAAGTACGCGGGCAGCCGGTGGAACGCCGAGACCGAGCTGGCCTGGCGCCGGGTGTACCGGCTGGTCTCCTCGATCATGATCGAGGCCGCCGAGGAGGCCGCCCGCACCTCGCCGCCCTGGTGGCAGGGCGAGGTGGTGGCGCACGAGCGCCGGACCCCGGACGTCGCGGTGCTCACCGTCCGCCCGGACCAGGCCTACCCGTACCGCGCCGGGCAGTACACCAGCCTGGAGACGCCCTGGTGGCCCCGGGTCTGGCGGCACTTCTCGTTCGCCTCCGCGCCCCGGCCGGACGGTCTGCTGACCTTCCACGTCAAGGCGGTGCAGGCGGGCTGGGTGAGCAACGCGCTGGTGCACCGGGCCGCGCCCGGGGACGTGCTGCGACTCGGCCCGGCCGTAGGCGGGATGACCCTCGACGACACCCACGACGGCGACCTGCTGCTGGTGGGCGGGGGCACCGGCATCGCGCCGCTGCGGGCACTGGTCGACGAGGTCGCCGAGCGCGGCGTCGGGGGCCGCTCGGTGGAGGTGTTCCACGGGGCGCGGACCTCTGCCGAGCTCTACGAGCTTTCTGCGCTGAGGGAGTTGGCCGACCGGCACCGCTGGCTGACCGTGCGCGCGGTGCTGTCCGGCCCCGGCGCCGGGACGGCGGAAGCCGCCGCCGCCGGGCTGCTCGCGGGCGAACTCCCGGAGGCGGTGGCCCGGTTCGGCCCGTGGACCGGACGGACGGCCTACCTGTCCGGCCCGCCCGCGATGGTCCGGCGGACGACCGGAGTGCTGCTGCGGGCCGGACTGCCGGCCGAGCGGATCCGGCACGACCTGGTCGGCGACCTGTCCGCGCCGTGAGCCGCCCCGCCGTGAGGCGCCCCGCGGCGCCGTGAGCCGCCCGGCCGCGCCGCGAACCGTCAGGCGAGGTCGGGCTCGAGCAGGGCGCGGACGCCCTCGATGTTGGCGGCCAGGTAGGCCCGCAGGGCCGGCGGCACCACGTTGACCGAGGTCACGCCCTCGCGGGTGAACGGGATCCGCACCACCTCGTAGCTGCCGTTGGGCTCGTCCACCTCGGGGCCGTGCCGACGGTCGAGGTCCATCGAAGCGAGCCGGCAGACGAAGAAGTGCTGCACCTTGACCCCGTGCTGGTGCGGCGGGCTGGAGTCGTCGGTGGAGGTCCCGCCCGTCGGAGGCTGGGAGAGGGTGTGGCTGATGGTGTCCACGAAGGCGGGAACCACGTCGACCACCTTGCCGCCGAGTTCCTCGTCCACCTCGCGATGCAGGGCCTCGACCACGGTGCGGTCGCTCCGCTCGACACCCCCGCCGGGGGTGATCCAGTACGGATGGGGCGAGTCGGGGCGGGTGCGCCTGATCAGGACCAGCGAGGCCGGTCCGTGCGGGTCGTTCGGATCCGTCTCCAGCACGATCGCCCGGGCGGTGCGCTTGACGACGGGGCGGGGCGGGGTTCGCATGGCGACCTCCGGGGCTGGAGCGTTGTGCGGGAGTCTCCCGCAGCCCGGACCGGCCGAAACGCGCCCCGCCCCGGTTACGTCCGTCCGGGACGGGACGGGGTGGGGCGGGGCGGGACGGGGTGGGGCGGGCTGCGGTCCGGGACGGGGCGGCGGCGTTCGCGCTCAGTCCTCGTCGAGGGCGAGGCTCAGGCCCCAGGAGACCAGGCTGACGATCAGCGCGCCGAACAGCGCCGCCCAGAAGCCCTCGACGTGGAAGTCGAGGTCGAGTTTGTCCGAGGCCCAGGAGGTGAGCCACAGCATCAACGCGTTCACCACGAAGGTGAACAGGCCGAGGGTGAGGATGAACAGGGGGAGCGAGAACAACTGCACCACCGGCTTGATCAGCCAGTTGACCACGCCGAAGACCAGCGCCACGGCGACCACCGTGAGCGTCTTGTGCTTCCAGTCGTCCCCGGTGAGCGTGATCGCGGGGACGATCCAGGCGGCGACCCAGATGGCCGCCGCGTTGATCAGTGTCTTGATGACGAAACCCTTCATGGGGCCAGCGTCCCAGGTCGGTCAAGGGGTGACGGTGCTCCGGGCGCCACGGTGGTGTTGAATGCCGGTGGTTCGAGGTCCGTACGAGAAGGGGTGCTCCCCGATGAAGCTGTTCCGACTGGACCACCTGGACGCCGAGCGCGCCGCCAACGACGGCGCGTACCTGCGCTTCCTGCGGGAGCCGCGGATGTCGGCCGGCCTCTACGCGCTCGCCCCCGGCGACACCGACACCCAGACCGCGCACGCCCAGGACGAGATCTACCAGGTGATCAGCGGCCGGGCCGAGCTGACGGTCGGGGACGAGACCGCCGCCGTCGGCCGCGGCACCGTCGTCTACGTGCCGGCCGGCACCCCGCACCGCTTCCACCACATCACCGAGGAACTGCGGGTGCTGGTGGTCTTCTCCCCGCCGGAGGACTGAACCGGGGGCGCGGCGGACGGCCGGTTAGGGTCGGGACATGAGTCTGAGCCTGACCGAAGAACTGTGGGCGGCGATCGAGCCGGTCTACGCCGAGATCCTCGACCACCCCTTCATCGCCGGCCTCACCGACGGCACCCTGCCGCGGGAGGCGTTCCGCCACTTCGTCGTGCAGGACTCGCACTACCTGCGCGACTACGCCCGCGCGTTGGCCGTCTGCGCGGCCAGGGCACCGGGCGAGGAGGAGGTGCGGGCCTTCGCCGACGACGCGATCGGCGCGCTGGCCGCCGAGCAGGGGATGCACGCCGAGTTCCTGGACGCCTTCGGCGACACCGCCGAGGAGGCCGCCGCCGAGCCGGTGCTGCCGACCACCCGCGCGTACACCAGCTACCTGCTCGCCACGGTCTACGGCGGCTCCTTCGCGGAGGCCGTCGGCGCCGTGCTGCCCTGCTACTGGATCTACGCCCGGGTCGGCGAGCGGCTGCTCGCCGAGGGCTCCCCCGACCCGCTCTACGCGAAGTGGATCGCCACCTACGGCGACGAGGCGTTCCAGTCGGTGGTGCGGCGGGTGCTGGCGCTGACCGACCGGCTCGGCGAGGAGATCTCCCCCACCGAGCGGCGCCGGGTGGTCGAGCACTTCGTCACCACCTCCCGGTACGAGTGGATGTTCTGGGACGCCGCCTGGCGCCGGGAGTCCTGGCCGGTCTGAGGCCGGGCAGAGGGCGTGACGGGGTCGTGGCCGGGGGCGTCGCGGCGTCGTGGCGGGGACGCCGTGGCGTCGGGGCCGGGGTCGTTCCCCGAGGTCGGGGCCGGGTTCACCCGGGGTCCGGGGTCGGGGTGATCTCCGGGTTCTCTCGGGGCCGTTGGCCCTCGTTCCGCCCCCCGGGCCGCCGTACGATCGAAGTACGAAAGCGAGCGGGATGCGGCACCGGACGGCAGCCGACCCAAGGGGAGAGAAGGAACGGACATGGCTGAGCTCTGGAAGTCGCTGCCCTCGTGGGTGCGGAACATCGTTGTCCCGGTACTGGTGCTGATCCTGGCGTGGAACCTGCTGATGTTCGTCTTCGGCGTGGTCGGCGCGCTGCTGGCCTTCGCCGTCAAGGCGCTGGTGGTGGTCGGTATCGCCGCCGCCGTGGTGATCCTGGTCAAGAAGGCGGCGAAGAGCTAGCGCCGCGGACCTGTCCCGACGCCCGCGCCCCCTCTCCGGGGGTGCGGGCGTCGGGCGTTCACGGGCGGGGCGCGGGTCCGACGGCGGTCTCCCGGAGGAAGGCGTCGAGGTCCCGGTGCGGTCGCCAGCCCTGGGTGCGGGCACGGGTGAGGTCCAGGACGACATCGCGGGAGAGCTGGTCCACCGCGTACGCGGTCAGGCCGGGCAGCCGCCCGGTGCGGGCGGCCAGCCGGGCCACCGGGGCCGGCACATGGTGGATCCGGGCGGCCACACCGTACGCGGCCAGCACCGCGCGGACCGCTTCGTCGCGCCGGTAGGGGCGGGCGTCGGCGATGTTGTAGGCGACCGGCGTCCACGGGCGGTCGCCGGTGCGGCCGGCGCCGACGGCGGACAGACAGGCGTCGGCGAGGTTCTGCACCGCGGTGAGGCTGAGCCGCACGTCGCCGCCGGGCAGCAGCAGCCGTCCCCGCCGGACCCGCTCCAGCAGCCGGGGCACCAGATGCGGATCGCCGGGCCCGTACACCGCGCGCGGGCGCAGCACCACGGCGCCCGCGGCGAGGGCGAGCCGCTCGCCGGCGGCCTTGGTGCGCCCGTACGCGTTGAGCTGGCCGGTCTCGGTGGGGTGGTCCTCCCGGACGGAGCCGCGGTCGGCCCTCGGGTCGTAGACGCTGGCGCTGGAGACCCAGACCAGCGGGCGGTCCCCGGCGGCCCGCAGCAGCCGTTCGGTGCCGGTGACGTTGACGGCGTGCTGGGCGGCCTCGGCCCCGGTGCCCCGGGGCAGGTCGGCGACGGCGGCGGCGCAGTGCACGATCGCGTCGGCGCCGGTGAAGTCGGGCTCCCCGGCGGTGGCGTCCCAGGGGATGTGGCGGCCGGCCGGTCCGGGGCGGCGGCCGTGGCAGAGCACCTCGTGGCCGGCGGCGAGGGCGGCCCGGACGACGTGGGAGCCGCAGAAGCCGCTCGCGCCGGTGACGGCTATCCGCATCGGGTCTCCTCGGTGGGGCGTGGTTCGGTGGGGCATGGTCCGGCTGGGGCTGGGGCTGGGGCTGGGGCTGGGGCTGCGGCTGGGGCTGGGGCTGGGGCTGCGGCCGGGGCCGGGGCCGGGGCTGGGGCCGGGGCGCGGGTGGCGCGCACGGTGAGTTCGGCCCAGCCGGGCAGTGCGGCCCGCCGGTCGACCCGGGCCCGGACGACCACCGGACGGTACGGCGCGAGCGCGAGCAGCAGTTCGGCGAGCAGGGCGCGGGCCACCCCGGCGCCGGGGCACGCGTGCGGGCCGGCGCCGAACACCGCCTGGGTGGCGGCGGGCCCGGGGGAGGGCGCGGCCCGGTGCGCCCCGGCGGCGTGGCGGGCGACCAGGACCAGCCGGTCCCCGGCGCGGACCCGCCGCCCGGCCAGCACGGCGTCGGCGGCGGCCACCCGTGGCAGCAGCGGCGAGGGCGCGGTGAGCCGGAGCAGTTCGGCGGCCAGCGCGGGCACGCCGGAGGCGTCGGCCGAGGGCCAGAGCGCGGCGTCCGCGCACCAGGCGGCGGCCCGGGGGAGCGCGGCGACGCTGGTGTTGACGGCGGCGACCGCGACCATGGCGTCCCGGGGGTCGGGCAGCAGCGCGGCGAGTTCGGCGGCCCGGGCGGCGGCCCTCCGGGCGGCACCGGGTGGGCGGGGGCCGGGCAGGTGGTCGCGGGCGGCGGCAGCGGCGGCCTCGATGGCGGCTCCGGCGAGGGTCCTCGGGCAGACCGCAGTCCCGGTCAGCCCAGCGGCCGTGACGCCCGCCAACTCCGCCGACAGGGAGACGAGTTCGAGATCTCCGGTGGCGAGTGCGGGGATCCGAGCGGCGAGCACCGCCTGCCAGGACGGGCGCAGCCGGTCCACCGCCGAGGCGTCCAGCCCGACCGCCAACGCGCGTCGGGCGGCCCGGTGTTCGGCACCGTCCTGGTCGAACAGCAGCCCACCGGAGGTGAGTTCGGCGGCAGCCCCACCGGTGGTGCCGGCGGCGGTGCGGTCCAGCGGGATCCGGGTGAGCGCGGTGCGGTAGACCTCGCCGTCGTGCACCAGCACGGTGCGGCCGAGCCGGGCCACCGGGCGGCGGCGGGTGGCGGCGAGCAGCGCGAACAGCAGGGGGTGGCTGCGCAGATAGACCCGGCGGTCCCGGCGGCGGGCGGCCCGGTGCACGGCGGGCCCCGGCGTCGTGCGGTCCGTCCGCTCCCCCGCCTCGGCCGCCTGCTCCCCCGCCTCGGCCGCCTGCTCACGCATGCCGGCCGCCCGCTCGCCCGTGCGTGTGTCCCCGTTCATCCGGCCAGCTCCCGGGCACACCGGGCGGCCGCCGCCGCGCGGTCCGGCTTTCGGGAGCGTCCGGCCAACGGCACCCGGCCGAACAGCACCGCGTCCGGGCGGGCCGAGCCCATCCGCGCCAGCGGTCCGGCCAGCGCGGCGCGCAGCCGTCGGTGGTCGGTGCCGGGCGAGGGCTGGACGAGGGCGACCAGCCGTTCGTCGCCGTCCCCGTCCGGGACGCCGACCAGCACCGCGAGTTCGACGCCCGGCAGGTGCAGGGACGGTTCGTAGAGGCCGGGGTAGATGTTCTCGGCGCGGCGCAGCACCATGTCCTTGAGCCGCCCGCCGAGCACGATCCGGCCGTCCGGGTCGACCGTGGCGAGGTCGCCGGTGCGCACCCAGGGGTCGGGTTCCTCGCCGAGGTAGCGGTGCCGGGCGCCCGGGCCGCCGAGCAGCAGTTCGCCGTCCGGCGCGAGCGCGGTGCGCACGCCCGGCAGCGGTGCGCCGACCAGGTCGCCGGGCCCGGTGAAGGCGCTCTTCTCGGCCTCCTCGACGGCCGCCGCGGGGAACAACTCGGTGAGTGCGTAGACGCCCCAGGCCTGTTCCGCCCCGGCCTGCTTGACCCGGTGGAGCAGGGCGGCGTCGGCGGGCGCCGAGCCGGTCCAGACCCGGCCGGTGAACCGGGCTCCGGCGCCCAGCGCGGCGCGCAGCTGCGGCGGGGTGAGGTAGGTGTGGGCGGGGGCGAGCCGGGAGAGCTGGCGGGCCAGCGCGGCCGGTTCGCGGGCGGGCAGGGCGACCGCGGCCCCGGCGGCCAGCGCGGGGACGAGCACGAAGAAGGTGCCGCCCAGGACGACGGAGCCGGGGCGCGGGTCGACCAGTTCGCCGACGGTGCGCAGGCCGGCGGCCAGGCCGCTCCGGGAGTGCACCACGGCGCGCGGGCGGGCGGTGGTGCCGGAGGTGAAGACGATGACGGCGTCCGTGTCGCGCGCGGGCGCGGCGGAGCCCGGGATGCCCGGCACCGACGCGCCGAACCGTCCGACCCGCAGCCGGGGCGCGCAGCCGGGCAGCCGGCGGCCGAGGGTGGCGACCGGGCCGAGCGCCTCCAGCGGGGGCAGGGCGAGGTCGGCGCGGCGGGCCAGCGGCCGGGCCCAGCCGGCCACCGCCTGGGCGGCGGCGTCGGCGAGGACCAGGTCCGGCCGGGCCAGCGCGAGCCGGGCGGCCAGGACGTCGGGGCCCGCGGTCGGGTCGAGGACGGCGATCCGCAGGCCGAGCCGGTGCGCGGCGAGCATGACGGCGAGCGCGCGCGGGCCGGGGCGCAGGGCGAGGCCGAGGGTGGTGTCCTCGCCGAGGCCGCGGGCGTTCAGGGCGACGGCGTAGGTGTCGGCGAGGGCGGCGAGTTCGCCCCGGCGGATCCGGACGCGGGTGCCGCCGAGCCGGGTGTGCGACAGGACGGCGGGGCGGTCGGGGTGCCGGGTGCGCAGGTCGTGGGCGAGCCGGTCGAGCACGGGGTGTCCTCGGGTTGCGGTGGGGCCGGGGGCTGGGGGCCGGTGGTTCGGTGGTCCGGGGACTTTGCAAAGTCTCGGACTTTGCAAAGTCCCCGCAGGGTTGGGGCAACAGGGATCGGGGCGACTTTGCAAAGTCCTGCCGGGACTTTGCAAAGTGTTCTGCGGTGACGGGACCGAGCGAGACAAGGGGGGCCGGACGGGACGGGGGAGCGGTAGCGGAAGGCGACTGCGGCGGTCAGCGGTCAGCGGTCAGCGGTCAGCGGTCAGCGGTCAACGTTCAGCGGACGTCGACGGCGCGGGCGCCGGGTCCGCGGTCGAGGTACCAGCGGGCGGTGCCGACCACCCCGTAGGCGCGGATCCGGCGGGTGGAGTTCTGCACCACCATGTCGCGGCGGTGCGTGATCGCGGTGGTGTGCCGGCGGACGCGGTTGATGAACAGCCGGTCGGTGGGCGAGGGCCGGCGCGGCATGCCGCCGACCGCCAGGTACAGCTCGGCGGTGATCGCCATGTTGTTGCCCGCGTGCATCCGGTACGGCGTGAGGTAGCCGTGCCGGCGGTGGTGCGCGGGCCGGATCCGGCCGAAGAACGCGCCGAGCGCGACCAGGACCAGGAAGACGGCGCGCCCGGCCGGTCCGTGCTCGTCCCGGCGGGCGGTGACCCGGCCACAGACCAGTCCGCCGCCGTCGAGCAGGGCTGCCCGGGCGGCGGCGGTCCAGCCCGGGGCGGGCAGGCAGTCGGCGTCGGTGCGGGCGAGCAGGGTGGCGCCGCGCGCGATGGCGTGCCGGAACGCGGTGTCGACCGCCGAGCCGACGCCCTTCTCCGGCTCGACCAGCACCTCGACCGGGAAGGGCGCCCGGGCGGCGAAGGCGCGGACGGCCTCGACGGTGCCGTCGGTGGAGCCGTTGTCGGCGACCAGCAGGGTGAACTCCCGGTCCCGCTGGGCGGCGAGGGCGTTCAGGGTGGCGGTGATCCTGGCCTCCTCCCGGTAGGCGGGGACGACCACCCAGAGCGCGGTCACGACGCCTCCCAGACCATCGTCATCAGGCTCACGCCGCCGCCGAGGCCGAGCATCAGTACCTTGTCGCCGGGTTCCAACTCCTGTTTTATCCGGTCGAGTTGGATTCCTATGGTGGCGCTGGCGACATTGCCGAGCTCGGGCACCGTCACCACCAGCTTCCCCTTCGGCACCCCGGTGGCCTCCACGAAGCGCTCCAGATAGGGCACGGTCACCTGGTGCACCAGCACCCGGGCGTAGTCCTCCCAGCCGAGGCCGGTGCGGGCGGCCACCCGGGTCAGGATGTCCAGGCCGATCTTCTCGAAGATCCCGCGCAACTCCGTGCCGCCGCCGCGGAAGTAGCTGTACTCGTCGCCGCGCGGGTGGCGCGAGCCGCCGCCCGGGATGCCGCCGGTCCGCCAGTGCTCGGAGGCGGTCTCGGTCTCCACGTCGAGGATGCCGCCGCGCTCCACCGCCTCCACCACGACGGCGGCGCCCGCGTCGCCGAAGGTGTAGCCGGCGAAGCCCGCGCGGAACTCCTCCGCCCCGCCGGGGTCCCGCCGCATCGCCCGGCTGGGCGTCTCGCCGGTGACCACCAGGGCCCGCCGGGCCCGGCCGGCCAGGATCATCGAGCGGGCCAGGTCGATCCCGTTGAGGAAGCTGTTGCAGGCGTTGCTGACATCCAACGCGTGGGCGCGGGAGCCGAGTTCGGACTGCACCAGGTGTGCGGTGGCGGGTTCGGCGACATCCCGGGTGGCCGAGGCGAAGAGTAGCAGGTCGATGTCCAGCGGGTCCAGGCCACGGCTGTCCAGGGCGCGCCGGGCGGCGCCGAGGGCGAGGGTGGAGGCGTACTCGCCGTCGGCCGCGAAGTGTCGGGTGACGATGCCGGTGGCCTTCTCGAAGGTCCGCTCCGGCAGGCGCAGCCGGCCGCCGGCGGTGATCTTGTCCTGGAGTTGGCGGGAGGTCAGTCGGCGGGCGGGGAGCTGGGAACCGACGGCGGTGATGCCGATCCGCGCGGTGGCTGCTGGGTGCATGGCCCCATCGTGCTGCGCTGGGGCGGCGCCCGCCTGAGTACCCGTACTCAGGCGGGCGCCGCCGGGCTACTCGGACCGGGCCGGATCGGACCGGGCCCGGTCCCGTGGCCTGCCCGGGCCGCTCGGTCCGGGTCAGTCCTGCCCGGCCTCCTCGTCCTCGTCGCGGTCCGCGCCGCCGCGAGGGAGCAAGTCGGCCGGCACGGCGTCCACCGGTACCGGGACGGAGACGGTCGCCACAGCCGCAGCAGCACCGGCCGCGGGAACAGCACCCGCCGCCCCGCCGTCCGTGCCGACGGTGGACAGCAGCTGCCGGGCCAGCCCGAGCCCGGTGCCGCCCATCGCGAGCGCCTTGGCGAACAGCTCGCCCATCCCGTCGGCGCCGTTGAGCAGCACCATGTGCTCCACATTGCCGAAGGACTCGGCCGCCGCCCGCACGATCTGCGGCCACTGCTCGGCCAACTCCTGCGCCACCACAGCCTCCTGGTTCTCGGCGAGGGCGGCGGCCCGGGCCTTGATGCCCTCGGCCCTGGCCAGCGCGACCGCCCGGGCGGAGGCGGCGTCGGCCAGGCCGCGGGCCTCGACCGAGGCCGCCTCCGCCCGTCCGGTGGCCGTGGTCGCCTCGGCCTGCGCCAGGCCGCGCACCCGGGTGGCGTCGGCGTCCGCCTCGGCCGCGATCCGCACCCGGCCGGCTTCGGCCGCGGCGGCCAGCTCGGTCTCCTGGGCCTGCGCCTGGGCGGCGGAGATCCGGGCGTCACGGGCCGCCTCGGCGGTGGTGCGGGTGTCGTACGCGCGGGCGTCGGCGGGCTTGCGCACGTCGATCTGGAGCTGCTGCTCCTTGCGCCGCGCCTCCAGTTCGGCGACCCGGGTCTCCTGGACCACCACCTCCTGCCGGGAGGCGGCGTTGGCGAGCGGTCCGGCCTGCCGGGCGCGGGCCGTCGCGGTGTCCATCTCGGCCTGGTAGGAAGCCTGTTGGATCTCGCTGTTGCGGGTCGCCTCGGCCTTGCGGGCGGCGGCCTCCTGCTCCGCCTCGGTGGCCATCCGGTCCGCCGCGGCCTGGGCGATCCTGGCGTCCCGCTGGACGGCGGCGGCGTGCGGGATGGCGAGGTTCTTGATGTAGCCGGTCGGATCGATGATCTCCTGGATCTGCAGGGTGTCGATGATCAGCCCGAGCTTCTCCATCTCCAGCCCGGACGCGGCCCTGGTCTCACCGGTGAGCCGCTCGCGGTCGCGGATCATGTCCTCGACGGTGAGTCCGCCGACGATCGACCGCAGGTGCCCGGCGAAGACGTTGTGGACGCGCTGGCTGATCAGTTTCTGCTGGTCCAGGAAGCGGCGGGCGGCGTTGGCGATGGAGACGTCGTCGTCGCCGACCTTGAAGATGACCACGCCCTTGACCCGGACCGGGATGCCCTGCGTGGTGACGCACTCGACGTTCAGTTCGGCCTCGTTGAGGTCCAGCGAGAGCCGCCGGACGCCCTGCAGGCCGGGGGTGACGAGGGTCCCCCGACCGGTGACGATCCGGAAGCCCAGACCGTCGCCGACCCCCTCGGTGCGGTGGCGGGAACCGGAGATGATCAGTGCCTCGTTCGGCTCGGCCACCCGCCACATGAGTTTGAAGAGCGTGATCATGACCACCAGGGCGCCGGCGACCGCTCCGGCGATGATGTATCCCATGGTTCAACTCCCCCTTCCGGCGCAGGAGATGCGCCGAAAAGGATTGTCCGCCCGGGTCGGGTGCGGGGAAAGGGACGTGACATGACGCACCGTCACAAGGTCGTCACGGGAGGGTCCTCGAATCGTCACGGACCGGCCGGGCGGGCGTCAGGGGCGCACCGCCCCGATGTCAGGGGCCGGCCGCCCCGGCGTCACGGACCGGCCGCCCCGGCGTCAGGGGCGCACCGCCCCGATGTCAGGGGCCGGCCGCCCCGGCGTCACGGACCGGCCGCCCCGGCGTCAGGGTCCGATCGGCGCGACATAGACGGTCCGCGGCGGCTGGTACTCGATCACCACCACCGGCGTCCCCACCACCAGCCGGTCCCCGGGAACGGCCAGGTAGGCGAGGAACGCCTCGGCGCCCCGGCGCTCCGGGACGTGCACCATCACCTCGCCGACCAGCCCGGCACCCACCGCTCCGGTGACCCGCCCCGTGCTCCCGACCACGCCGGCCTCCCTCGACTCGTCAGCTCCGAAGCCAGTCTGCCCGCCGGGCGGCCTCCGTGCCCCACCGTTCACCCGCCGGACCTCACCGTTCTCCCGCGCGGACCCGCTCTGGACCTCCGGCGGTCGGCTCGCTACCGTGTTGGACGTCATGCGCGGGCAACACCGCCTGCGGACGCGGGAGCTCGGAGCACCGGGCTGAGAGGGCGCTGAACGGGACGTCGAACGACGGACCGGAGGCTGCGTCGACCGCAGGAACCTGACCGGGTAATGCCGGCGTAGGGAGTTGAAGGTCCGTTGACCACCTTTGAGGCACAGCCGCAGTCTGCCCAGTCGCCGTCCGCCCAGTCGCCGTCCGCCCAGTCGCCGTCCGCGCGCGGCGCCGCCGCGAACAGCGCCGGTACCGGCTACCCCACCCCCGCCTGGCGCAAGGCCTACCGCGAGGGGTCCCGCCCCGACCTGCGCGTGCCGTACCGCGAGGTCGTGCTCACCAACGAGAAGACCGTCCCGCTGTACGACACCTCCGGGCCGTACACCGACCCGGCCTACCAGCCCGACGTCCGGCGCGGGCTGCCCGCGCTGCGGGACGCCTGGATCCGCCAGCGCGGCGACGTCGAGGAGTTCGACGGCCGCGAGGCGCGCCCCGAGGACGACGGCATCAAGCACACCTCGCCGCGCGGCGGGAGCCTGCGCAACCTCGACGCGGTGTTCCCCGGCCGCCCGCGCCGCCCGCTGCGCGGCCGCGACGGCGTCGCGGTCACCCAGCTCGGCTACGCCAAGCGCGGCATCGTGACCCCCGAGATGGAGTTCGTCGCCCTGCGGGAGGGCCTGGCGCCCGAGTACGTGCGGGAGGAGGTGGCCCTCGGCCGCGCCGTCATCCCGGTCAACGTGAACCACCCCGAGGTCGAGCCGTCGATCATCGGCACCAACTTCCTGGTGAAGATCAACGCCAACATCGGCAACTCGGCGGTCACCTCCTCGATCGAGGAGGAGGTGGAGAAGATGACCTGGGCCACCCGTTGGGGCGCCGACACCGTCATGGACCTCTCCACCGGCCGCAACATCCACACCACCCGCGAGTGGATCCTGCGCAACTCCCCCGTGCCGATCGGCACCGTGCCGCTCTACCAGGCGCTGGAGAAGGTCGACGGCCGGGCCGAGGACCTCAACTGGGAGGTCTACCGGGACACCGTCATCGAGCAGTGCGAGCAGGGCGTCGACTACATGACCGTGCACGCGGGCGTGCTGCTGCGCTACGTGCCGCTGACCGCCCGCCGCAAGACCGGCATCGTCTCCCGCGGCGGCTCGATCATGGCCGCCTGGTGCCTGGCGCACCACCGGGAGAACTTCCTCTACACCAACTTCGAGGAACTCTGCGACATCCTCGCGCGCTACGACGTCACCTTCTCGCTGGGTGACGGCCTGCGCCCCGGCTCGATCGCGGACGCCAACGACGAGGCGCAGTTCGCCGAGCTGCAGACCCTGGGCGAGCTGGGCCGGATCGCCCGCGCCAAGGACGTCCAGGTGATGATCGAGGGCCCGGGCCACGTCCCGATGCACAAGATCAAGGAGAACATGGATCTCCAGAAGGAGATCTGCGACGAGGCCCCGTTCTACACCCTGGGCCCGCTCACCACCGATGTCGCGCCCGGCTACGACCACATCACCTCGGGCATCGGCGCCGCGATGATCGCCTGGTGGGGCACCGCGATGCTCTGCTACGTCACGCCCAAGGAGCACCTGGGCCTGCCCAACCGGGACGACGTGAAGACCGGCGTCATCACCTACAAGATCGCCGCCCACGCCGCCGACCTGGCCAAGGGCCACCCCGGCGCCCAGGTCTGGGACGACGCGCTGTCCGACGCGCGCTTCGAGTTCCGCTGGGAGGACCAGTTCAACCTGGCCCTCGACCCGGAGACGGCCCGCGACTTCCACGACGAGACGCTCCCCGCCGAGCCGGCGAAGACGGCCCACTTCTGTTCCATGTGCGGCCCGAAGTTCTGCTCGATGAAGATCTCGCAAAAGATCCGCGACGAGCACGGCGACGGTTCGACGGCTGTGGCAACGGAGTTCGATGCCGAGGCGGTGGCCGGAATGGCCGCCAAGTCGGAGGAGTTCGCGGCCAAGGGCAACCGGGTCTACCTGCCGCTGGCGGACTGACCCGAGTCGCACGACCGAGGTGCTGTGATCGGTACG
>NZ_JAXCLC010000021.1:0-106408 GCF_034043715.1 Kitasatospora purpeofusca | reverse complement strand
GCCCGGCGGTCGCGGGGGCCCCGCCCCCACCTCACCGGAGGGGTCGGTACGGACGTCGCGACGGGGGTGGCGCGGCGTCCGTACCGGGCTCCGGTGGTTCGAGGGGTCAGCTCGCCGCCGGGACCGCGCGGCGGCCGGTGGCGGCGCGCAGGAGTACGGCGAGGCCGACCAGGACGATGCCGAACCAGACGACGCTCTTGACGCCGGTGTGGTCGGCGAACAGGCCGCCGATCAGGGCGCCCAGGGCGATGCAGGTGTTGTAGGCCATGGTGTTGAGCGACATCGCGGCCTCGAAGGTCTCCGGCGCGGCGGCGAGCGTCATGTTGATCTGGCTGAGCTGGACGACGCCGAAGGCGAGGCCCCACAGCACCATGGCGACGATCACGCCGAAGTCGTTGGTGCCGATGGTCAGCAGCATCACCAGGGCGCCGATCAGCAGCAGGCCGCCCGCCACGAAGCTGCCGCGCAGGCTCTTGTTGACGCTCTGGCCGCCGATGAAGTTGCCGATCGCGCCGCCGACGCCGAAGACGATCAGGACGACGGTGATGAAGCCGACGCTCGCCTCGGTGCTCTTCTCCAGGTACGGGCGGACGAAGGTGTACGCCCCGAAGTGGCCGAGGACGAAGAACACCACCATGACCAGGACCACGCGCAGCGGCACGTTCTTGACCGGCAGTCCGAAGACCTCGCGGACGGAGACCGCGTTCGCCGACGGCAGCGAGGGGATGGTGACGGCGACGGCGAGCAGCACCAGCGCGCTGAGGCCGGCCCAGATCAGGAAGGTGGTGCGCCAGGAGCTGACGCTCTCCAGCAGGGTGCCGAGCGGGATGCCGACGACGGTGGCGATCGAGATGCCGGACATCACGACGGCGGCGGCCCGGTTGGCCTGCTTCTCCGGGACGATGCGCATCGCCATGCTGACGCCGATGGCCCAGAAGACGCCGCTGGCGAAGCCCATGAACATGCGGGTGACCAGGATCAGCGGGTAGTTGGGGGCGATCGAGGTGATCAGGTTGCCCACGGCCAGGACGCCTAGCAGGGTGGTCAGCAGCTTGCGCCGGTTGACCTGGCGGGTCCAGGCCACGATGAACGGCACGCCGAGGCCGGCCGCGACGCCCTGGGCCGTGACCATGAGACCGGCGGTGCCGACGGAGACGTCCAGGCTCTCGCTGAGCGGGGTGAGGAGGCCGATCGGCATCAGTTCGGTGGTGAGGAAGACGAAAAGGCTCGCGGTGATGGCGGCGACACCGAGCCAGCCGTCGGCCGCCGGACCGCTCTTCCGCAACGTCACCGCGGGTACTTCTTCTTCTTGCGTGGTCATGTCATATCTCCGGAAGTGGTCGGGCGGACGTGGTCGGGCGGACGTGGTCGGGCGGACGTGGTCGGGCGGACGTGGTCGGGCGCGGTGCCCGGCGCCGGGGCGGCGCCGGGACCGACGAGGTGGTGAGCGTGGTGCGGTGCGCCCGTGCCGCTATCCGCTGCGTTCCTCTTCGAGGGCGCGTGCGCCGGTGCCGGACGCGAGGGGCCCGGGAGGCGCGGCCCCGGGTTCCTTCCGGGGTGGACGGGACTGGCCGAGCACGACCGCCAGGAAGATCACGGCGATGCCGAGGAGCTGGAGCAGCGACAGCGTCTGGTCCTTGAAGAGGTAGCCCAGCAGCGTCGCCACGACCGGGCTGCCCAGTGCCAGGAAGGACACCGCCGTGGCCGGCAGCAGCCCGATCCCCCGGAACCAGACGATGTAACTCAGCACCGCGCCCAGGGAGATGAGGTAGGCGAAGCCGAGGACGTTGTCACCCGTCAGACCGTCCGGCATGTCCTCCAGCGACAGCCAGAACGGCAGCAGGACCAGGCCGCCGGCCGTCAGCTGCCACCCGGTGAAGGTCAGCAGGCTGACACCCTCGGGGCGGCCCCACCGCTTGGTGAGGGTGATGCCGGAGGCCATGCACAGGGCGCCGCCGACCGCGGCGAGGACGCCCACGGCGTCCAGCGACACCCTGCCCTTGAAGACGAGCAGGGCCACACCCCCGGCGCCCAGGGCGCAGGCCAGCGCGTGCACGCCTCTCACCCGTTCACCGAGGAACAGCGCCGCCAGGATCACCACGAACATCGGCTGGGCCGACATGATCACGGCGGCGATGCCGCCCGGCAGCCGGTAGGCCGCGACGAACAGCAGGAAGTTGAAGGCGCCGATGTTCAGCACCCCGAGCACCAGCGCGCGCAGCCACCAGGTGCCGACCGGCAGCTTCCGGCCCAGGGCCAGCAGGAACAGGCCGCCCGGCAGGGCCCGCATGGTGGTCGCCAGCAGCGGCCGGTCCGGGGGCAGCAGCTCGGTGGTGATCAGGTAGGTGCTGCCCCACACCGTCGGTGCCAGGCCGGTCAGGGCCACCGTGGACAGGTTCCGTCTGCTCGTCATGTCGATCTCGCCTCACATCCGGTGGGAAGCACCGTGGGATTACGTCCGGTCGGCCCGGCGGGGACGGCCCAGCGGGAACGGCTCAGTCGAAGATCGGGTCGCGGTCGCGGCCGCGCTTCAGCTCGAAGAAGCCGTCGGTGCTCGTCACCGCCAGCACGCCGTCCCAGAGCTTCCCGGCGGCCTCGCCGCGCGGGGCGGGGGTCAGCACCGGGCCGAAGAAGGCCAGCGGCTCGCCGTCCGGGCCGGGCACGTGGATCACGGGGGTGCCGACCTCGGAGCCGACCGGGTCCATGCCCTCGTGGTGCTGGATCCGCAGCTTCTCGTCCCAGGAGTCGTCGTCCGCCGCCGAGACCAGCTCGACCGGCAGCCCGGCCTCCTTGAGGGCGGCGGTGATCATGTCGTGGCCGAGCCCGGCCTTCTCGTGGTGGATCAGCCGGCCCATGGCGTTGTAGAGGGGGCGCAGCACCTCCGTGCCGTGCTGCTCCTGGGCGGCGATGCACACCCGCACGCAGGCCCAGCCGTCGATCATGCCCTGGCGGTACTTCTCCGGGACCTCGCGGCCCTCGTTGAGCACGGACAGGCTCATGATGTGGAACCGGGTCTCGACCGGCCGGACCTGCTCCACCTCCAGCATCCAGCGGGAGGTGATCCACGCCCAGGGGCAGCGGGGGTCGACCCAGATGTCGGCGGTGATCGTGTCGGGACTGGCCGGCGTGGCGCTCATGGCGGTCGCTCGTCCTTTCGGTCTGACGGGCGGCGGCACGGGCGCGCGCGGGCACGCCTCGGCGGGGTGCGCCCAGGTGCGGGTGAACGGGGAGAGGGCGACGGCGGCACGGCGTCCGGACAGGACGAACGGACCCCGGTCGGGGGCCCGCCCGGTGGAGTCGCCCCGGGGCGGCTCCGGCCGTGTGCGGTCGCCTCCAGTGTCGGGCCGCGCGCATCGATGAGTCCAACACATGCTTGTCACCCGATGCATCACGGATCACGATGGACGAATGGAGCTCCAGCAGATGCGCTACGTGATCGCGGTGGCCGAGACGAACAGCTTCACCCGCGCCGCCCAGCGCTGTCTGGTGGTGCAGTCCGCGCTCAGCCACCAGATCGCGCGACTGGAGAAGGAGCTCGGCGCGCGGCTGTTCGAACGCACCAGCCGCCGGGTGCGGCTGACCCCGGCCGGGGCGGCCTTCCTGCCCGCCGCCCGGCAGTGCCTGGACGCGGCGGAACGGGCGGCCACCGAGGTCGCCGCCGCCGTCGGGGAGGTGCGCGGACTCCTCAAGGTGGGGCTGATCCCCACCGTCGCGGCGGTGGACATCCCCGCCGTGCTCGGCGAGTTCCACCAGCGGCACCCGAAGGCCCGGATCAGCCTGAGCGTCGGGGCCAGCGACGAACTGGTCGAACAGGTCCGGCAGGGCGAGATCGAGGTGGCCTTCCTCGGCATCCCGGTCACCGCCCACCCCCGGGGGGTGATGGCCAGGGAGCTGGCCAGGGAGCGGCTGGTCGCCGTGGTCTCCCCGGACCACCCGCTGGCCGGTGAGAGCTCGGTGGACCTGCGGCGGCTGGCCTCGGAGGTGTTCGTCGACCTCCCGGCGAAGACCGCAGGGCGGGCCCAGTCCGATCTGGCGTTCGCCGCGGCCGGTCTCACCCGCGAGGTCGCCTTCGAGGTGACCAACGCCGACTACCTGGCCCGGCTGGTCGCCGCGGGCCTGGGGGTGGCGCTGCTGCCGCCCCGGTACGTCGCGGGCCTGACCGGCATG
Source organism: Kitasatospora purpeofusca (assembly GCF_034043715.1). GTDB lineage: Bacteria > Actinomycetota > Actinomycetes > Streptomycetales > Streptomycetaceae > Kitasatospora > Kitasatospora purpeofusca_A. Next base: position 102,241 of record NZ_JAXCLC010000021.1, on the reverse strand, counting down.
GTGACGATCGAGGTGACGGACGCGCCGTCCCGGGCCGAGTACGTGATCTGGGGGCGGGAGAGCCCGCGCCCGGCGGCGGCGGCCTTCCTGGAGCTGCTGGGGATCACCGAGGAGTGACGGCGGGGCGGTCGAGGCGTCGGGACCGGGGCCTCCCCCGAGGCGGGGAGGCCCCGGCGGGGCGGGGTCAGGACAGGCGGGTCAGGACAGCCGGGGTCAGGACAAGGCGGGTCAGGAGAGGCGGGGTCAGGACAGCCGGGGTCAGGACAGGCGGTGCACGGTGAAGTCGACCGCCACGTCCAGGACCGGCTGGGTGGTGGTGAAGACCTTCCTGTGGGTGAAGCCGCCGTCCGCCACCAGCTTCTCGAAGTACGCGACGTCGCCCATGGTGCTGAAGAACAGGACCATGCGCCCGTTCTCCGCCAGGTGGTCCCGGGCCTCGCGGAAGAAGCGGGTCAGCGCCCGGTAGCCGGCGTCGGTGCCCGCGACGTCCGCGTAGTCGGCGGCGGCGAACCACTGGAACGGCGGGTTGAAGACGATCAGGTCGAACCGGCCCTCGACCGCGGCGAAGACATCGCTCTCGCGCGCCTCCACCCGGTCGGCGACGTGGTTCAGCTCCGCGTTGACCCGCACGGCGGCCACGGCGTCCGGGTTGAGGTCAACCGCCAGGACGTCGGCGCCCTTCTTCGCGGCGATCAGGGCCAGCGAACCGCTGCCGGTGCCCATGTCGAGGACCCGGTCACCGGGCTTGACCTCGGCGAACACCGCGCCGCCCAGCATCGGGGAGACCGGGCAGGGGGTCATGACCGAGGCCGGTACCCGCAGGGTCAGGCCGAGGAAGGGAACGGTCTGCTCGCCCTCCTCGCCGCCCAGCTCGCCCAGGGCCCGGCGCAGTTCGGTGATCTCCTTCACCTGCGCCTCGGGGACCAGCGGGCGGTAGGACTCGGCCTCGGAGGTGGACTGCTGCTGAAGCGTCATGGTGTGGTGTCCGTCCATGTGTGTCGGGTCGGGTGGGGGGATGGAAAGGTGGGGGGACGCGGCGTCAGAGGTGTGCCCGGAGCCGGGCGTACGCGGCGGCCAGCCGGCCGCCGACCTCGGCGGTGCTGATCAGCACCGCCATGTTGGCCCGGGAGGAGCGGCCCTCGGTGGCCGCGTCCACCGCCCGCATCAGGTACTTGGTGATCGCCTGGCCCCGGATGCCGTCCCGGTCGGCGGCGGCCGTCGCCTCGACGATCGCGGCGTCCACCTCCTCGCTGTCGATCGCCTCCTCCGGCCGGACCGGCGTGGTGACCAGGAAGCCGCCCCGGTTGCCGAGCGCCCAGTGGTTCTCGACCGCCCGGGCGACCAGCTCGTCGTCGTCCAGCCGGAGCGGACTGCGGAAGCCGCTGGACGCGCAGTAGAAGGCCGGGAAGTCGTCCGAGCGGTAGGAGACCACCGGGACGCACTGGGTCTCCAGGTACTCCAGCGTCAGGCCGAGGTCCAGGATCTTCTTCGCCCCGGCGCACACCACCGCGACCTTGGACCGGGTGAACTGGATCAGGTCCGAGGAGACGTCCATGGTGGTGGCCGCGCCCCGGTGCACCCCGCCGATGCCGGCCGAGGAGAAGAACGGGATGCCCGCCAGCTCCGCCGCCACCAGGCAGGAGGCGACCGTCAGCGCGCCCGTCCGGCCCTGGGCCAGGACGACCGGCAGGTCCCGGCTGCTGACCTTGGGGATGCCCGGTGTGGAGGCGAACCGCTCGATGTCGGCGTCCGTCATGCCGACCACGATCCGGCCGCCCTCGACCGCGATCGTGGCAGGGACCGAGCCGCCCGCCCGGACGGCCTGCTCGACCTTGCGGGCGGTCGCCGCGTTGTCCGGGTAGGGCAGCCCGTGGGTGATGACGTTGGACTCCAGCGCCACCACCGGGCGGCCCTCGTGGAGCGCGTCCGCCACCTCCTCGGTCAGGACGAGCGGCACGGCCCGGTGGGCGAGGGCGGTGGTCGGCGTCACGGTGGCGCCCATCAGAGCGCGTCGGGGCGGTAGTCGGGCACCTTGCCGAGGATGTCCCGGCGGTTGACGATCTCCGGGATGTAGACCTGCTCGGTCCAGTTCTCCTCGGCGACCGACTCGACCGCGATCGACACCACGCCCTCGTCGCAGCCGAAGGCGTCGGTGACGGCCTTGGTCACCGCCGCCAGCAGCTCGGCCTGCCGGGTGTCGCTGAGTTCCATCGGGAAGTGCTTGATGTTGACGTGCGGCATCACGGTGTCCTTCCGGAGGTGCAGGCGGCGGTGGACGGCCGTCACCAGCTCGTCGACGTCCGGCGCCCGGAGCAGGGAGTAGTGGTCGGCCGTCAGCTCGACGACGGTCGGCGGGTCGGCGGAGTAGCCGCTGCTGCCGTCGAGGAACGAGTACTCGTCCCCCCGCGCCTTGAAGACGGTGATGGGGGCCGAGACCCGGCGCTCCCGCAGTTCGCGGAAGGTGTAGTTGAACTCGAAGGTCGTCCCCACGATCCGGACGATCCGGCGCACCAGGTCCGGGTCCAGGCCGGGGATGCCCTCGCCGACGAAGCGGGCGAAGCTCTCGTCGTCCCGGGCCACCTCGAGGCAGCGCTCCAGCAGCGGGCTGTCGATGGTGCCCGTGAAGACCGAGAGCAGGATCGCCACGAAGGCCCTACTGCTGTAGCTGGCGGTCCGGTCCTCGGGGCGGGTCCCGGTGGTGCGGACCTGGGGCGAGCCGGGGGCGATCAGGAACACGTGGTCGACCGGGTGGCCGGCCTGCTCCAGCTGGTACGCCGTCTCGAAGGCGACCCGGGCCCCGAAGGAGTAGCCCCACAGGGTGTACGGGCCCTCGGGCTGGACCTCCAGCAGCGCCCGGACGTCCTCGGCCGCCATCTCCCTGATCGTCGGGTACGGGACCTCGCCCGGGTTGACGCCGTGGGCCTGCACGCCGAGGAACGGCCTTTCGGTGCCCAGGCGTTCGGCCAGCAGCCGCAGGTTCATCGGGTAGCCGCCCAGGCCGGGCCAGCAGAAGACGGGGCGTGCGCCAGGTGAGCCGGTGCCGGTCGGCGCGGGTGAACCGGCGCCGGTCAGCGGCACCAGGCGCGAGGTGCGCTCCGCCGGGCCGCCGGAGAGCCGGCGGGCCAGGCCCTCGACGGTCGGCGAGGTGAACACCACCTCCAGCGGCAGCGCCGCCCCGAACGCCCGGTTGATCCGGTTGACCAGGGTGACGGCCAGCAGCGAGTTGCCGCCGCAGGCGAAGAAGTCGTCCTGCGCGGAGACGCTCTCCTGCTTCATCACCTCCTGCCACAGCACCGCCACCCGGCGCTCGGTCTCGTCCCTGGGCGCCACGAACGGCCGGTCGGCGGGGCCCGCGACGACCCGGTCCGAGACGGCCAGCGCCTTGAGGTCGATCTTGCCGTTGGCGGTGGTCGGCAGCGCGTCGAGCACCACCACCTTGTTGGGGATCATGTAGTCCGGCAGGTAGTCGACCAGGTCGTCGCGGATCAGCTCGGCCGGGCCGCGCATGTGGACCGCGTCCTCCCGCATGCCCTCGTGCCGCCGCTGCTCGCGGCTGACCCGGCCGCCGAGGAGGAAGTACGAGGCGCCGCCCGGCCGGCCGAGCTCGCGCAGGATGCCGTCGAACCGCCGGGCCGAGGGCAGGTCGTCGCCGCCGCGGGAGCTGTAGCCGGAGGACATGAAGCCGAGGTCGAGGCCGTTCAGCGACAGCCGCTGCGCCACCCGGCCCAGATCGAGGTAGCGCCGCCACCGCTGCGGGCTGCGGCTGATCACGGTGACCCCGAAGGACGCCCGGCCGTAGACGGCCTGGTTGATCGCGATCACCTGCTTGCGCAGCACGAGGTCGGGCGAGACCAGGCGCAGCCGGCCGTCCTCGTGGAGGTACTGCCCGGCCGGGAGGTCCACGCCCTTGCCGGGGTGGACCTGGACGAACAGGTCGAGGTCGCGGTCCTCGCGCGGTCCGCGCCAGGGCGTCCAGTCGAAGCTGCCGAGGTAGTGGTCCTGGTCGGCGACGCCCAGCCGGGACCGGACCTCCGGGGTGAAGGGGGCGGGCCCGAGGTCGAGGCCGTAGGCGGGGAGGACCTCCTCCAGGAGACCGACGATGTGGCCGGTCTCGATCTCCAGGACCTCGGTGATGTTCGTCCGGTAGACGGGCTCGATGGCGCCGCGGCGGCCGAGGAAGTGCATCCGGATCCGGGGGGTCGCGGCGGCGGCCGTGTCGTCGGGCGCTCGGCGCGGTCCGGGTAGCAGGCGCGGCGCGGTCGTCGCGGGCGTCGCGGGCGTCGCGGGTGAGACCAGGACGAGGCGGTGGTCGATCGGGTGGTGGTAGTGGATGCCCGGCCGGATGCCGGGGAAGCCGGTGATCTCCAGGTACACCTGGGTCGCGTAGAGCGAACCGGGCGAGGCGTAGGCGTACTTGGGGAGCAGCCGCTCCGGGCTCAGGTGCTGCCCCAGGTTGCGCAGGATCGCGCCGAGCGCCCCGGCGTCCAGCTCCGCGAGCGGCCGCGAACGCCCGGCGGAGGCCGGGCGGCGGGCCAGCAGCGCCAGCAGGTCGCGCTCCGAGACCGGCGCCTCGCCCTCGTAGAAGCGGTACGTCTTGCGGGCGAAGGCGAGGGCGCGCTGGGCCTCGGTGGCCGTCCGGCCGGGCAGGTCGACGGAGGGCAGACCGGCCAGCTCGGCCGCCGTCCGCACGCCCGGGTTGGACAGCTGCGCCTTGACCTGGAGCTTGCTCTCCTTGGACTGGTGGTGCGCGCCGTGGCTGCCCTGGTCCATCAGGGCGGCCTCCCTCGGGTCGAGTTCGACGCAGGCGATCAGGTTCTGGAAGCCCGTCCTCGGGTCGTCCTTGACCAGCACGGCCGCGTGCCGGACCCAGTCGTGGGTCTCGATGGCGAGCCGGATCTCGTCCAGCTCCACCCGGAAGCCGCGCAGCTTCACCTGGTTGTCGGCGCGGCCGGTGAACTGGACGGTGCCGTCGGCGTTCCAGTGGGCGAGGTCGCCGGTGCGGAAGAACCGCCCCCCGCCGTCCGGGTTCTCGGTGAAGCGCTGCTCGGTCAGGTCGGGCCGGTGCAGGTAGCCGCGCGCCACCTGGACGCCGCCGATGGACAGTTCGCCGATCTCGCCGACGCCCAGTTCGGCGCCGTCGGGGCCGAGGATCCGGTACTCGGTGCCGTCGACGGGGGTGCCGATGGAGACCGAGTTGGGGCCGTCGCCGACGGAGGACTTGGTCACCACGAAGGAGGAGGAGTTGATGGTGCACTCGGTCGGACCGTAGAGGTTGACCAACTCGCGTCCGGGCAGGGCCTCCAGGAAGCTCCGGGCCAGGGATCTGGAGAGCGCCTCGCCACCCGTGAAGACCTGCTCCAGCGTGCGGCAGGACTCCAACTCCTCGGTCTCCAGCAGGGCCTGGAGCAGCGTCGGGACGCACTGGAGGGTGGTGACGCGGTGCGCCTTGACCGCCGCGACCAGCCGCTCGGTGTCCCGGTGAATGCCGGCCCCGCCCACCACGACGGTGGCGCCGACCGCCGGGGCGAGGATCTCCCACTGGGCGGCGTCGAAGCTGATCGGCGTCTTCTGCAGCACGACCCGGGTCCGGTCGATGCCGTGCGCCGCGCGCAGCCAGGCCATCTGGTGGGCGATGCTGCGGTGCTCGATCATCACGCCCTTGGGCCGACCGGTGCTGCCCGAGGTGTAGATGACGTAGGCCAGCGCGCCGGGGTCGGGGTCGGGGTCGGGGCCGTCCGCACCGGGGGCGACCGCACCGGGGGCGACCGGCGCCGACGGGTGGTCGTCCTCGGCGCGGACGACCACGGTGCCGGCGGGCGCCAGTGCGGTCAGCCGTTCGACCAGCCGGTCCTGGGCGACGATCACCTTCACGCCGGAGTGCTCGATCATGAAGCGCAGGCGTTCCTCGGGGTACTCCGGGGCCAGCGGCAGATAGGCGCCGCCCGCGAGGAGGATCGCCCAGGCGCCGGTCAGCACCTCGGTGGAGGGCTCGACGAACAGCCCCACGCACTGGTCCGCGGTCACTCCGAGGCCCCGCAGGTGCCCGGCCAGTCCCCGGCTCCGGCGGACCAGTTCGGCGAAGGTCAGCCGCTCGTCGCCGCTGATCACCGCCGGGTCGTCGGGGCGCTCGGCGGCGGTGCGCAGGAGCAGTTCGGGCAGTAACGGGTGGTCGGCCGGGCCTCGGCCCGACGCATGGGCAGTCATCTGGGTCCCCCTGGGTGTGCGGGTGTCCTGGTGTCCGGCTTTCCTGTCGTCCTGGCGCTCCGGCGTCCCGGTGTCCTGGCGTGCTGGCGTGCTGGCTTCCTGGCGGGCTGGCGTGCTGGCGTGCTGGCGTGCTGGCGTCCCGAGGTGCGGGCCGGCGGATCAGCGGCCGGCGGCGGCCCGTCCCCGGCGCAGCGCGTCGGCGACGTCGAGCATGCGGCGGGTCTGGTACGCGAGGGCGGCGAGGTTGTCCTCGGTGACGTTCTCCGCCAGCCGGCCCGGAACGGCCTGCCGGCCGGAGACCGAACTGACGCCGTAGGGGTTGCCGTTGCTGGGGGCCGTCATGATCTCGTCGGTGACGCCGGGCGGCACGATGATCCCGCCCCAGTGGTAGAAGACGGCGTTGAGCGAGAGGATCGTCGCCTCCTGGCCGCCGTGCGGGGCGCCGGTGGAGGTGAACGAGGCCATCACCTTGCCCTGGAGGCCGCCGCGGGCGTTGAGCGGCCAGGCGAGCTCGATGAAGTGCTTGAGCGGGGCGGCGACCATCCCGAACCGGCCGGGGCCGCCGAGCAGGATCACGTCGGCCCAGGCGAGGTCGTCGACGGAGGCGGTGGGGACGGCCGCGATCGCCGCGGCGTTCTCCTGCCAGGCCTCGGTCCACTCGGTGAACTCCGGGGCCAGGGACGCTTCGACGTACTCGGGGACCCGGCGCAGCCGGGCCACGGCGCCGGCCTTGGTGGCGGCCTCCTCGGCGGCCAGGGCGAGCTTGTGGACGTTGCCGGTGCCCGAGTAGTAGACGATCGAGATCCTCGTCGGCGCGGAGGTGTCGGCGGTGGACACGGTGGTGCTCCTCAGGTCGGTGGCGGTGGCGGCAACAGCCGTTGCCGGCAACGGCTGTGCGGGGGCCGGAGCGGCGGGGCGCGGGGTTACGGATCCCGGACCCCGACCGCTCCGGCGGGTGGGGAGGGCCCTCAGGCGGGGACGTCGGTCCCGAAGTAGCGGTCGCCGAAGTCGCCGATGCCGGGCACCATGAACGCGTTCTCGTTCAGCCGCTCCTCGATCGAGGAGGTCACGATCCGCACCCCGGGGTGGCGGTCGTGCACGGCCCGGATCCCCTCCGGGGCGGAGAGCAGGTTCACGAACAGGATGTGCTCCTCCGGCACCCCGTGGTCGAGCAGCACCCCGATCGCGGCCAGCGCGGTGCCCCCGGTGGCGAGCATCGGGTCGAGTAGCAGCACATGGCCCCCGCCGATCCCGGCCGGCAGCGCCGCGTAGTACAGGCGCGGGAGCTTGGTGACCTTGTCCCGCTGGATCAGGATCTTGCCCAGCCTGGTCTCCGGTGCCATCACCCGCAGCTCGGACTCCATGCTGTCCCCGGCCCGGGCGACGGACACGCCGTAGACCGGGGTGGCCGGCGACAGGCCGTGGTAGACCTGCCCGACCGGAGTGCGGACGTCGCGCGGCTCGTACGGCAGCAGGTCCAGCGCGGCGTCCAGGAGGCCGCGGATGATCCGGTTGGCGGAGAGGACGAAGTCCTCCCGGCGGGCCCCGCGGTCGCGGACGACGGCGTGCAGGGCCCGCAGGCGGTTGGTCTGGGGCACCAGGTGGGTCACCCGGGTCACGCCCCGCAGCGGCTCGGTCCCGGTGGTCATCAGGAGGCGCTCCGGCCGTCCTCCGCGGCGACCCGGGCGAAGGCCGCGCGGGCCTCCTGGACGAAGGTGCGCACCTTCTGCCGGTCCTTGCGCCGGGTGGCCTTGTCCTCCAGGCCGGTGTGGGCGTCCACGGCGGCGGGGCGGACGGCCTCGATGGCGGCCGCGACGTTCTCCGGCGTGAGCCCGCCCGCCATCATCAGCGGCTTCGGGGAGATCCGGACCAGCTCGGCGCTGACCGACCAGTCGTGGGTCAGGCCGGTCGCGCCCTTGGCGCCGGTGGCCGGGTTGAAGCTGTCGGTGATGAACATGTCCACCCACTCGGCGGAGGTCTCGACGATGGCGCGCAGCTCGTCGATGTTGTCCGACTTCACCACCAGGCTCTTGAGGACGTAGAGGTCCGGGGCGAGGGTGCGCAGGCGGCTCAGCTCGGCCGGCGTCACGTCGCCGTGCAGCTGGATCGCGCTGACGCCGATCTCGGCGCAGAACGCGGCGATCTCGTCGGCCTCGGTGAGGTAGGTGATGATGACGCCCTTGTTGCCGGGCTGGATCGCCTTGACGATGGCGGCGGCGTCGGCCTCGGAGAGGTCCTCGTTCTTGGCCGGGAGGCGCAGGGCGAAGCCGAGCCAGTCGGCGCCCTCCTCGATGATCAGATCGGCCTCGGCCTGGTCGATGATGCCCGCGACCTGGATCAGTCCGTACATGTCTGCCTCCTCTGGCCTCGGCGGTCCTGGCCGGGGCCGGTCTGCGACGGTTTCGGCGGGGCCGTCCGGGGACGGCGGTGGTGGAGCGGGGCCGCGCTGCGGGGCGGGTGCGTTCCGGAGCGGTGCGTCCGGGGGCGGCGCGGCGGGTGGGTTGCCGGGGGTGCGTTGCGTTGCGGGGGCGCGGCGGGCCCGGGTCAGCGGGCTTCGGCGGCCTTCGCGAGTTCGGCGACGACGAGGCGCGCCACGGGGGCGGCGGAGGCGGGGTTCTGCCCCGTGACGACCCGGCCGTCGCTCTGGGTGTGGGCCTGGTAGACGGGCGCCTTGGTGTGCAGCGCGCCCGCCTCCTTCAGCCGGTCCTCCAGCAGGAACGGCATGACCTCGACCAGGCCCAGCGAGTCCTCCTCCTCGTTGCTGAAGGAGGCGACCCGCTTGCCGCTCACCAGGAGCGTGCCGTCCGGCAGCCGCAGGTCGACCAGCGCGGCCGGGCCGTGGCAGACGGCGGAGACGACGCCGCCCCGGCCGTGGATGTCCATGGCGATGCGGGCCAGGTCCGGGGAGTCGGGGAAGTCCCACATGGCGCCGTGGCCGCCGACGTAGAAGATCGCCGCGTACTCGGCGGGATCGACGTCGGCCGCCCGGCGGGTCGCCACGAGCTTGGCCTTGACGGTCTCGTCGGCCAGGAAGCCGACGATCTCGGGGTCGTCCTCCTCGCCCGGGAAGACGACGGCCGGCGGCTCGCCGCCGCGCACGGAGACGAAGTCGACCTCGTGGCCGGCGCCGACGAAGACGTTGTAGGGGTGGGCCGCCTCCGAGACGCTGTAGCCCGTCCGGTTGCCGGTGTCCCCCAAGGTGTCGTGACTGCTGACGGCGAGCAGGATCTTGGCCATGGTTCCTCCTGGAGTCGCTGCGGAGTGCTCCGCGGGTGGTCGGGCGGGTGGCCGGCCCCGGCCGGGGCCGGGGCCGGGTGCTGCCGGGAGGAGGGTCAGGCCCGGTGGATGAAGTCCTGGATCAGCCGCACGAGTTCGGCCGGACGCTCGAAGATCACCATGTGGCCGCTGTCGATCTCGGTGTAGCTGGAGTTCGGGATCGCGGCGGCCAGCTCGCGGGAGTGCTCGGCGGGCACGGCGGCGTCCGGGTACGGGGCCAGCACGAGGGTCTCGGCCTCGACCTTGCCGACGATGTCGCGGATGTCGACCTGGACCAGCAGCTCCAGCTGGCGGATCCGGCCGTCGGAGGGGCTCAGCTCCGAGCCGAGGTTCTCGACGTCGCTCAGGCTCGGCCGGGTACGGATGTAGCGCGGGCTGAAGGCCGTGGTGCTCAGGACGCGGCCGAAGGCCTTGGCGTCATGCTTCTGACTGAGCGTCAGGCCGATCAGGTTCTCGATGTAGAGGTCCGACTTCACCAGGCCGCCGATCGGCACCAGCCGGCGCACCAGCCCGGGGTGGAGCGCGGCGGTGGCGGCGACGACGGCCCCGCCGAGCGAGAAGCCCACCAGGTCCACCGGGCCGAGGCCGGCGTGCTCGATCACGGCGGCGACCTCGTCGGCGAGCTGCTCGACGGTCAGCGGTGTGCCGTCGTCCTCGGCGGTCTCACTGCCGGACAGCTCCGGCAGGATGACGGTGTTGCGGCGGGCGAAGTCCTCGACGAGGTGCCCGAAGGTGACCTGGCCCCCCTTGCCCACGCCGTGCACCAGGACCAGGGCCGGCCCCTCGCCGGTCACGGTGTAGTGGACGCGCGATTTCCCGACGGAGATCGTGGGCATGACGGATCGCCTCCTGTGACGATGTGGAAAGGAATACCCCGACAGACCCCATCGGGGAACCGGAAAATGGAGCGGGCACGCGTACGGAAATGCACACGGAGAATTCCGCCGGCCCCACCGGATTCGCGTGGTGCGAGCCGCCGGGTTCCGCGGGGTGCGGCTGCGCGGGATTTCGACAACACCGGCCGGCTTCGCCGCAGGGGCGGCCGGACGGATGGTGCGGGTCCGCACGACGGAGCGCGGGGCCCATTACGACGCGGACACGACAGGCTGAACGCGGGAAAGGAGCATCCCGAGCCCCCGCCCCTCGATCACTCGAAGTAGAATTTATCTACTTCGAGCGATCCGGTCAAGCGCGCAGATCACCTTCGGGTGATCCAGCACCCAACTCGGAGCATGAAAAGGTGTGCAGCAAACATAAGGAAATGCCAATAAAATACAGCAAAGCGGACATCCGGCAGGGTGGGAGTGGCGCCTTCGACCGCCACCCAGAACTCCGGCCGCGGTCACGAGCTCATGCCGATGCCCCGGATGTCGGGATCTTCCGCTGCTCGGGCACTATCATTCTTTCAGACCCCATCCAGTGGAGTATGCCCGTGCCCGACCGCTTGTTCGACGGCAATAAGCTGCGCAACCTCCGAGTCGTCAAAGGAATGTCGCAGGCCACACTGGCGGCTGGGCTTCATGTGAAAGTGAACGCCGTCTATCGCTGGGAGAACGGCCTGGCCGCTCCCCCGCCGGAGCGGTTGCCGACGATTGCCGCATTCCTGGACACCGACCTGGACGAGCTCTTTCCGCGCGGCGAATCACCGAATCTCGCCGATCTGCGGTGCGACGCCGGGATGACCCAGGCGGACACCGCCCGCCACACCAACACCGCCTCCCCCATGCCGGTACGGGCCGCCGAACAGGGCAGGCGGCCGCTCTCCGAGCAGGCGGTGACGGCGCTGGCCGCCGCCTACGGGGTGACCCGGGACGAACTGCTCGCGGCGCAGCGGCGCTCCTTCGGCCGGCCCGAGGAGCCGGCGGCGGCATCCTCGGCCGAGGGTGCCAGGACGGCACGGAAGCTGGAGTCGCTGCGCACCGAGGTGTACGGAGGGGTGGCGCCCTCGGACGCGCACCTCGCGGCCGAGGGGAACCGCAGGAGCGGCTCCACCGCGCTCACCGAGGAGCTGATCCGCTCGCTGCGGGCCGGTGAGGTCGCCGAGCCGCCGGAGGCCGCGCTCGACGCCCTGGCGCTCGCCCTCGACGTGCCGCCGGTCTACTTCCGGCAGGACGACCCGGAGGTGGACGCGCTGATCCTGTCCACCCGGGCCGTGCGCGACAGGTTCACCGTGATGGCCGCACGCGGCGCGGGCCAGGACCTGCCGAAGGAATCCTGGGACCAGCTCCGGGACTTCATCAGCGGGACGATGGCGGAGATCTTGGGCGAGGACGGGAAGGGGCGCCCGGCGTGAGGCGTTCGGCCGCCGGCCGCCGGGGCTCCCGGCCGGGGGGCTCCGCCCCGGCCCCGGACGGGGCGCGGCGGTCGGCCCCGGCGGCGGAGGCCGCGCGGCGGTCCGCCCCGGCGGCGGCGCGGCGGTCCGCCCCGGAGGAGGACGCTCGGCGGTCCGTCCCGGAAGAGGACGCGCGGCGGGCCGCCCCCGGCGCCGGCCCGGGCTCGCGCCGGCGACTGATCAACCGGGCCGCGTGATCGGCGCGCAGCTCGATGAAGGCGTCCCGTTTCAGGGACCTGGCCGTCGCCGGGATCCCTCCGACCGGCGCCATCCCGCGCGCCCGCAGGACGTCGGCCGGCCCGACCAGCCCGGCGCCGTCCCCGGCCCACAGGTGCACCAGCTGATGGACCTTCAACTCCACCTCGTGCGAGGCCGACCGGCCCTCGCGGTGGAGGATCAGGTCGACCGGGCGGGTGTCGTGCTTCACCAGGAGGCCGCAGGTGCCGCCGAGTCCGGTCAGCTGGGCCGCCGGGATCGGGCGCAGCACGATGTGCCGGCCGCTGGCCTCGGCGAGGTTCCCGACCAGCCGGTCGAGGTCGAAGGGGTCCGGGAGGGGCATGGAGGCGACGAGGCGCTCGCCGTCCTGCTCGGCCTGGAGGTGCAGCAGGCCGGCACCTCGGTGCCGGTAAATTCCCGAGAGAATTCCGGGTGCGTCGTGACCACGGCGAGGAGCCCCGCTCATTTCGGGGATCCCGTACCGCCGATCCCTCTTTCCAGAATTCGGCACCGGGTGTGCAAGTAGCCTACTCTGCGCATTCTACATTCCCCCTTCCGTGCACGGCTCATAAAGTCGTCGCAAAGGCGCGCGGAAACGTTCGGAATCGCTCATGAATTCGCTCGTGAATATGCGGAAGAGCGCGACGCGATGGTATACGTCTATCGGTCGCAGCAGTTCGCCGTCGAGTCCTCGGGCCCTGAAGTCCGCCCTTACGGGCAGATTGTCGGCCCGGAATCCCCCCGCTTCCAGCGACGGCCGGGTCCACGGTGTTCACAACGACCCGGCGCGCAGGGCACGATTCCGATGCCCCCCGTTCATGCCTGTCTGATACTGCTCCCTCCTGAGGGGCGCCGGCCGGCCCCCAGCCCGGTGTTACCGAGGTGCGAGCGTGCCGAGGCTACGATAAATCTCGGACAGCCACCATGGTGCATGGTTTGCGACATCTGGCCGAAACTCACCGGGCCCCCGGCGGTGGAATCCGGAACCGGTCCGGCGGCCCGCGACCGGGCCGGCGCCGGTCCCCCGGGGCCGGTCCCGGGCCGCCCGGCGGTCCCTCCGGCATCGTCCGACGTCATCAGAGGTCGCGCGGCACCCGGCGCCGCCGTCCGCGCCACCGGGCCCGGCCGTGCCACCCCGCGGCCCGGTTCCGGGCCAGGCCGGCGCGGCCCGGAACGGGGCCCGGATCAAGTCGTGATCGATCTGCCGGATTCACCGTAGCGGTGGCACGGAAAGCGGGGGATCCTCGGCACCCGGGACGGCGGATCCCCGGCACCGGGCGCGGCGGATCCTCCTCACCCCGCGTCCACCACCCCGCCCAGGCGGGCCAGGGCCGCGGCGGCGCCGGTGTCCGGCCCGGCCGAGAAGACGTGCACCACGAGGCCGGTCTCGCCCGGCCCGGCGGGGACGTGCAGGGCCTCGAAGTCCAGCTCGAGCGTCCCGGTGAGCGGGTGGTGCAGCCGCTTGTGGCCCGAGGTGCAGTTCATCACCTCGCCGGAGTCCCAGATCCGGCGGAACTCCGGGCTCACCGCCGACAGTTCGGCGATCAGAGCGGTCAGCTCCGCGTCGTCCGGCCAGGTGCCCGCCGAGGCGCGCAGCTGGCCGACCGCCTCGGTGGCGCGGTCCGACCACTCCGGGTGGACGGTGCGGGCGGCCGGGTCCAGGAACAGGAAGCGGGCCTGGTTGCGGTCCCGTCGGCCCGCCGACTCCCCCAGGCCGCCGATGAGTTCGCCGCCCAGCGGGTTCCAGGCGACCACGTCGAGACGGTGGTCGGTCACGAAGGCCGGCATCCCCGCGCCCAGGGCGTCCAGCACGCCGCGCAGCAGCGGGCTCACCCGGGGCGCCGGCGGCGGGAGCCGACGGGAGCCCGCCAGGGTGTCCAGGTGGCGGCGCTCGGCCGCGGACAGGCCCAGGATCCGGGCCAGCGCCTCCAGCACCTCGAACGACGGCTGGGTGGACCGCCCCTGCTCCAGCCGGACGTAGTAGTCGACACTGATCCCGGCCAACTGCGCCAGCTCCTCCCGGCGCAGCCCGCGCACCCGCCGCCGTCCACCGGCCGTCAGCCCGACCAGCTCGGGCGCGACCCGGGCCCGGCGGGCCCGCAGGAACTCCCCCAGAGCGGGGCGGGGAACGGCGGGACGAGCGGCGGCGGTGGTCTCCATACGCTCCAGTATGGTGGCCCTCGCGTTACCAGGATCCGGAGTCCGCCGGATCAGCAGGGCGCTGGCTGCCGCCGGCCGCCCCGGCGAGGGTGGGGCCATGAGCAACCACACCCCGCAGCAGCAGCGGCCCCGGCGCGTCCTGGTCGTCACCGCCCACCCCGAACCCCGCTCGCTCACCGCCGCGCTGGGCGACTTCGCGGTCGCCCGGCTGCGCGCCGCCGGGCACGAGGTGGAGGTCTCCGACCTGTACGCGATGAAGTGGCATGCCGCCCTCGACGCCGACGACTTCCCCGACCGCCCGGCGGACGCCCGTCTGGCGGTGCTCGGCGCCCAGGACGAGGCCACCCGCACGGGGCGGCTGTCGGCCGACATCGCCGCCGAGCAGGAGAAGCTGCGCCGGGCGGACGCGGTGGTGTTCCAGTTCCCGCTGTGGTGGTTCTCGGCACCGGCGATCCTCAAGGGCTGGATCGACCGGGTGCTCACCTTCGGCTTCGCGCACGGCCCGAACGTCCCCCCGCCGTACAGCGAGGGCGCGTTGGGCGGCAAGCGCGGTCTGCTCGCGGTGAGCGTCGGTGGCCGCGAGTCGGCGTTCACCGACCGGGGCGCGCACGGACCGCTGGCGGACCTGCTGTTCCCGCTGCAGCACGGGGTGTTCTGGTTCAGCGGCATCGCGGCCCTCGAACCGTTCGCCGTGTACCGGTCGGAGGGCCTGTCGGCCGAGGAGTTCGAGGCCGCCGCGGAAGCCTACGGACAGCGCCTGGACGCCCTGTTCACCGAGGCGCCGGTCCCGTTCCGCCGCCTGGACGGCGGCGACTACTCGCGCGACATGCGCCTGCGCGAGGGCCTGGAGCACCCGGGCACCACCGGCCTCGCCCTCCACCTGGGCTGAGCGCCGGGCACCGGCCCCTGGGGGCGCCGACCGCACAGGGGTCGGCCGGCGCCCCACGGGGGGCGGGCCGCGTCACAAGCTCGCGAGATGCAGAGCCTCGCGCAGCGAGGCGTAGCCGACGCAGGCCAGCAGCCAGACCCCGAGACCGGCCGTCCCGGCGGCCAGGACCCGGCCGACGCGGCCGCGCCGCTCCTTCGGCCGGCGCAACTGCCGCACGCCGAGGAGCACCGGCAGGACGGCGGCGGCGCCCAGGGCGTAGGCGAGCAACGGGTCGCGGCGGTGGGCGAGTTCGGCCAGCACGAAGGCACCGGCGAGGGAGGCGGTGGTCAGCAGCGTGAGCAGCGTGCCGAGCACCAGCTCGGCGATGAACTCCCCCAGCGCCGTCAGACAGCCGCGCACGGGCCCGTGCGCGGGGTCGGCCACCGGCGTCGGGTCCCCCGGCAGGTGGACCGGGGCGGGCCCGGGCCCGTCGCGGTCCGGTATGTCGTGACCCTCGTCGGCCATGCTCGCCACCGTCCCCTCCCGCCGGGCGGACCGCCGCCGCCCGTGTCGACGCGGACCGACAGGCTATCGGCGGCGGGACCGGACCCGTCAGGTCTTCCCGGGGGCGGCCGGCGGCGGGACCGGCCGGTCGTCGAGGAGGGCTCGGCCGAGCGGGGTGAGGGTGTGGCGGACGCCGGGGCCGGAGCGTTCGGTGGTCAGCAGGCCGGCGCAGCGCAGGACGGTGGCGTGGTGGCTCGCGGTGGCGGCCGAGGTGCCGGTGCGGCGCGCGAGTTCAGCCGTGCCCGCCGGGTCGGCGACCGCCCGGAGGGTGCGGGCGCGGGTGGCGCCGAGCAGTGCGACGAGTGCGCCGTCGGGCTCCGCCGACGCGGAGCCGGTCCAGATCGTCCGGTAGGTGGCCAGGTCGCGGGCCAGCGGGTAGTGCAGCACGACCGGGTACTCGGGGCCCCGGTTGTCCGTCAGGGCGAGCGGCTCGGGCCAGAAGAAGGTGGGCACCAGGAGGATCCCGGTACCCCGCAGGTTCAGGTCGGCGTCGACCGGGCAGGGCAGCGACAGCACCGGTGACTCCCAGCGGACGTCCGGGTGCAGCGAGCCGAGCAGGCCGTCCAGTCCGGTGTCGGCGGCGGCCAGTGCCCGCCCGGTGCGCTCGGTGTGGGTGGCGGCCAGCAGCTGCGGCCAGTAGGGCGCCACCGCGAAGGCGTGGTACTCGCGGAGCCTGCGCTGCACCAGGCCGCGCCACTCGGGGTCGCCCCGGTGCAGCTCGCGGACCCAGCGGGGCGCCGTCGGGCGCAGGTACTCCAGGGCGCACAGGTCCGCCGCCCACAACTGCGGGGGCAGCGACCAGGTCTGTTCGAGGCTGTCCGCCAGGCTGCCGGTGCCCGCGTGCAGGAACGCCTCCGGCGCCTCCGTCGCACCCGCCGAGGTCGCCAGCTCGAACAGCACGCGCAGTTCGGGCCGCAGGCGTCCGCGGGTCCTGCTGCGCCAGCCCTCCAGTGCCACGCCGCCGACGCCGCGGGTCTGCACCAGCGACAGGCTCAGTACCGTCTCCGCGAGCGGGTCGGGTGCCCGCGCGATCCGTACCCGGGTCAGATCGTCGTGGGTGAAGTGGATGCGCAGCAATCCGGTCCTTCCGTCGGCTTCCCCGGCGGGGCGCGGCGGTGGCGGTGGCGGCCGGGCCCCGTCCGCCGAACGGGCGGCCGGCCCCGCCGCGTCCTGGTGTCCACCGTATGCGCACCCGCCCGGCCGGACGGGGGCGTTGCCCGGCTCTGACCCGTTCGTGGCACGTCACGGACATTCGCGCGCCCGGATTCGACGGAGCCCGAAGGGGCTTGGGCCGGCCGCTTCCGGACGCCGAGACTGGCGGCCGGGGCGCCCCGGCCGGGGTGTCCGGACCACCAGACCGGGAGTGCACCGATCATGCGATCCAGCCGCCAGTCCCTCGTCCGCTCCGTCGTCGTCGCCGGGTCGGTGCTCGCCGCCGCCACCGTGCTGGCCGCACCCGCGCAGGCGGCGCCGGTGCTGCACGGCTACGCCAACGTCGTCCAGGGCAAGTGCCTGGACATCCGCGCCGGCTCCACCGCCGAGGGCGCGCTGCTGCAGGAGTTCAGCTGCAAGAACGACTCCAACCAGCGCTTCTGGTCGGACACCGGCGCCGACGGGGCGACCGAGCTGCGGGTGCAGAAGTCCGGCCTGTGTCTCGAACCGACCACGCTCAACTCCTACAGCAGCGTGATCCAGCGGGCCTGCTCCGGTGCCCGGACGCAGCGCTGGGAGCTCATCCCGCACGGCCCGAACGCGGTCGTGTTCAAGAACCTGGCGTCCGGCCTGTGCCTCCAGGACTACTACTCGGCGGACGGCAGCCGGCGCGACGTCAACATGTGGCCGTGCCAGGAGAGCGCCTACCAGCAGTGGGTGGTGCGCTGAGCCCGGCGCGGCAGGGCGGGGCGGTCCCGGTTCTCCGGGGCCGCCCCGCGATCGGAGGACGGTGCGGGGCGCGCGGGGTCAGACGGCGGCGCCCGGGGCCGCGGTGGCGCCCGCCTGGACGCCCAGGGTGCGTTCGGCCTTGGCGACGGCCGCGCGGTAGTAGAGCGAGGCGAGCTGCGATCCGTCGGCGTCGCGCTGGAAGTACCCGTAGGCGAGGGCGACCTCGCCTAGGCGCTCGATGCCGAGGTAGCCGTTGAGCCGGACGCCGGCGAGGGTGCCGTCGAGGCGGACGGCCGGGGCCCCGGCGCGGTCGCCGAGGGCGATCGGGGTCACCGAGAAGGTCACGGCCGCACCGGTGTTGTCGGTGAAGGTGATGCTGTGGCAGTCGGCGAACGCGGAGCCGACGGTGGCGAAGTCGGCGTCCAGCCGGGCCGCCTCCTCGGCGGTGAGGGACTCGGTGATCATCGGGTTGCCGTCCGGGCCGTCGAACTGCGCCTCCTGGTGCGGGCCTTGGGCGGAGGCGCCGGACGGGTTCCGGTTCAGCAGCGCGCGCAGGGCGTCGCAGCCGGCCACCGGGGAGGCGCCGGACTCCGGCGAGGGGTTCGGGTCCGCCGGGATCTCGGTGAAGTCGGGGCCGAGTTCGGCGGCGGTCAGCAGGGCGGCCCGGAGCTGCCCGTCGGTCGGCAGCCGAGGCGCCGCCGCGGTTCCGGCGGTGACGGCGGACGTGGGCGCGGGTGGTGCTCCCGCCGCGAGCTGGGCGGTGCCGAGGGTGAGCACGGTGGCGACGGCCGCCGCGGTGAACGCGCGGAGATGCCTCGGGAGGGACATACGGGCCCCCGATCGATGAGGTCGGGCAGGGACAGGGGTCCAGTGTCCCACCGGCCCCCGGGGCGCGCCCGCCCGGAGCACGCAAGCGCAGGTCAGGAGGGGTTTCCCGACTCCACGGCAGAGGGCGGTCCGGGTGCCGGCGGCAGGCTCTCGACGGTCTCCGCGAGCCAGCGCACCCAGAAGGACTCCAGCCCGACACCGGCCCGCAGCACGGCGTACTGGAGCGGCTCGGCCCCGTCCTCCTTGCCGGTCGGGAAGTCGCGCCGCCCGATCGCCTCGTAGTGGGCCAACTGGGCCCGGTGCAGTTCGAGGTGGCGGCGCAGCTCGGTGTCGAGCCCGGCCGTGCCGACCACGGCGGCGGCGCGCAGCCGCAGCAGCAGCGGGTCGCGGATCGGGCGGGGGTCGTCCGCGGCGGCCGTCCACCGCGCCAGTTCGGCGCGGCCGGCGGGCAGCACCTCGTACTCCTTCTTCTGCCCGCGCACCGGACCGGCCTGCGGGAGCGCCCGGATCAGCCCGGTGGTCTCCAGCCGGCCCAGCTCGCGGTAGATCTGCTGGTGGGTGGCGGACCAGAAGAAGCCGATCGACCTGTCGAACCGCCGGGTCAGCTCCAGCCCCGAGGAAGGCTGCTCCAGCAGGGCGGTGAGGATGGCGTGCGGCAGCGACATGGCACCGATCCTAGGCGCCGCCCCGCACGGCCGGGGCGGCTCGTGCGGGGCGGCGGCCGGGGCGCGTCTCCGAGCCGGCGGCCGGGGCGCAACCGGGGCGGCGGCCGGGGTCAGAGAGCGGCGGCGAGCTCGGTGCCCTGCTTGACGGCGCGCTTGGCGTCGAGTTCGGCGGCCTCGTCGGCGCCGCCGATCAGGTGCGGGGTGACACCCAGGGCGCGCAGGGCGGCGTCGAGGTCGCGGCGCGGCTCCTGACCGGTGCACAGCACCACGGTGTCGACCGGCAGCAGCTGCGGCTCGCCGTCGACGGTGAAGTGCAGGCCGGCGTCGTCGATCCGGTCGTAGCCCGCGCCGGCGACCATGGTGACGCCGCGGTGCTTGAGCTCGGTGCGGTGGATCCAGCCGGTGGTCTTCCCGAGCCCGGCGCCGACCTTGGTGGTGCGGCGCTGGAACAGGTGGACCCGGCGCGGCGGCTCGGGCCGCTCGGGGCGGGCGAGGCCGCCGCGCTCGCGGTAGTCCCCGTCGATGCCCCAGTGCCGGCGGTGCACGGCCGGGTCGAGGCTCGGCGCGTCGCCCGCGTCGGTGAGGAACTCGGCGACGTCGAAGCCGATGCCGCCCGCGCCGAGGACCGCGACCCGCTCACCGACGGCCGCGCCGTCGCGCAGCACGTCGAGGTAGCCGAGCACGCTGGGGTGGTCGACGCCCGGCAGGTCGGCGGGGTCGGGGACGCGCGGGCTGACGCCGGTGGCGAGCACGACCTCGTCGAAGCCCTCGGCGGCGAGCGCGGGCGCGTCGACCCAGCCGCCGAGCCGCAGCTCCACCCCGAGGTCCTCCAGCCGGTGGCGGTAGTAGCGCAGGGTCTCCGCGAACTCCTCCTTGCCCGGGATCCGGCGGGCGATGTCGAGCTGCCCGCCGATGACGGCGGCGGCGTCGAACAGGGTGACCCGGTGGCCGCGCTCGGCCGCGGTGACGGCGCAGGCGAGGCCGGCCGGTCCGGCGCCGACGACGCCGACCCGCTTGGCCCGCCGGGTCGGGGCGAGCACCAGCTCGGTCTCGTGGCAGGCACGCGGGTTGACCAGGCAGGAGGTGATCTTCCCGCTGAAGGTGTGGTCCAGGCACGCCTGGTTGCAGCCGATGCAGGTGTTGACGGCCTCGGGGCGGCCCGCGGCGGCCTTGGCGACGAAGTCCGGGTCGGCGAGCAGCGGGCGGGCGAGCGAGACCAGGTCGGCGCAGCCGTCGGCGAGCAGCCGCTCGGCCAGCTCGGGGGTGTTGATCCGGTTGGTGGCGACCAGCGGCACGGACACCGAGCCCATGACCCGCTCGGTCACCCAGGCCCAGGCGCCGCGCGGCACCGAGGTGGCGATGGTGGGGATGCGCGCCTCGTGCCAGCCGATGCCGGTGTTGATGATGGTGGCACCGGCCGCCTCGACGGCCTTGGCGAGCCGGACCACCTCGTCCAGGGTGGAGCCGCCGGGGACGAGGTCGAGCATGGAGAGCCGGAAGACCAGGATGAAGTCCGGTCCGACCCGCTCCCGGACCCGGCGGACGATCTCGACCGGGAAGCGCATCCGGTTCTCGTAGCTGCCGCCCCACTCGTCCTCGCGGTGGTTGGTGGCGGCGGCGACGAACTCGTTGACCAGGTAGCCCTCGGAGCCCATGATCTCGACGCCGTCGTAGCCGGCCCGGCGGGCGAGTCCGGCGCAGCGGGCGAAGTCCTCGATGGTGGCCTCGACCTCGTCGGCGGTGAGGGCGCGGGGCGGGAACGGGCTGATCGGGGCCTGCACGGCGCTGGGGGCGACCAGGCCGGGGTGGTAGGCGTAGCGGCCGAAGTGCAGGATCTGGAGGGCGATCCGGCCGCCGGCGGCGTGCACGGCGTCGGTGACGACGCGATGCTGGTCCGCCTCCTCCTCGGTGGTGAGCTTGGCGCCGCCGTCCCAGGGGCGCCCGGCCTCGTTGGGGGCTATGCCGCCGGTGACGATGAGGCCGACGCCGCCGCGGGCGCGTTCGGCGTAGAAGGCGGCCATCCGCTCGAAGCCGTTCTCGGCCTCCTCCAGGCCGACGTGCATGGAGCCCATGATCACGCGGTTGGGAAGGGTGGTGAAGCCGAGGTCGAGCGGACGCAGCAGGTGCGGGTAGGGCGGCGGCGGGGTGCTGGCGGTCGTCGTCATCGCGGCTTCTCCTGGCGGGGCGGGCGGGGGCGCGGGGGGTGGCCGGCCACCACACGGTAGGCGAGCCCGAGCGCCCTATGCAACCAGTTGCATAGGTGATCCAGGGAACACCTCGGGCACTTCGCTGACGGGCCGTCAGTCCACGGCGTATGGTCGACGGGACGACGGACGGGGCCGCGGGCGGCCCGACGAGGAGGGGGAGCGGTCGTGCGGGGTGGATCGGTCGCCGTGGTCGGCGGCAGCATCGCGGGTTGTGCGTTCGCGCGGGCGGCGGCCCGGGGCGGAGCCGAGCGGGTCACCGTGCTGGAGCGCAGCCCGGGACACCTGGAGGACCGCGGCGTGGGCCTGTGCGTCCTACTGGACCGCTACCGGGAACTGGTCCTGGCCGGCCACCTGGACGACGGCATCCGCCACCATCCGCTCACCACCCGGCACTGGGTGACCAAGGACCCCGCGGGCACCCCGCGCGGGCGGGTGCTGTGGGTGCAGCCGATGACCATGCACTCCTTCCACTGGGGCGTGCTGTGGCAGGGGCTGCGCGAACGCACCCCCGGGCGGGTGGAGTTCCGCCCGGCGACGGCCGTCACGGCGGTCGGCGGCACCGACCTCGCCGGGCCGGCCTGGGTCGAGACGGCGGCCGGCGGACGCGAGCCGTACGACCTGGTGGTGGGCGCCGACGGCCACCGGTCGGTGGTACGCGCCGCCGTCTGCCCGGAGGCCCGGGCCGAGTACGCCGGGTACGTCGCCTGGCGCGGCAGCTTCGACGCCCGGCTGCTCGACCGGCTCCCGGGCGGCGCGGCCCACTGGCCCGAGGCGGAGGTGATCACCGTCTGCTACCCCGGCGGACAGGTCGTGCTCTACCGGATCCCGGGACCGACCCCCGGTACCACCCTGGTGAACTGGGTCTTCTACGCGCCCGCGCCCGACTGGCTGCGGACCGCCGGCGGCACCGACCCGCTCGGCTTCGCGGTCGGCTCGCTGGACGCCGCCCGCCGCGGCGAACTGGCCGCGCTCGGCGAGCGCGTCCTGCCGCCGTACTGGGCCGGGGTGGTCGACCTGACGCCCGTGGAGCGGATCCTGCTCCAGCCGATCCACGACCTGGAGACCCCGCGGCGCACCGCCGGGCGCCTGCTGCTCGCCGGGGACGCCGCGACGCTCGTCCGCCCGCACACCACCAGCGGCGCGGCGAAGGCGCTGCAGGACGCCTGCGCCTTCGAGGACGCCTGGCGGGCGGCGGAGGGCTGGGCCGATCTGCTGCCCGGCTACGACCGCGAGCGGGGCGCGGCGGGGCGGGCGCTGGTGGAGTTGAGCCGCCGGCTCGGTCGGGCGCAGGTCACCGGGGCGCCGGACTGGTCGACCGTGGACGGGCCGGCGATGGTCGCGTGGTGGCGCGACCAGCTGGGCGCCTCGGGCGGGTTCGGCGGGCTGGCACTGGAGCGGACGCCGAACCCGGCGGCGGCGGAGGGCCGTTGACGGGGCGGGCCGCCGGGTGTCGACCCCCCGGCGGCCCGCCCGGGCACCTCACGCGCTCGGGATGCCCACGTGTCAGACGTTGACGCCGTAGTCGGTCGCGATGCCGCGCAGGCCGGAGGCGTAACCCTGGCCGATCGCGCGGAACTTCCACTCGGCGCCGTTGCGGTACAGCTCGCCGAAGACCATCGCCGTCTCGGTGGAGGCGTCCTCGGTGAGGTCGTACCGGGCCAGCTCCTGGCCGTTGGCCTGGTTGACGATCCGGATGAAGGCGTTGCGCACCTGGCCGAAGCTCTGGAACCGGGCGTCGGCGTCGTAGATCGACACCGGGAAGACCACCTTGGCCACGTCGGCCGGGACACCGGCCAGGTCGACCCTGATCTGCTCGTCGTCGCCGTCGCCGCCACCGGTCAGGTTGTCGCCGCTGTGCTCGACCGAACCGTCCGGGCTGCGCAGGTTGTTGAAGAAGACGAAGTGCTGGTCCGAGACCACCTTGCCGAGCGCGTTGCAGAGCAGCGCGCTCGCGTCCAGGTCGTAGTCGGTGCCGGTGGTGGTGCGGACGTCCCAGCCGAGTCCGACGATGACGGCCGTCAGGCCCGGCGCCTCCTTGGTCAGCGAGACGTTGCCGCCCTTGGCCAGCGAAACTCCCACGATTGCCCTCCTCGGTTGCTCTCCCTGGCAAACGAATCTACAGCACTGTAGAGATCACGAGAATCCGTCGGTCGGCACATCCGCCGATCCGGCCGGACCACGGGCGGCCCCGCCGGGCAGCAGCCGGACCCGACGGGCCAGCAGCTCGACGAACGCCGTCGTCAGCGCGTCCGGCCTGGTCCTGGTGTACGCCACCAGCGGGCGCCGCACCGGCGGTTCGGGCCGGCGCACCAGCCCGTCGAAGCCGGGCGGCACGATGTTCGCGGGCACCAGCGCCGGGCCCAGCCCGGCTGCCGCGAGCAGCGGCGCCGCCGCCGTCTGCTCGGTGCGCACCGCCACCCCGGGGCGGAAACCGGCCCGCGCGCAGGCCGCGTCCAGCACGTCCGCCAGGCCGTTGCCGGGGGCGTAGTGCACCCAGTCGCGCCCGGCCAGCGCCGTCAGCGGCACCGGGGCGTCGTCCGGCCCCTCCGGCCCCTCCGGCTCGTCGGCCGGGAGCACCAGGACGAACTCCTCCACCCCCAGCTCCCGGATCGGCCCCTCCCAGCCCGTCGGCAACGGCCCCACCGCCACATCGGCCTGACCCGCCGTCATCGCCGCCCGGAGGTCCTCGGTGTGCGCGAACTCCCGCAGCCGGATCCGCACCCCCGGGTGCGCCGCCCGCCAGGCCCGCAGCACCGGCGGCAGCAGACCCAGGCTGACCGAGTACACCGTCGCCAACTCCAGCTCCCCGCCGGCCAGTCCGGCCGCACTCAGGGCCGCCGCCCGCAGCCGCTCGGCGTCCGCCAGCGCCGCCCGCGCGTGCGGCAGCACCGCCCGCCCCATCGGCGTCGGCCGCACCGCCCGCGGCAGCCGCTCCAGCAGTGGCCCGCCGACGGCCTTCTCCAGCGCCCGCACCTGGTGCGAGAGCGCCGGCTGGGTGACGTGCAGCAGCTCGGCGGCACGGGTGAAGGACCCGGTGTCGACGACGGTCACCAGGTACTCGAACTGTCGGAGCGTGGTCATGCAGCCAGTCTATGGATACCGTCGAAAACAAGCATTGGACGCATCCTCCCTGGTCGGAACAGCCTTGTCCCATGACCGACAGCACTCTCCCACTCGCCTCCCGCCGCGTCGTCGTGATCGGCGCGGGCTCCCGCACCGGCCGCGCCCTCGCCCACGCCGCCTCCGCCGCCGGAGCCGAACTCGTCCTCGCCGGCCCCGACCCGCGCAAGCTGGAGTGGACGGCCGGCGAACTTCCCGGCCCCGCCCGCACCGTCCCCGTCGACCTCGCCGACGAGGCGTCCGTCGCCGCCCTCGCGACCGCCACCGGCCGCTTCGACCACCTGGTCTCCACCGCCGCCATGCCCGCCAACGGCCCACTCGCCGAACTCGAACTCGCCGACATCCACCGGGCGTTCGCCGCCAAGGTCTACGGCCCGCTGCTGCTCGCCAAGCACCTCGCCCCGCAGGCCGCCACCGACACCCCCGACGGCGCCTCCTTCACCTTCTTCTCCGGGGTCGCCGCCTGGCGCCCGGCCCCCGCCCGCACCGTGATGGCCACCACCAACGGCGCGCTCGCCTTCCTCGTCCAGGCCCTCGCGGTCGAGATCGCCCCGGTCCGGGTCAACGCCGTCTCCCCCGGCATCGTCGACACCGGCGCCTGGGACGGCCTCGGCCCCGACAAGGCCGCCTTCCTCCGCTCCGTCGCCGAACGCAACCCGGCCCGCCGCACCGGCACCGTCGACGACCTGGTCCGCACCGTCCACTTCGCCATGACCAGCCCCTTCGTCACCGGCACCGTCCTGCACGTCGACGGCGGCGGCCGCCTGGCCTGAGCCCTCGGACGCGTCAACCAGCGCGTCTGTGACTCCGGCGGCCAGGTCCCCCGCCACCCGCGACCCCGCCCGTCCACCGGGACAGCCCAGGACCCTGGCGCGCGCGGTCTGCTTCGCTACGAACAGCTCGTTCGTCACCACCCCCGTCCTCCACAAGCACCGCGGCGGGCGCCTCGCGGGGCGGCTCCCCCGCCAGCGTCCCGATACGACGGAAGGCCGCCCAGACATTGTCTGGGCGGCCTTCCTGGCCCGACCACCCCTTCGGGTCCTTTCTCTCTTTCCTCCCGATCGGGGTGATCTCCGCAGCCTCCGCAGCGGCGGCGGCGGCATAGTTCGCCGTATCAGCGGTGAACGCTGGAGCTCGGCGTCCACCCAGGAGTGGGAATAGGATTCCATGCAATGTCGGAGCCGCTCCGACTCGGAGGCAAGCCAGATCCCATCGGCATCCGCGCAGGAGACCAGCCAGCCGTCATCGTCGAACAGGACCAACGGGTACGCCAATTCTTCAACCGGCGCGCCGTCGTGTGCCATCCACCAACGCTTCCCGTTCTGCTTCGTCGACGTCAGACCGCTCCCGCCACTTCAAGGGCGAAGATCTTCAGTTGGCCACTGGGGTCGCGATGTCCGCGCGCAAGGAATTCCTCCACGACATCCTGCGCACGGTCGACGAACAGCAGCGATACCCGGAATGGAATATCATCGCGCCCGGCGGATACGAACGACATGCGCAACTGCCCCGCCTGGTCGTCGTACCACGCATAGACGACGCCAGGCCTTCCCGTGCCGTCGGACGCGGCATCCTGCAACCAAGCTTCCACAGTGTCCGCCAGTGCGGCAGCCAGCTCAGCCGAGTCGGCATCCTCGGCATCGTCAACCAGGTCGGGAAGATACTCGATGTTCTCCAGTGCCTCCTCATCAAGGTTTCCGGTGCCACCCCAGACACCGACCTCGGCCGCTTCCTTAAGGATTTCCACCAGCTCCGAACAGCTCAATTCGGAAATCCCTCCAGGAATGTCCTGCCCCTGCGACGTACACTGACGATGGCCGGGGGGCGTCCAGGGGGTATTCCGGGAGGTCCTCATGCGCCAGCGGCACAGCTTCCACCTCGACCGGGGCGGGCACTCCGTCACGGTGAACGTGCGGTCCGGGTGGATCACCGAGACCGAGGTGCTGGTGGACGGCAGGGAGGTGGCCTTCCACCGGGTCCACGGGCACGGGGTGTACCCGCTCACGCTCGCCGCGCAGTTGGCCGAGGAGCCGCCGTGGCCGCTGGCCGTCCGGCTGGAGCGGACGGGCGCGCCGGAGCGGCCGCTCAGCTGCACGCTGGAGTTCGGGGCGGACGTGGCGCCGATGGCGGAGCGGACGGGGCGCTAGGGGTTCGCGATCAGGCCGAAACCTTCGCCGTGATGCCCTCGACGGCCGACCGGGCCCGGTCGGCGTCCGCCGTGACGAGGCCGATCCGGGTGCGCCGGTGCAGTACGTCCTCGACGTCCAGCGCGCCCTCGTGGGTGAGCGCGTACGCGATCTCGGCGCGGCTGACGTCGATCCCGTCGGCGACCGGGGCCCCGTACCCGGCGCCGAGGAGTTCCTCGCCGACCGCCAGCACCTCGGTGGCCGCCCCGCCGTGCCGGGCGAGCAGCGAGGCCGCCACCTCTCCCTCCGGCACCGGGCGGCTGTCCCGGTGGCCGGGTGCGCCGACCAGCGGCAGCCGGGTGGTCCAGCAGGCGCGGGCGGACAGCTCGCGCAGCCGGACGGCGGTGTCCACGGCGTCCTCGGCCATCCGACGGTAGGTGGTGAGCTTGCCGCCGACCACGGTGATCACGCCGTTCGGCGACTCCAGGACGGCGTGCCGGCGGGAGATGTCGGCGGTCGCGCCGTCGCCGGTGTCGATCAGCGGACGCAGCCCCGCGTGGGCGCCACGGACATCGGCCCTGGTCAGCGCCGTCTCCAGGGCGCCGTTCACGGTGTCGAGCAGGAAGTCGACCTCGGCCTCGGAGGGCTGCGGCTCGTCCGGGATCGGGCCGGGCGCGTCCTCGTCGGTGAGGCCGATCGCCACCCGGCCGAGCTGCTGCGGCAGCGCGAAGACGAACCGGCTGGTGGAGCCGGGCACCGGGACGGTCAGCGCGGCGAGCGGCCGGCCGAGCGCGGCCGCGTCCACCACCAGGTGGGTGCCCCGGCTGGGCCGCAGCCGGATCGAGGGGTCCACCTCGCCCGCCCACACGCCGGTGGCGTTGACGACGGCGCGGGCGTCCAGGGTGAACGACGCCCCGGTGAGGGTGTCGACGAGCCGGGCGCCCGCCCCGGTGACGGCGTCGGCCCGCACCCGGGTGAGCACGGTCGCCCCGTACTGCGCCGCGGTGCGGGCCAGGGCCACCACCAGCCGGGCGTCGTCGACGAGTTGGCCGTCGTGGGCGACCAGCGCGCCGGACAGGCCCGCGCCGCGCAGACCCGGCACCAGGGCCCGGGCGCGGTCGGCGCCCACCCGGCGGACCCGCGGCAGCAGACCGCCCGGCGTGCCGGCGCTCAGTCGCAGCGCGTCCCCCGCGTGGAAGCCGGCCCGGACCAGCGCGGCCTGGCCGGGGCGGAACAACCCGTCGAGCAGCGGCACGAGTTGGGGCAGCGGCCGGACCAGGTGCGGCGCGGTGCGGGTCATCAGCACGCCGCGCTCGACGGCGCTCTCCCTGGCCACCCCGATCCGGCCGGAGGCGAGGTAGCGCAGACCGCCGTGGACGAGCTTGGAGCTCCACCGGCTGGTCCCGAAGGCGAGGTCGCGGGACTCGACCAGCACCACGCACAGTCCGCGCGCGGCCGCGTCCAGGGCGACGCCCGCGCCGGTGACGCCGCCGCCGATCACCAGCAGGTCGACCGACGGGCGGCCGGCGAGCGCGTCGAGCTCCAACTCCCGGCGGCGGGCGGTGAGTCGGGCGGTCCCGGCGAAGGGCCCGGCGGTGGTGGTCATCTGCGCCTCCGAGGCGGTCGGTCTACGGGCGGTGCGCGGGCGGGCGGGGGCGGGCGGGCGGGCCTACGGCGCGAGGTACCCGTCGAGGGCGCGGGCGAGCTCCCGCCGCCAGGCCTCCTCGGGCAGCACCGGGGCCACCATGCGGTGCGACTGCACCGTGGACTGGGCGATCAGCAGCACCATCGCGGCCAGTTCGAGCGGCTCCCCGGCCCGGATCGAACCGTGCCGCTGCCCCTGCTCGATCCCCGACCGCAGCGCGTCCAGCAGTCCGCGCTGGCTGGCGCCCAGGCGGTCGACCACGTACTCGAACAGCGTGTCGGAGTCGCCCGAGCGCAGCAGCGCGCCCAGCACCGGGTGGTCGCGCAGCCGGACGGCCACCTCGACCACGCCGTCGACGAACGCGGCCCGGTCGGTGCCCGTGAGCCGGACGGCGTCCCGGGTGGCCGCGATCTCCCGGGTGAGCAGTGCGCCGATCACGGCGCGGACGTCGGGCCAGCGCCGGTAGACGGTCGGCCGGCTCACCCCGGCGCGGCGCGCGATCTCGGCCAACTGGGCGCGCCCGACGCCCAGTTGGACGATCAGTTCGGCGGCGGCGTCGAGGATCGCGTCATCGGTGCCGCGCTCGGCGCCACGGTCGCTGACAGGCCCGGCGCCCTGCTCGTAAGGCTCGTTACTACTTGACATGATGTGTAAAACTGTAACGCATGACCCCCGAGAAGCAAGCGGCACCGGCGACCCCCACCGGTACGGCCACCCTGCCGCTCCCCCCGATGAAGTGGGACGCCTGGGGCGACCCGGCCCTCGCCAAGGAGCTGTCCGCCGACATCAAGGGCCTGCTCGCCGCCGCCCTCGGCGTCACCGGCGACGCCGCCCCCGGGCCCGACGCCTCGGAGGTCGTCCTGCGGCCGTCCGCCCTCACCCCCGACGACCTCGCGGCCCTCGCCGCCGTCGTCGGCGCGGCCCACCTCAGCACCGCCGACGCCGACCGCCTCCCCCGGGCCGGCGGCAAGTCCACCCCCGACCTGCTGCGCCGCCGCTCGCGCGACCCGCAGAACGCGCCGGACGCCGTCGTGCTGCCCGGCAGCGAGGACGAGATCACCGCGCTGCTCGCCGTCTGCACCGAGCGCCGGATCGCCGTCGTGCCGTTCGGCGGCGGCACCAGCGTCGTCGGCGGACTGGACCCGGAACGCGGGCCGTTCGCCGCCGTCGTCTCGCTCGACCTGCGCCGGCTCGACCAGCTCCTCGACCTCGACGAGACCTCCGGCGAGGCCCTCCTCGGCGCCGGCCTCACCGGCCCGGCCGCCGAAGCCCTGCTCGCCGAGCACGGATTCGAGCTCGGCCACTACCCGCAGAGCTTCCGCTTCGCCACCATCGGCGGCTTCGCGGCCACCCGCTCCTCCGGCCAGAACTCGGCCGGCCACGGACGGTTCGACGACATGGTGCGCGGCCTGCGGGTGGTCACCCCGACCGGCCTGCTCGACCTCGGCCGCGCCCCGGCCTCCGCCGCCGGCCCCGACCTGCGCGAGCTGTTCCTCGGCTCCGAGGGCGCACTCGGCGTGATCACCGCCGTCCGGGTGCGCGTCCACCCCGTGCCCGCCGTCAAGGCCTACGAAGCCTGGTCGTTCCCCGACTTCACCACCGGCGCCACCGCGCTGCGCGCCGTCGAGCAGCAGGGCACCGGCCCGACCGTCGTCCGGCTCTCCGACGAGGCCGAGACGATGATCAACCTGGCCATGACCGAGAAGATCGGCGGCGAGGCCGCCGTCAGCGGCTGCCTCGCGGTCACCGTCTTCGAGGGCACCGCCGAGCAGGTCGCCGCCCGCCACCAGCTCACCCGCGCCGCCCTGCTCGCCGCCGGCGGCACCTCGCTCGGCGAGGCCCCCGCCCGGGCCTGGGAGCACGGCCGGTTCAACGCCCCGTACCTGCGCGACTCGCTGCTCGACGCGGGCGCGCTGTGCGAGACCCTGGAGACCGCCGCCGGCTGGCGCGACCTGCACGCCCTGCGCTTCGCCGTCACCACCGCGCTGACCGAGGCCCTGCCCGGCTCGCTCGTGCTGTGCCACATCTCGCACGTCTACCCGACCGGCGCCTCGCTCTACTTCACCGTGGTCGCCGCCCTCGGCGAGGAGCCGCTGGAGCAGTGGGGCGCCGCCAAGCGGGCCGCCTGCGACGCCATCGTCCAATCCGGCGGCACCATCACCCACCACCACGCCGTCGGCACCGACCACCGCCCCTGGATGGCCGACGAGATCGGCGACCTCGGGGTGCGCATCCTGCGCGCCGTCAAGGCCGAGATCGACCCCGCCGGCATCCTCAACCCGGGCAAGCTGATCCCGTGAGCGACCGGAGAACCATCGCCCGCGTCGTTCTCCTCACCAACCCCGCGGCCGCCGCCGGCCACGCCGAACCGGCGGCCCACCGCGCCGCCGCCCGCCTGCGCGCCCACGGCATCACCGTGGACCCGCGGGCGGGCGGCTCCGCCGCCGAGTCGCTCGCGCTCGCCCGGGAGGCGGTCGCCTCGCCGTCCTGCGACGCCCTGGTCGTCGTCGGCGGGGACGGCATGATCAACCTCGCCCTCCAGGCCGTGGCCGGCACCGCCACCCCGCTCGGCGTGATACCCGCCGGCACCGGCAACGACCACGCCCGCGCCCACGCCCTGCCCCGGGGCACCCCCGAGGCCGCCGCCGACACCGTCGCCGCCGGCCGCACCCGCACCGTCGACCTCGGCCGGGTCACCGCCGCCGACGGCACCACCCGCTGGTTCGGCTCCGTCCTCGCCAGCGGCTTCGACTCCCTGGTCAGCGACCGGACCAACCGCCTGCGCTGGCCGCGCGGCCGGATGCGCTACAACCTCGCGATCGCCGTGGAGTTCGCCAACCTCCGCCCGCTGCCGTTCCGGATCACCCTCGCCGACGGCACCCGGATCGACCGCGACCTCACCCTCGCCGCCGTCGGCAACACCAGCAGCTACGGCGGCGGGATGCTCATCTGCCCCGACGCCGACCCCGCCGACGGCCTGCTCGACGTCACCCTCGTCGACGCCATGCCCCGGCGGCGGATCGCCCGCTTCTTCCCCACCCTGCTCAAGGGCACCCACATCGCCCGGCCCGAGGTCACCACCCACCGCACCACCTCGCTGCGGCTCGACTCCCCCGGCATCACCGCCTACGCGGACGGCGAGTTCATGGCACCGCTGCCGGTCGAGGTCACCGTCGTGCCGGGGGCGCTGCGGCTGCTCGTTCCGGATCACGGTTCCGAGCAATGATCCGGACCTCCCGCGGCGCTCCCCCGGATCAGTAGACTGACCGCTCTCGACTCCGTCCAGAACCAGCCTTGTGGGGGGCACCTGTGGACGTGCACATTTCCGTGACCGGTGGGGAGACCGGTTCGGGGACCGGTTCCGGTCCGGGGACCGCCGCGGAGGCCGAGTCGCTCACCGACTGGCTCCGGGGGGAACCGGGCCTGACCAGGACCACCCTGACCGGGCGTGCGCCCGCGCCCGGGGAGATGGGCTCGGTGCTGGACACCGTGACCGTCGCCCTCGGCGCCGGCGGCGGGCTCTCGGTACTCGCCTCCTCCCTGCGCACCTGGTTCGCCCAGCCCCGGCGCGGCGACGTCCGGCTGAAGATCCGTCGGGCCGACGGCGGGACGCTGGAACTCGACGCCAAGCGGGTGCGCGCCGGGGACCTGGAGGCGATCCTGCGCACCGCGCTGGAGAGCCAGGAACCGGGGAGCCAGGAACCGGAGGGCCCGGCCCCGTCCGGTCCCGAGCAGGGCTGAGGTGCGCCTCCCGGACCCCCTGCGGTCCCGGATCGTGCTGGTCGGCGCGAGCACGTACACGGACCCGGACCTGCCGGACCTCCCGGCGGTCCGGCGTACCGTGGCCGACCTGGCGGCCCTGTTCACCGACCCGGACCACGGGGTCGTCCCGGAGGAGCACTGCACCGTCCTGCTCGACGACGCCGACCTGTCCCGGGTCGGTCGGCGGCTGCGCGAGGCCGCTCGGGCCGCCGAGGACCTGCTGCTGGTCTACTTCACCGGCCACGGACTGGTCGGCGGCCGCCGGCACGACCTCTACCTCGCGCTGCCCGACAGCGAGTACGGGGACCCGGACTTCACCTCGCTCGAGTACGACAAACTGCGCGGCACCGTGCTCAACAGCCGCGCCACCACCAAGATCATCGTGCTGGACTGCTGCTTCTCCGGCCGCGCCGTCACCGGCACCATGGCCGGCGGCCCCGGCACCATCAACCAACTGGAGGTCGCCGGCACCTACGTGCTGACCTCCGCCCAGCGCGACCAGGTCGCCCTCTCCCCGCCGGGCGAGGACCACACCGCCTTCTCCGGACGGCTCATCCGACTGCTGCGCGAGGGCGTCGCCGGCGGCCCGGAGTACCTCACCATCGACGACCTGTACCAGCGCCTCGCGGCCCTGATGCTCGCCGAGGGCCTGCCCGTCCCCCTCAGCCGCGCCACCGAGAACGCCAGCCTGATCGCCCTCGGCCACAACCGGATCTACGCCGACCACATCGCCCCCGCCCTGCGCGAGCGGCAGGTGGCCGCCGAACAGCAGGCCCTGGAAGGCGACTGGGCCGGCGCCGCCGCCTCCCTCCAAGGGGTACTGGAGGAGCAGACCCGCCTCCTCGGCGCCGAGCACGAGGACACCCTGCGCTGCCGCCGCGCCCACGCCCACTGCGTCGGCGGCGCCGGCGACCCGGCCGAAGCCGCCCGCCTGCTGCGGCCCCTCCCCGCCGCCCACGCCCGCCTGCTCGGCAAGGACCACGAGGAGACCCTGCACACCCGCCAGTTCCTCGCCGTCAACCTCGGCGAGGCCTGCCACCGGGCGGAGGCCATCGCCGTCCTCCGCGTCCTCCTCGCCGACCGCAGCCGCCTCCTCGGCAGCGAGCACGAGGACACCCTGCGGACCCGGCACATGCTGGCCCGCAACCTGGCGCTGACGGGCGCCGAGGAGGAGGCGACGGCGCTGCTGCGGCAACTCGTCGCGGAACGCGACCGGGTGCTGGGCACGCAGCACCCGCACACGGTGCGGGCCCGGAAGGAGCTGGCGGTGCTGGAGAGAGGTGGACGTAGTGGGTAAGCAGTTCACCGAGGAGGCGCGAAAGGCTCTCGACCTGGCTGATCGGGAAACGTTCCTGCTCGGCTTTCCCGAGGTCCACACCTCACACCTGCTTCTGGGTCTCATGAGGGAGAACGAGGGTGTCGCCGCTCAGGTCTTGAGGCAGCTCGGCTGCTCGCTCGTCACCCTCCGTCGGCAGCACGGTGTCTACACCGGACCGGACCGCCCGACCGACTCCAACGACCTGCCGTACACCGACGCGTCCAAGCGGGTCGTCGAGTACGCCTGGGACGCGGCCAAGGGCATGGGTCGCGACCGCATCGACACCGAGCACATCCTCCTGGGCCTCGTCGGCGACAGGGCCGAAGCCGCCGCCCTTCTCCTCGCGGGCTACAACGCCGATCACGACGTCCTGGTCCGGATGATCCGAGCCACCCTTGCCGGGCAGCCCCTGGCGAGGGCCGATCCGGTGCCGACATCCACCGACATCCTCGCGAGGGTGACCCGGAACCTCACCCGGGAAGCGGCCGACCGGTCGGCGGTGCTCGGGCGGCAACCCGAGCTCGACCGCGTCCTCCAGGTGCTCAGCCGGCGGGCGCGCAACGTCGCACTGCTGGTGGGCGATCCCGGGGTGGGTAAGACGAGCATCGCGGCCGGGCTGGCGCGGGCCGTCGTCCGCCGGGAAGTTCCTTCGCGATTCCTCGGCCGGAGCGTCCTCCGCCTCGACGTCACCGCGCTGTTCACCGACCCCCGGCACCACGGGCGCTTCACCGAGGTGATGGCCGAGCTGGTGCAGGACATCCTCCGGTCGAACAGCCTCATCCTCTTCCTCGACAACGCCCTCTCCGTCGTGCGGACCCGCGAGGGGCAGGCCGAGGCGCTGGCCTTCTTCCGACCGGTGTTCGACGTGCCCGGCGTCTCGATCGTCGCAGCCGCCGGGTCCGTCGACCACCGGCGGTGGGAGCGGGACTCGGGCCCGGATAGGAGGATCCAGCCGGTGCCGGTCGCCGAGCCGGCGTCGGAGGACGTCCTGGAGATCCTGCGCGGCGCCCGGCAGCGGCTGGTCGACCACCACGAGGTCGTGATCACCGACGAGGCCCTCGCCGAGGCCGCCCGGCTCGCGCACGGCTACCTCCCCGGCCACGCCCTGCCGGGTGCCGCGATCGACCTGCTGGACGAGGCGAGCGCACAGGTCTGCTCCGGCCCGGTGCCCTCCGGCACGAGGCCGAGCGTCACCGAGGAGGTGGTGACCCGGACGGCCGGCGCGGCCGCCGCCCTCCCGGTGGCTCCCCGCCCGCCGGTGCTCTCCCCTCCCGTCCCGCACGATCCGACCGTCTGGTCCATGAGCTGATCCGGCACTACGCCAACTCCAGCGCCTCCCAGGCGAACTCCTCGCCCCACCCCGGCTCGCGGCGGGCCCAGGCGGCCATGGCGGCGATCACCGGCCCGGGGTCGTCGAGCTTCACCTGGAAGTGCCGGTCGGCGCCGCCGTCCCGGTACTCGAAGGAGTACTCGCCCCCGCGCTCGTGCCACACCTGCACGTAGACGTCGGGCTCGTCGGGTATCCGCTCGACCACCACAAAGCGGTCCCGCCTGCCCCCGATCCGCCGCACCAGCCCGGCCAACGCCTCGGCGTCCGGCCGGGCGCAGTTCCGGTCGTCTTCCGTCCGCACCGTGATCTCCAGCATGAACCGGATCCTGGCACGGGCCACTGACAACTCCGCCCTCCACAAGCCCCCCGGCCTCCGGGACCGACCGCGGCGCGAGTGGGAAGTCGACGTATCCGACTTCCCGCACGCGCCGGGCATGGTCTCGCTTGAGCAACACATGTCGTCGGGCCAGGACGCCTCCGCCATCCTCGCGCTACGGTCCATGACCACCAACGTCAGCCCGACCGCCCGCCGTTGAAGGACACCACTGCGCAATGTCCGACGAGTTGTTCGATCACCGGAAGGTTCAGACCGCCGTCATCGGCGACAAGCACTCAGACGATCCCGTGCTCCTGCCCTTCGAACCGGAACCCCTGGATGCCTTCAGGAAGCGCCACCAGGGCGCCACCTTCTGGTGCGGCACACTGCTGGGAGGGTGCGGCAAAGAACTCACCACCAAACGGTACGTCTCCCGGGTCTGCCACTTCGCCCACCATCCGCCGGTCCATTGCAACC
Organism: Kitasatospora purpeofusca; assembly: GCF_034043715.1. Taxonomy (GTDB): domain Bacteria; phylum Actinomycetota; class Actinomycetes; order Streptomycetales; family Streptomycetaceae; genus Kitasatospora; species Kitasatospora purpeofusca_A. The sequence goes on along the minus strand of NZ_JAXCLC010000021.1, from coordinate 66,946 downwards.
GGACCGCGACCGGGGAGAACAGCGCCGACCACCTCTTCATCAAGAGGGCTGTCGACAACTGGCTCCGCTCCCAGCGCATCCGTGCTGTCGCCGATTTCGAGGGGGCCGTTCCCAACGGTCTGATCGGGTTGAACTTCACCGCGATCGCCCTCCGCGCTGTGGTGAGCATCCAGTTCGGGCGGCAGAGCGTCAGTTCCTGGCAGGCTCGACATGCCGACCTGACCCGTCGTGGCACGCGACAGGTGAGCTGGCTCTTCGGCCCGGAGACGATGCTCACTCGACAGTTCATCGATCTGCACGGCCACGCGCTCCGAGTGGCCTGTCACACGGTCGACCACACCAGGCAGGTCAGGATCGGTGTGGAGAGTTCCGAGCACCGGATCACATGGCACGGATTCGACGAATTCGCCATGACGGAGTCGGGAATCCACCTCCACGGCAGGGCGGGCCACAAGAGTGAGGAGGGGAGAACACCGCAGGTGGGCGCCGCCGCACCGGTCGTGTCACAACCGGCATCCGTCCCGGTCGTCCCCCCTTCTCTCACAACGCCGGTAACAGCGACGGTGGTCCGGATCATCTCCCAGCCACGTCCGGTGGGGCCGAATCCAGGGGCGCACGGCCACCATTCCGCATTCGAGGCCCGGTTGGACCAGCAGAACGGCCCCGCCGTTCGGGTCTGCTTGAAGGTGCCGGGTCCATTACCGCTCGTCGAGGTCGGAGTGCGGTACGAGGTCCGGAATCCGCAGGAGCCCTACAAGGGTGACTCCCGAAAGACAGCCTGGCTCCCGTGGGTGGTGGAAGGCTCCGCCCTGGCCCGTGTGCGACCGTCGAAGGCGAAGAAGCCGGACCGGCGAACGAAAGAGCACCGACTCGTCGCCGCCCGGAACGCGCTGGCCGGATTCCCCACCGCTCTTCCGAACACTCTCCGGCCCTCCCTGAGCACCGCACAGAATGCCGGCGACACCGCTCAACTGTCGCTTCTCTGCAGCCTTGCACTCGAGAAGTGCCGCGTCGCCCGACCGGACGTCCGGTGGGACACCCGGCATGCGATAGCAGACGCCCTCGCGTGGCTGTTGCTTCATGACCGGAGCCAGGAACAGAACGTGCTGCGGGGGCTCGTCTCCGACCTCAGACGGTCGACGGCCGGGAACGACCGCGAGGAACTGCTGGACTTCCTCACCGTGGCCGAGGTGCTCTCCCGAACGATCGCCTCGGGTTCCAAGGCGATCGACCGCGAATCCCTCGAAGCCGCACAGCGCAAGCTGACCAGCCTGTGAAAGGTCGGAGGCTCGGCGATCCCGTTTCGGAGGTGCCACTGCTGATCCTGCTCCGCCCCGGCTGCCCCGGGGGAAACCCGGGGCAGCTGCTCGGCGTCGCGGTGGCTCGGTGGGCACCCCGGCGGTTGCCGGAGTGCCGGGCCGAGGGGGTCAGCTCTTCGGGGTGGGAGTGGGCAGGGTGCCGGCGAGGAGGGGCCATTCGCGGTGGAAGGCGGGGAGGGGGAGCCTGCCCTCGATCAGCGGGGTGCCGAAGATCTTGAGGTGGGCGAGCAGTGCGCCGTTGAGGTCGATGCCGCCGACGAGGGCCCAGCTGCCCTGGACCCGGGGCGTGCCGCCGGGGACGTCCACGGCGAGGGAGCCGTCGGCCTTGGCCTGGAGGTAGGGGGCGACGGTGGCCTCGACGCCGACCGCGTCGTAGAGGCCGACGCTGACCTCGGTGCCGAGAGTGGCGCGGACGGAGGCCTTGCCGTCGAGGCGGACGTGGACCGGGGAGACCTCGGTGTCGGGGGCGTCGGCGGCGGAGGTCCAGCCCCGGCCGCCGCCGGTCCAGTCGGCGCGGACGGCCCAGGTGCCGGTGGCCTCCTGCTCGGCCTCGACGTGGACCTGGCCGTCGGCGCCGACCTCCAGGTAGCAGGTGAGGGCGAGGTTGACGACGACCGGCAGCCCGGCGACGGTCAGCACCGGGCTGGCCTGGAGCTTGGCGAAGGGGACGCGGACCGGCGCGGCGGTGGCGCGGGCGAAGTCGCCGGTGACCTTCCAGTGGGCGCGGGCGCCGAGGTCGAAGCCGATGGAGGCGGTGCGCGGGGTGCCGACGCCGGCGCCGTGGTAGGCGAAGCGGACGGACGGGTGGAGGGCGAGTGCGCCGGTGGCCTCGGCGGTGGCGCCGCCCGGCAGCGGGATCGGGGCCTTGGCGTCGACCTCCAGGGTGCCGGAGGCCTCCGCCCTGGTGGTGCCGTCCTCCCGGCCGACGGTGGCCGTGACGTCCTTGACCAGCGGGGTGACCTTGATCGCCTTGGGGTCGACGGGGACGGTGCCGTCGACCTCGGCGGCGCCGAGCAGTTCGGGCAGGGTGGCCGGGCGGGTGGCGAGGCCGAGGGTGTTGCCGGCGCCGGGGTGGACGGCGGTGACGGCGAGGAGCGCGCCCTGCGGGGCGGCGTCGGTGGGCGGGCTGGCGATCAGGCGCCCGGGCTGGACGGCCTGGGTGAGGGCCGGGACGGCGGAGGGTGAAGGCGTGACGGCAGCGGAGGCGGGGACCGAGGGCGCGGCGGGCGCGGCGGGCGCGGACAGGACGGCGGTACCGGCGGCCGGGTCGTAGGCGGTGAGCCGGAGGTCGGTGGCCGCCGCCGGGGTGGCGGCGGAGCCGTCGGCGGACGGGGTGCCGACGGCCACGGTCTGGGCGCCGGGCCGCGCGGCCGCGACCGGCAGGGGCAGTGGGGCGGGGCCCGACGGCGGCGCGACGGCGGCCGCCGTCGGGGCCGAGGAGGGCGGGGGCACGGCGGCGGAGGACCCGCCGGGGGCCGGGGTGGCCGCCTTTCCGGCGGGCCGGGCGGCGGCGGCCGAGGCGTGCGCGGTCGGGGCGGCCCCGGACGCGGGGGCCGCCGGGTTCGCCGTGCCGGTGGCGGCGACGGGGACGGCGGACTGCACGTCGACGGCGGCCGGCGCGGCCCGGCCGTCGCCGGAGGCGGGCCCGCAGGCGGCGACGCCGAGCAGGAGCAGGGAGGCGAGGGCAGGCCGGACGGCCGGGACGAGAGGACTCTTCACCGGGGCTCTTTCAGCGGCGTGTTCCACACGGGCGGCGGCGCACGGACCGTACGCGCCCGCCCGGGAACGAGGGTGGGTGGTGGCAAAGGGGGGAGCGCGGCCCGCACGGCCACGCGGATCGTCATGTTACTGACGAGAAATCAGCTTGTCGAAGACATGCCCGGATGGCGGTCGGAGCCCCGAGTGCACCTCAGGCGCCTTGCCACCAAGGGTGGTTGGCATACGTCCGGCGTCCGGCCACCCCCGTTCGGCGGGGTCCGGGCGGCTCGCAATCCACCACTCGGCGGGGCCCCTCCCCCGCCGGTGGACGGGCCCGGGGGCGGGCCGCCGGCATTCCCCGCCGGGAATTGTCGGGCCTCCCTCCGTCTCCCAGGATGGGTGGCGCGAAGGACGACTACGAGGGGAACGAGGAAGTCACGATGAGCACGAGGACCAGCACCGGCACCGGCACCGCGCAGCGGATCGCCGACCGCTATGTCGCACTCTGGAACGAGCCCGATCCGGAGCGGCGGCGCCGGGCGATCGAGGAGCTGTGGGCGGCGGACGGCGTCCACCTGCTCCAGCCGCCCGAGGACATCCGTGAGCGCGCGGCCGAACTCGGCTTCGCGGAGACGGTGTTGGAGGCGCGCGGCCACGACGCCCTGGAGCGGCGGGTGGCCCGCGCGCACGAGGAGTTCGTGGCCGGCGGCGACTACGTGTTCCGCGAGCAGGGCGAGGCGGTCCGGGTCGGGGACGCCGTCAAGCTCACCTGGGTGATGGTGCGCCCGGGCGAGGCCGAGGTGCTCGGCGGCGGGGTGGAGGTGCTGGTGCTGGACAAGGACGACCGGATCGCGACCGACTACCAGTTCCCCGGACTCTGATCCCCCAGGTTCCGATCTCCCGGGCGCCGATCCCCCGGGCTCAAATCCCCTGACCCCCGCTCCGCATAGGCGCGCAGGGCGGCGGCCGTCGGCTCGTCGACCGGCAGGAAGGCCTCCAGCCGCAGTTCGGCGAGCGTGACGTCGACGGCGGTGGCGAAGGTGGTCACCGTCGTCATCAGGTGCAACTCGCCGAAGGGGCTGCGCAGATGCAGCGGGACGGCGAAGCCCAGGTGGTCCCGGGCGGCCGGTGCGGCGTCCAACGGCGGCACGTAGCCCGCCAGTTCATCGTGCAGCTCGGTCAGGTGGGCGGTCGCCGCCAGCACATGCCGGGACCACGCCGGGAAGTTGACGATCCTCGGGGCGAGCCCGGCCGGGTGCAGGGCGAGCCGGTAGGCGTTCGCGCCCGGGCCGAGCAGCTCCGGCGCGGCCCCGTCGGTCAGCAGTCCGAGCGCGGCGTTGGCCGCGACGATGCCGCCCCGGCCGTCCACCACCACGGCGGGATAGGGGAGATGACCCTCCAGGATGTGGCCGAGCGCGGACCGGACGGGTGCCAGCTCGGGCCCGTCGAGCGGGCACTCCGCGTACACGGGGGCGTAACCAGCCGCCAGCAGCAGCTCGTTGCGCTCACGCAGTGACAGGTCGAGCGACTCGGCGAGCCGCACGACCATGCCGCGCCCGGGCGCCGAGCGGCCCGACTCCATGAAGCTGAGGTGGCGCTGGGTGGTGCCGGCCCGGCCGGCGAGTTCGAGTTGGCTGAGGCGGCGGCCGGTACGGCGCTCGCGGAGCGTACGGGGAAAGTCCACGACAGCCAGTTGTAGCCGGAGCGGGGCCGGAGGGCCATTCCCCGGAGGGAATGCGCGGCGAACCCTCGGGGCGGCGCCGGTCCGGCCGGCACCGCCCAGGGGGCCCGTCCCGGGGCGCCCCGTCGCTCAGAAGCCCCGACGCCCGGCGGCCCCGCCCCCAGAGGCTCCGCCGCTCAGAGGCCCCGGTGCGCCGTCACCGTGCCGTCGCCGATCGCCGCCAGCAGCTCGGCGTGGTCGGCGGCGGTCCGGTCGGCGTACCGGACCGAGAAGTCGGCGACGGCCTCGGCGAAGACGTCCGAGCGGCCCAGGTAGCCGGCGACGGCGAACCGGTCGCCGGAGCGGGCGTGCGCGCGGGCGAGGGTGCGCCCGCAGAGGTCGGCGTACTGGCGCAGGTCGGCGGGCGTCATCCGGGCGATGTCCGCCGAGCCCTTCATGTCGCGCAGCTGGCGCCCGTAGAAGTGCCGGCCGGCCGGGCCGGTGGTCCAGCCGAGGAAGATGTCGCTGGCCGCCTGCATGAGGTGCTGGCCGGTGACGACCCGGCGACCGCCGTGGACCACCGGGGCCTCGGCGGACGGACGGGAGACGGGCAGGTGCTCCTCCAGCACGGACCGCCCGGCCTCCTTGATCTGCAGGAACAGCGGGTCGCTCTCGTCCCGCCCGAACAGCAGCAGGATGAAGCAGCGGGTGCCGACGCTGCCGACGCCGACCACCTTGCGGGCGACGTCCACCAGTTGGAACCGGTCGAGCAGGACGCGGCGGTCCTCGGACAGGGTGGCCCGGTAGTCGCCGTAGATCTTGCCGACCTGCCGCAGTTCGTCCTCCGGCAGCCGCTCGATCAGCGGCGGGTCGTCGACGATCCGGCGCCGCCCGTCCTCGCCCTTCTCGGTGAGCTTGCCGAAGGCCTGGAGGCTGGTGCGGCGGCGCGCCTTGTCCAGGTTCGCCTCGACGCGCTTGCGGCGCCCGCCCCTGCCGACCAGCGGCAGGATGTCCTCGGCGTCGATCCGGGCGTACCAGACGTCGAGTTCGCCCAGCTCGGCCAGGCGGCGGACGGCACCGGCGTAGCCCTGCGCGGCGGTGAGCGCGGCCCGGCGGACGTGTTCCTCGCTGTGGCCGTTGTCCCGGGCCGCGACGGCGACGCTGGCGGCGAGGCGCTTGACGTCCCACTCGAACGGGCCGGGGTAGGTCTCGTCGAAGTCGTTGACGTCGAAGAGCAGCGCGCGCTCCGGCGAGGCGTACACGCCGAAGTTCAACAGGTGGGCATCGCCGCACAGTTGGACGGTGATACCGGTGTCGGGGACGGCCGCCAGATCGGCGGCCATGACGGCGGCGGAGCCGCGCAGGAAGGCGAACGGCGATTCGGCCATCCGCCCGTAGCGGATCGGGCCGAGGTCGGCGAGCCGGTCCTCGGCCTGCCGGGCCAGGACGGCCAGCGGGTCGGGCCGGTCGGCGGCGGGGATCCAGGGGCCGTGGGCGGAACGCGGTACGCGCTCGCGGGCGGCCCGGCCGCGCCGCCGGCGTTCGGTCGGACTGGTCATGCGCGGCTCCTCGGTGCGTCCGTCCTGCGGGTCCGTCGCCCTGCGGGTCCGCCGCCCTACAGGCCCGTCGTACAGGCCCGTCGTGCGGGTCCGTCGTACGGGTCCGTCCTGCTGCGGGGACGGCGGCGCCGGGTGGGACGGTGGCCGGGGCGGGGTCCGGGTGGTCCGGGCGCTCCCGCGGTCCTCCCCGAGACGCTAGATCACGCCCGGCGCCACGGCATGTCGGGACCGGACGGCCCGCGCCCGGGGCGGGGCGGCTCGGCCGGGGCGGGACGGGCCTCCGGTCGGCCAGCCCGGTCGCCCCCGTTCCCCCGTCACCCGCCCCCGTCACCCGTCCGCGCTCCGCCGAACGGGCCGGCGCCGGTCACTCGACCACGAAGTCCGCCATCATCGCCATGTCCTCGTGCTCCAGGTTGTGGCAGTGCAGCATGTACGTCCCCGCGAAGTCGGTGAACCGCACCAGCACCTCCACCGCCTCGGCCGGCCGCAGGTCCACGGTGTCCTTCCAGCCCGCGTCGTACGGCCCCGGGGCCTTGCCGTTGCGGGAGAGCACCTGGAAGGCGTTCAGGTGCACGTGGACGGGGTGGTGGACGTCCGAGAAGAACCGCCAGATCTCGGTGGAGCCGAGCGCCGTCCGGGCGAGCGCGCGGCCCGGCTCGTAGGGCTGGTTGTTGATCGTCCAGCCCGCGTCGCGGCTGCGCCGGAAGCCGAAGGTCCGGGTGGTGACGGCCGCGGCCGGATCGAGCCGCTCCAGGGTGCAGAGCCGTTCGGGGACCGTCGAGTCGTCGCGCACCGGCCGCGAGGAGACGTCGAAGAGCATGACCTCCTCCGTCCGCCCGCTGCCGAACCGGTTCATCAGCCGGACCTGGGTGCCGGCCGGGTAGCGGGAGAAGTCGACCACCAGGTCGAAGCGCTCGGCGGGCGCGATCTCGACCGCGTCGTGCGTGATCGGCTGCTCCAGCAGGCCGCCGTCGCCGCCGATCTGGACCAGGGCGCCGCCGCCGGACGGCTGAGGGTCGAGTTCGAGCCGGTAGAGGCGCGTGTTGGAGGCGTTGAGCACCCGCAGCCGGTAGCGGGCCCGGTCCACCTCGGCGCGCGGCCAGGGGGTGCCGTTGACCAGGACGACGTCGCCGAGGACGCCGTTCATGTAGTCCTCGGTGACGCCGGGGACGGCGAGTGTCGCGTCGGCGGCGGGGTAGGCGAAGGAGCCGTCGGCGGCGAAGGAGCGGTCGGCGAGCATCAGCGGCAGTTCGCGCTCGCCGCGCGGCAGCGGCAGGGCGTCCTCCTCCTCGTCACGGACCAGGTGGAAGCCGGCCAGGCCGCGCCAGACGCCGGGGCCGGTGAAGCCCATCCGGTGGTCGTGGTACCAGAGGGTGGCGGCGCGCTGGCGGCACGGGTAGGCGTAGGTGCGCTCGCCGGTGACGGTCCGGGAGAGGTCGGCGCCCGCCGCGCCCGGCATGCCCGGCATTCCGGCCATGCCCGCCATTCCGGCCGTCGCGTGGCCCGCGTGCTCGGGGTGGGCGGCCCAGGTGGAACGGTCGGCGGACGAGCCGACCGGGAGCAGCAGGTCCACCGGGTAGCCGTCGCTCTCCGCCGGGGTGTGGCCGCCGTGGAGGTGGACCACCGTGGGCACCGCCAGCTCGTTGCGGTGCCGCACCACCATCTCCCGGCCGGAGCGGGCCACCAGGGTCGGACCGGGGAAGGTCCCGCCGTACGTCCAGGCTTCGGTGCGCAGGCCGGGCAGGATCTCCAGCCGGGCGGCCCGCTGGGTGATCTCGTAGTGGTCCGCGGTGGCGTCGGAGCGGACGGGGGCGAGGACCGCCGGGACGGGCAGCGGCAGCTGGAACGCCGCCGGCAGCGGGACCTCACTGCTCAGCAGCCGGCCCGGCCGGGCCTCGGCCAGCAGCCGGGCGGCCGTCGGGCCCGCGAAGGCCCCGACGGCGCCCGCGCCGAGCACGGCCGCGCCGGCGCCGAGGAACCGGCGGCGGTTCACGGGGACACCTCCACCGCGTCGGCCCCCGCGCCGGTGGGCCGGGGCAGCCGGCCGGAGCCGCTGTCACCGGTCCCGGTGCCGGTGCCGGACTCGGTGCCGAATTCGGCGAGCGGTTCGACGAGCCGCTCGGCGTCCGGCGGCGAAGGCGGCAAAGGCGAAGGCGCCGGGACCGGGACCGGCCGCCAGGCGCCGACCAGGCCGAACAGCAGCCCGCTGACCAGCAGCACGCCGAGGGTGACGTGCACACCGACCGCCCGCTCGTAGCCGGTCCCCATCTGCGCCCCGGACGCGGCCAGCAGCAGCGCGGTGGCACCGAGCGGCCACCACGGCCCGCGCCCGCCGCCCGCTCCCCCGCCCCGGCGGACCAGCGCGGCCACCGGCAGCTGGGCGATCAGCAGACCGCCCAGGGCCATCGCGGCCAGCTCGTGCGCCCGCAGCGCCTCGTAGTGGCCGTTCAGGAAGCTGCCGGCCAGCACCGTCTGGGCCAGCCCCAGCGCGGCCGACGCGGTCGCGGTGGCCCGCAGCAGCAGCCGCGGCAGGCGGGCCCCCGGGGGGACGGCCGGGGAAGGGGCCGACGGACTCGCCGCGGGGAGCGACTGCGGGCGGGACGTGCGGGCCACGGGGGGACTGCTCAACGGTCGGCCTTCTCTCTGCCGGACACCGCGGCGGAGCGGACAGGCCGGGATGACAGGCATGCCGGACCCGCTCGGCGCGCGGGTGGTTGGGGTTGGTGTGACGTGGCACTACGGGCGCGCGCCACCTGGACGGACGCGGCCGTGAGCGTAACTGATCACACATCACTATCGGCGCGGCTCAAGGGCTTTACGGCCGACGACCACTCTCGCGCGGCTGTTCAGCGTGGCTTTGTCACCCGAACGGCCGGTGCGACGCCCCCGCGCCGGCCACCGTCGCGAGACCCCGCCAAGGCACGCGCGCCTGCGCGTGCCCCCGCGCGCGCAGAGCCGTGCGCGCGGGCACGCCCGCGCGAAGGGCCCCGGTCCGCCGGCGACACCTCCGTCGCCCTCGGTGGACCGGGGCCCGGACCCGAAGGCCGCCCCTCCTCGCGCCGCTACTGCTTGTCGCGCGCCCCTCCTCGCCGCGCCCCTCCTCGCCCTGCGCCGCTACTGCTTGCCGCCGCTCATCGCGATCGGGCGGGAGCGCAGCAGCGCCCTGGCCGGCAGAGCCGTCGCGGCCAGGCAGAGCGCCACCGCCCCGGCGGCCAGCGGCAGCGCCGTCCCCGGCGGCACGTACGGCGTGGCGCCGGTGAGGCCCCGGGTGATCGGTACCAGGGTGACCCAGGCAATCACCGCGCCGACCCCCAGACCGGTCGCGGCCACCAGCAGCGCCTCCCAGCGCATCATGCGGCGCACCTGCCCCCGGGTGGTCCCGGCCAGCCGGAGCAGCGCCACCTCGCGCCGCCGGTCCAGCACCGTCATCACCAGGGTGTTCGCGGCCGTGACCGCGGCGAACCCGCCGAGCACCCCGGCCATCACCGTGTTCGCCCAGGCACCCATCTCCTGGTCCTTGTCCGCCTGCGCCCCGAAGCCCGCCCGGTCGGTGACGGTCATTCCCGGGACGCCGAGCCCCGCCAGCCCCCGGGCGACCGCCGCCCGGTCCGCGCCGGGCGCGTCCGCGACCAGCACCTGCTGGTCGTACGCCGCGGTGACGTGCTCCGCGACCGCCGCCCTCGGCAGCAGCACCTGGCCGAAGCCCAGCCCGCGCCCGTAGGTGGCGACCACCAGCGGCCGGGCCTCCGTCCCGTCGCCGAGCCAGAGCCGCACCCGCTCGCCGACCCCTGCGCCCAGCGTGGAGGCCAGGGTGGCGTCCAGCGCGACGGTGTCCGGGGACCGGCCCAGGTCGGCGAGCGAACCGGTGCGGACATCGAGGTCGAGCACCCGGGGCAGCCGGGACGGGTCGCCGGTGATGCCCAGCGCGGTGGCCGAGTCCAGATCGTGGCCCTGGCGGTACACGACACCGGTGCGCAGCACGCCGACGGCCGCCTCCACACCGGGCAGCCCGGCCGCACTCCCGACCACCCCGGGGGTCCCGGCGGCCCCGGCAGCACCCGGCACGGCGGCCGGCAGGCCGGGGCCGGTGGAGCCGAGCACGTGGTCGGCGGTGAGACCGGCCCGGACCTGCTCGGCGCTCTCGTGCCGGACGGTGCTCTGCATGAACAGCAGGGTGCCGCAGAAGGCGGTGACCATGGCGATCGGCGTGATCGCCGAGGCCAGCCGGCGGGCGTTGGCGCGGGTGTTGTCGGCCGCCAGCGAGCCGGGCGCGCCGCCGGCCCGCAGCGGCACCCCGAGCAGTCCGGCCGCGACCCGGGCCACCCAGGGACCGAGCAGGGCGACCGCCGTCAGGAAGCACATCACCACGCCCAGCGCGGTGTTGGCGGCGTCGGAGCCGTTCAGCCCGGCGGCGACCCCGGCGAGCACGACGCCGCCGGCGGTGAAGAGCAGGCCCAGGCCGGTGCGGATCCAGCCCGGCCGGGACGGTTCGACGGCCGCCGCGCCCAGGGCCTGGCTCGCCCGCATCCGGGCCGGGCGGCGGGCCGCGAAGAAGCCGGCCGCGAGGGCCGCGAGCGTGCACAGCACCACCGCCGCGACCATCGGCAGCGGCCCGACGGACAGTTCGACCGCCTCCGGGACGGCCCCGCGCTCCACCAACCCGCCGAACCACCACCGGGCCAGGCCCAGGCCGGGAAGGATGCCGCTCACGGCGGCGAGCGGCGCGACCAGCATCGCCTCGGTGGCGATGGTGCGGCGGATCTGCCGGGGCGTGGCGCCGACGGCGCGCAGCAGCGCGAACTCGCGGGCGCGCTGGCCGGTGGCCAGGGCCACGGTGGAGACCACCACGAACACGGCGGTCATGGTGGCGACGCCGCCGAAGGAGCCGCCGATCCCGGCCAGCGCCTCGCGGGCCCCGGTGAGCGCCGGCTGCTCGACGGTGCCCCGGTCCCGGCCGGTCCGCACCTCGGCGGCGCCGCCCACGGCCGTCCCGACCTGGGCGGCGAGCGCCTTGGCGGTCACCCCCTCGCGCGGCTGGACGGCGATCGCGTCCACCCGGCCGGGGTGGCCCGAGAGCCGGTCGGCCCGCTGGTCGGCGAACCAGGCCGTGGGCCCGGCCGGCTGCGGGGCGGCGAGGCCGGAGATCCGGTAACTCCCGCTGCCGCCCGGCGCGGTGAGCGCCACGGTGCCACCGGGGGCCAGCCGTGCGGCGCGCGCGGTGTCGGCGTCCAGCACGACCTCGTCGGCGCCGGGGGCGCGGCCCTCGACCAGGCGGTCCTGCGGGCCGGCGATGCCGAGCGCGGCGAAGCCCCGGCCGGTGAGCGGGCCGGGCCCGCCCTGCAGCGGGAACGCGCTGTCCGGGCGGGCGGCCGCCACCCCCGGCTGCGCGGCGATCCGGGCAGTCAGCGCCGCGTCCACCCGGGCCCGGTCGGGGAGGGGCTGCTCCTCGGTGTCGGTGTCCTCGCCGTTCCGGAAGGTGATGCCGACGGTCGGGTCGGCGGCCACCACGACGGGGGCGTCCGCGTACCGGCCGGCCGGCACCGAGGCGGTGATCCCGGTCTGCAGCAGGGTGCCGCAGGCCGTGATCACGGCGGCGGCGAAGAACAGCGCGACGAAGGTCCCGACGAAGGAGGCGGGACGGAAGCGCACCGAGGCGCGGGCGAGTCCGTTGCTCATGCCGCGGCCTCCAGCGGGCGGGCGGTCAGCGACACCATCCGGTCGGCGACGGTCTTCGGGTCCGGGCGGTACAGCTCGTCGGCGAGGGCGCCGTCGGCCAGGAACACCACCCGGTCGGCGAACGAGGCCGCCACCGGGTCGTGGGTGACCATGACGACGGTGGCGCCCATCGTGTCCACCGCGTCCCGCAGCAGGCCGAGCACCTCGTGCGCGGTACGGGTGTCCAGCGCGCCGGTCGGCTCGTCCGCGAACAGCACGTCCGGAGCGGTGATCAGCGCCCGGGCGATCGCCACCCGCTGCTGCTGGCCGCCGGACAGCTGCCCCGGCCGCCGCCCGGCGTGCTCCCCGAGGCCGACCCGGGCGAGCAGCTCCCGGGCCCGGGAGCGGTCCTGCCGCTCACCGGCGAGACGCAGCGGGAGCAGCACGTTCTGCAGCACCGTCAGCGAGGGCAGCAGGTTGAAGGACTGGAAGACGAAGCCGATCCGGCCTCGGCGCAGCTTGGTCAGCCGGTCCTCGCTCAGCCGGGTGATCTCCTCGCCGCCCAGGTGGACCTCGCCGGCGGTCGGGCGGTCCAGTCCGGCCGCGCACTGCAGGAAGGTGCTCTTGCCGGAGCCGGACGGTCCCATCACGGCGGTGAAGGTGCCCCGGCCGAGCGCCAGATCGATGCCGCGCAGCGCGTGCACGGCCTCGGCGCCGCGGCCGTAGCTGCGCCGGACACCGCGCAGCTCGATCGCGGTGTGCCCGGCGTACGCGGTGTGCGCGGTGTGCCCGGCGTACGCGGTGTGCGCGGCGTTCCCGGGGGACGCGGCGGGGTGGCCGGTCGGCTCGGGCCGGGGGCGGGAACGGCGGGGTGACATGGTGGGCCTTCCTTCGTGGATCGTCGCCGGTGGTCGACGTGTTCCAGGCTAGGAAGGCGGGGTGCGGCGGACCATGGAGTCCGCTGGCGGACGTGGGGTGGGGTTATCCCCCGGAGTGTCCACCGGGTACCCGCTCGGGGCGTCCGCCGGGTGTCCGCCCGGGTGGCCGGGTCGCCGCCCCGGGGTGGAGCCGCGCCCGGGCCACCGGCGCGGCCGGGGGCCGTTCGGCGCCGGCCTTCGTGCGGCGGCGAGCCCGGGACGTCCCGACGGCAGGTCAGATCTCCTCGCCCGGCACGCTCTCGTAGGCGGCGCGCAACTCCGCGACGACGGGGTGGGCGGGGTCGAAGGAGGTGCCGTCGATCGCCGCGATCGGGCGGACACCGACGCCCGCGTTGACGGCGACGGCGGCGACGAAGCGGTCCAGGCCGACCGGGGCGAGCGCCTCGCGCCGCTGCGGCCCCGGGTGGGCGCGCGCGAGCAGCGCGGCGGTGACACCGGGCAGTGCGGCGTCGGTGTCCGGCCAGACCAGCGCGCGGCCGTCGTGCAGGGCGAGGTTCCAGGTGGCGCCCTCGGCGAGGTGTCCGGCGCCGTCCAGCAGCAGGGCGTCGTCGTAGCCGTCGAGTTGCGCGGTCCGGCGCTGATGGAGCAGGCCGAACAGGCCCACGTGCTTCACCTCCGGCAGCTCGCGCCGGTACGCGGTGGTGCGGACCCGCAGCGGGCCGGGCGCGGCGGCGGGCGCGGGGCGGGTGGTGACCAGCAGGTGGGGCACGGCTGGGGCGGCCGGGCGCTCCAGTCCGAGCGCCGGGTCGAACACGGTCACCCGGACGATCACCGGCGCGCCGTCCGCCGGGAGCACCCGGCGGATCCGGGCCCGGACCTCCGCGCGGTCCAGCTCGGCACCGAAGACCGTACGGCAGTCGCGGACCAGGCGGTCCAGGTGGAGCGCGAGGCCGCGGGCGCGGCCGGACTCGGCGCGCAGGGTGGTGAAGTGGCCGTAGTTGAGCAGGCCCAGGGCCGCCAGCCGGGCGGGGTCGGCGGGGCCGCCGTCGATCTCGATCTCTGCCATGGCGTCGAGTCTCCCAGGGCCGGGGCTCCGGGGCGGGGGCTTGGCGGCGGGCGGCGGGCCTACGGTGCTACCGCGCCGGGGCGGGCGGCCGGGGCGGCGGCGGGCAGCTCGACCCCCGGCAGCTCAACTCCCGGCAGGGCCGTGGCGGGCGGGGCGGCCGTCCGGTCGGCGGCGCTGTGCCGCCGCTCCAACTGCTCGATCCGGTGGGCCAGCCCCTCCGGCTCCCCGCCGTCGGACCAGCGCCAGGACTCCGCCCACCACTGCGGGCCGCGGACCAGCGGACGGCCGGCGAGCGCCAGGTGCAGCGCGAGCGTCGAGCGGGCGTAGTCGTGCACCCAGCCGTCCGCCTGCCGGTACGCGGCGGTCTCGTCCAACCGCAGCCAGCGGCCCTCGCGGCCGGCGGCGAGCAGCGGCGTCCAGACCTCCCCGGCGGGGGCGCCCGACGGTCGGTCGGCGACCAGCAGCACCAGTCGGCCGTGCTCCTCCCGGACCTGGTAGGGCGGGAGTTGGGGCATCCGGGTGAGACCGATGGCGTGCTTCCAGGACCGCACCCAGAGGCCCCGGCGCAGGTAGTAGCGGACCGCCTGGGGCCAGGCCCAGTCCGCCTCCAGCCGGTAGCCGGGCAGGCCCTCGGCGGTGGCGGCGCGGTAGACCCGGTCGAGGGCCGCGGCGGCCAGGCCCCGGCCGCGCGCGTCGGGGCGCAGATGGAGCGAGGAGACGGCCAACTGGCCCGCACCCCTGGTCCAGTTGTCGACCGCGACGGTCCCGACCGGCCCGGCGCCACGGCCGGGCCGGGCGCCACCGTCCTGCCGGGCGTCGTCCCGCGTGCCGGAGGGACCGCCCGGACCGCCCGGACCGCCCGGACCGCCGCCGCCCAGCAGCCAGTAGCGGCGCCGGTAGAGCTCGCCGCCCGGCCATTCGCGGCCGGACTCGCCGAGCCGGGCGCGCAGCCGGGCCTCCTCGGCCGGACCGATCGCCGCCGGATCGACCAGCTCGCCCAACTCCCCCTCGGCGCAGGCCGCGAGGTCCCAGAGCGCGAACTCGCGCCCCTCCTCGTCGGCCACCGCCCGCAGGGAGGGGGCCGCGGCCAATCGTTCCTGCACCCGCTCGACCGCCATGTCCCAGGACTTCACCACACCGCCCACGATAGCGAGCGATCGGCACTGTGTGTAATTCGGTGGACACCGAACGTCAGGTCGGATACGAATGCTCTTGTTCGGAAAGTCCGCTGTCGAGGAGGAGTTCAGCGCCATGCCCGTCGTCCGCACCGCCCGCACCGGCCCCGGAGCCCGGGGGCCGCCCGGCGCGCCCGCCCGGTGGTAGGGGAAACCCGACCAAAGGACTCGACCTGACCGCCATGACCTCGCTGACCTGCGCCGCTGCAATGAAGTGGTGCTGATTCACCGCGTCCGTACCCCGCGTCCGCCCGTTCCCGGCCCCGCCGTTCGCCTTGCCGCTCGCCCCGCCCGTCACTCCCTCCGTCACCCCGACACCGGCACCGGTTCCCGCCCCGGTCCTCGCACCGCTGCCGGCGACCGTCGGGTCCACCGCGTCCCCCGTCCTCCCGGCGGGCGGCGGGCGCTTTGGAGCGGCGGGTGGGTGCTCGCCGCCGGGTGGGCGGGGGCGTTCCCGCTCGTCTCGGGGCTGGGTCCGCACCGGAGTTGGGGGCTGTGCGCGGCGGCGGGGTACCTGGCGGCGGCGGTCGCCGTGCTGGTGCTGCCCCGACGGTGGGCGCGCGCGGGCTCGGTGGCGGTCGCGCTCCTCGGCGCGGTTCTCGTGCCGCTGCTCGTCCTGGTGGTGGGCGGGCAGGGGCAGAGCGAGGTCGCCGTCATCGAGCGGTCGGGCGAGTTGCTGCTCCGGCACGGGACGCCGTACCTGGCCGAGCCGCGCACGGTCGCGGAGTACACGCCCTACCTCCCCGGGATGGCACTGTTCGGACTGCCCCGCGCCCTGTTCGGTGCGGACGGCTGGCCGGCCAGGGTGGCCGGGGACGCCCGGCTCTGGTGCGCAGCCGCGTTCCTCGGCTGCCTGGCCGCCGCCGTCCTGCCGACCCGGCGCCGCGCCGGGCGGCCCGGCCCCACGGCGGCGCGCAGGGCGACGGTCACCGCGGCGCGCACGGGCGCACTCCCCGCCGCGCTCCCGACGGCGGCGCTGGTCGCCTCGCCGGTGGTCGCGCTGCCGCTGTGCGTCAGCGGGGTCGACCTGCCGCTGACCGGCCTCTGCGTGCTCGCCCTGGCCCTGGCCGGCCGGGCCCGGCCGGTCACCGCCGGGTGGGTGCTCGCCCTGGCCTGCGCGCTCAAGTGGACGGCCTGGCCGGCGGTCGCGGTGGTCGTCGCCCTGCTCGCGGCCACCTCCGGACGGCGCGCCGCGCTGCGGGCCGCCGTCACCGCCGCCGCCGGCACGGCCGCCCTGGTGCTGCCCTGCGCGCTGCGTTCCCCGGGGCCGCTGCTGCGGCAGGTGTTCGCCTTCCCCACCGGGCGCGGCGACCTGCCCACCCCGGCGAGCAGCCCGCTGCCCGGGCGGCTGCTCGCCGACCTCGGCCCGGCCGGCTGGTACGCGGCGCTCGCGCTGCTGCTCCTCGCCGGGGCCGCCGTCGCCCGGTCCCTGGTGCGCCGCCCGCCGCGGGACACCCGCGCCGCCGCCGACCGGCTCGCCCTCGGCCTCGCCCTGGCGTTCCTGCTCGCCCCCGCGGGCCGGTTCGGCTACCTCGCGCTGCCCGCCCTCCTGGTGCTCCTCCCCCGGCTGTCCCGACTCCCCGGCTTCCCTCTCCTCCCTCACCTTCCCCGCCGCTCCCGGCTCTCCCGGCTCCCGTTCCTCTCCCGTCCGCACACACCCCGTCCGCACGCACCCCAGGTGGTTCCCGCCCCATGACCGGCACCCTCATCGTCACCAATGACTTCCCGCCCCGTCAGGGCGGCATCGAGACCTTCGTCCACGCCATGGCCACCCGGCTGCCCGCCGGGGAGGTCGTCGTCTACACCTCCGCCGAACCGGGTGGCGACCGGCACGACGCCGCGCTGCCGTTCCCGGTGGTCCGCGACCGGTCCCGGATGCTGCTGCCCACTCCCCGGGTGACCCGGCGGGCCGCCGAGCTCGCCCGGGCGTACGGGTGTGACCGGGTCTGGTTCGGCGCCGCCGCCCCGCTCGCCGCGATGACCCCGGAGCTGCGGCGGCAGGCGCCCGGCATACGGCGGACCGTCGCCACCACCCACGGGCACGAGATCTGGTGGGCCCGGACCCCCGTCGCCCGGCGCCTGCTGCGGCGGATCGGCGACAGCGTCGACGTCGTCACCTACCTCGGCGCCCACACCCGCGAGCGGATCGCCCCGGCGCTCGGCCCGGCGGCCCGGCTGGAGCGGCTGGTCCCGGGCGTCGACACCGAGCTGTTCCGCCCCGGGACGCGCGAGGAGGCCGCCGACCCGCGCGCGCCCGTGATCCTCTGCGTGGCGCGGCTCGTCCCGCGCAAGGGGCAGGACACCCTCGTCCGGGCGCTCCCACTGATCCGGCGGAGCGTGCCGGGGGCGGTCCTGGTCCTGGTCGGCCGGGGCCCCGCCGAACGCCGGCTGCGCGAACTCGCCCGGCGGCACACCGCGCCCGGCGCGGTCGTCTTCGCCGGCGGCCACGAACACGCGCAGACGCCCGCCGACTACGCCTCGGCCGATGTGTTCGCGATGCCGTGCCGCACCCGCCGGGGCGGGCTGGAGGCCGAGGGCCTGGGCATCGTCTTCCTGGAGGCGGCCGCCGCCGGACTACCGGTGGTCGTCGGCCGCTCGGGCGGCGCGCCGGACGCCGTCCTCGACGGCGTCAACGGCGCCGTGGTGGACGGCCGGGACCCGGCCGCCGTCGCGGCGGCGATCATCGGCATCCTCCGCGCCCCCGCCGCCGAACGCGACCGGATGGGCGCCGCCGGACGCCGGTGGGTCCGCAGCCACTGGTCCTGGAACACCACCGCCGACCGCCTGGCCACCCTCCTCACCCCACCACCGCAAGGCCGACCCGCCCCGCTCCACGCGCTCGGCCCCCTCGCCGCGCGACCGGCCGACACGCGACCGACCGACACGCGACCGGCCGACCCGGGACCGACCGAAATGCAGTAACGCCTTGTCAGGTCGGACACGACTCGCCGGGCGGCACCGGGCGTTCGGTCCCACGAACGCCCGGTCGAGGATCGTGCTCGGGCCCCCACTCCCCTCGTGGTGGGGGCCCGAACGGGCCTCTGCCGCGCCGACGTGAGAGAGCATGCCAACGGGAGCGGCCGGACGGCCATGCATTAGCCTCTGGGCCTAATAGTCAACAACGCGGCAGGTCAGGACGGCTGCGGGAAGCCGGAGGAAGGTTCGTGATCGCACTGAGGTTCGGGGTCGCGGACCTCGCGAGGACCAGGTTCGTCATATCCCCGCTCGACCATCTGCTGGCCGGTTCGGCCCGGTTGGGCGTGCACCAGGGCAACGGATCGCGCAGCGAACGCTGGTGGCGGGACGCCCGCCGCCACGTGCCCCACCGGGCCGTGCGCTTCCTCGAAGTGGTCAACGCGAGCCCGATCGGCATCCCCGACTTCATGGTGGCGGACCTCGACGCCGTCCGCCGGCAGCTGACCGACGAGCTCGACGCGCTCCTCTCCGTCCCGCAGCAGACCGTGGAGGAGGGGGTTGCGATCTTCGGCGACCGCCTGGGACTCCCGGCCGCCCTCGCCCGGTTGCGCGACGACGGCAGCCGGGGCCTGCGCGAGGTCAGCGACGGCGCCTGGGCGCTGTTCCAGGCCTGCCTCGCCCCGGACTGGCCCGACATCCGCCGCGCCCTGGAGGCCGACATCGCCGTCCGGGCCCGCACCGCCGCCCGCTCCGGGATCGGCGAAATGCTCGGCTCGCTCCACCCGAAGGCCGTCTGGCGGGACGAAGGGGTGCTGGAGTGCACCCTCGGCGAGTTGGAGGGTTCCTTCGAACTCGGCGGCCGGGGCCTGGAACTGCGACCCAACTACTTCGTCCAGCGGAGTATCAGCCTGCTGGCCGAGCCGGACCGCCAGAGCCTGCTGCTGCACCCGATCGCCGCCCCGGCCGCCGAGCCCGCGGCCCGAACACCGGCCGCCGACGGCCTGGCCGCCGTACTCGGCCCCGCCCGGGCCCGCGTCCTGCGCGCCGTCGCCGGCAGCGCCTGCTCCACCACCGAACTCGCCCAGCGGCTCGGCGTCACCCCGCCCTCCGCCTCCGCCCATGCCGCCGCCCTGCGCACGGCCGGCCTGATCGCCACCCGCCGCGAGGGCAGGCAGGTCCGCCACACCCTCACCGACGTCGGCCACGACCTCCTCCTCGACAACCCGCCGCCGCTGCCGCCGAGCTGAGCACCGGCCGGTGACCGCGCCGGCGAGTGGACGGGGCCGCGCTACCCGCCGTGGAGGTCGGCGAGGTGGGCCAGGACGGCGAGGACGCGGCGGTTGCCCTCGACCGGGTCGAGGTCGAGCTTCATGAAGATGTTGCCGCAGTGCTTGACCACGGAAGCCTCGGTGATGTTCAGCCGGGCGCCGACGGTCTGGTTGTTGAGGCCCTCCGCCATCAGCCCCAGCACCTCGCGCTCGCGCGGGGTGAGCCGGGCGATGGGGCGGTCCGCGGACTGCTGCCGGAGCAGCACCCGCACCACGTCCGGGTCGATCACGGTCTCGCCCGCCGCCACCCGGCGCAGCGCGTCCAGGAACTCCGACACCTCGCCGACCCGGTCCTTGAGCAGGTAGCCGAGTCCGGCCCGCTGCGCGCCCGCCGCCCCGAGCAGCCGGGTCGCGTAGGGGGTGGCCACGTACTGGGAGAGGACCAGGACGGGCAGGTCGGCGTGGCGGGAGCGGAGGTCGAGCGCCGCGCGCAGTCCCTCGTCCCGGAAGCCGGGCGGCATCCGGACGTCGGTGACGACGATGTCCGGCCGGTCGGCGTCCACGGCGGCGGCGAGGGCGTCCGCGTCGCCGACGGCGGCGGTCACCCGGTGGCCGCCGCGGGTGAGCAGTTCGACCAGGCCGGCCCGGAGCAGCACGGCGTCCTCGGCGATGACTATCCGGAGCACGGCACCTCCAGCCGGAGCGTGGTCGGCCCGCCGGTCGGACTCGTCACCATCAGTCGTCCTCTCAGGATCGCCACCCGGTCGGCCAGTCCCTGGAGCCCGGCCCCGGCGGCCGGGTCGGCCCCGCCGCAGCCGTCGTCGGTCACCCGGAGCACCAGCCGGCCGGCCGCGACCCGCCCGTGGACGGTGACGGCGGTGGCACCGCTGTGCTTGGCGGCGTTGGTGAGGGCCTCGGTGACGGTGAAGTAGGCGGTGGTCTCCACGGGGCCCGGCAGCCGGCCCGGCAGGTCGAGGTCCACCTCGACGGGGACCGGGTGGCGCAGCGCCACCTCGGCGACGGCGGCGGCCAGTCCGTGGTCGGTGAGCACCTGCGGGTGGATGCCCCGGACCAGGCCGCGCAGTTGCTCCAGCGCCTGCCGGGCCTCGCCCCGGGCCCGGTCGACCAGTGCGAGCGCCCCGGGCGGGACGTCCCCGGCCTCGGCGGTCTCGTCGGCATCAGCATCACCGGCATCGGCATGGGCATCGGCACGGACGCCCGCCGCCGCGCGCTCGCGCAGCTCGTGCGCGGCCAGGCCGAGCGTCATGGTGAGGGCGACCAGCTGCTGCTGGGCGCCGTCGTGCAGGTCACGTTCGATGCGGCGGCGCTCGGCCTCGAAGGCGTCGGCCAACCGGGCCCGGGACCGGGTCAGTTCGAGGACCTGCCCGCCGGGATCCTCCTCCCGGGGCCCGAGCAGCAGCCGGGCCAGCCGGACGTGCGCGGTGGTGAGCAGCGCCCCGGCGTGGCCGCCGAGGTAGAGCCCGGCCAGGCCGACGGCGGTGAACGGGAGGGCGTGCAGCGGTCCGGGCACGGCGTGGCCGGGGAGCAGCATCACGGTCTCGGGGGCGAGCACCTGGACCACCACCGGGCTGACGACGAGCGTCGCGGAGAACAGCAGCAGGGCGGTCAGACCGAGGCCGGCGGCGGTGAGCGGCGGGGCGACGAGCAGGGTGTGGGCGAGTTCGCGCCAGGTCGCGCGCTCGCGCAGCCGGGTGCGCAGCCGGGCCGGGCGCCCGGCGCCGGGGAGCGCCCGGTGCGGGTCGGGCACCGGCGCCGGTTCGACGAGCCGGAGCCGGCGGCGCTCCAGGGCACCGACCGGCAGTCCGGAGAGGGCGACGGCGA
This sequence comes from Kitasatospora purpeofusca, assembly GCF_034043715.1. GTDB lineage: Bacteria > Actinomycetota > Actinomycetes > Streptomycetales > Streptomycetaceae > Kitasatospora > Kitasatospora purpeofusca_A. The sequence continues at coordinate 45,910 of NZ_JAXCLC010000021.1, read as the reverse complement.
GGAGCAGCGGAAGGCCGACACCGACCACCGAGAGCCCGAGGCCGAGCGCGGTCAGGGCCAGCAGCAGCACCGCCGTCACCAGCCCCAGGACGGCGCCGGCGGCCAGGTAGGCCCAGCAGCGCAGGGAGTCGCGGGTGAACGGGAAGCGCAGCGGACGGGCGCGCAGGGCCGCCAGTACGGCCACCTCGGACGACCGGTCGGCGGAAGAGGCGGAGGAGGCGGAGGCGGAGGCGGCCTGAGCGGCCTGGACGGCCTCGGCGGAGGAGAGGAACGAGGAAGAGGCGCCGACCGCTCCGGTCGCGCCCGCCCCGGTGTCCTCGGCCGTCGCCCGCCCCGTGCCCATCACCCCACCCTAACCGACCGGCTGACGCGCCTTTCGGCCCCGACGGACGGCCGCCCGTCGCCCGCCCCCGGCGGTCGGCGGCCGGGTGAGCGCGACGGCGGCGATCACCGCGAGGCCGCCGGCCAGGGTGTTCCAGCCGACCGGTTCGGCGAGGAGCAGCGCACCGAGCGCCGTCGACCAGAGCGGGGTCGCGTAGGTGACGGCGGCGGCCACGGCCGTCCCCGCGGTGCGGACCAGGCCGAGGTTGAGGACGTAGGCGACGCCGGTGCCGAGCGCGCCGAGCACCAGCAGGGCGGACGCGGCCCCGACCCCGGGCCAGTGCGGGCCGCCGGCGGCCAGCGGGGCGGCCACGGCGAGTTGGGCGCCGCCGCAGGTGATCTGGACGGTGGACAGGGCGGTCGCCGAGTGCGGACGGGTCGCGAGGTGGCGGCGCAGATAGGCGAAGCCGGCGCCGTAGCAGCAGGTCGCGGCCAGGCAGGCCAGTCCGCCGGCCACCACGCCCGCGCCGGCCCCGGGCGCCCCCGCCTCCCCGGCCGGTCCCCCGGCGGAGGTGCCGCCGAAGCCGTGCCACACGCCCAGCACGGTGAGCACTCCGACGAAGCCGAGGGCGAGTCCGGCGAGCCGGCGCGGGCCGGGCCGGGGCTCCCCGGGCAGCACGGCGAGTGCGAAGAGCAGGGTGAACAGCGGGGTGGCCGCGTTCAGCACCCCGGCCAGCACCGAGCTGACCCGGGTCTCCCCGTAGGAGAAGAGGACGAACGGCACCGAGTTCAGCAGGACCGCGGCGACGGCGCTGTGGCCCCAGACGGCGGGGTCGCGCGGGACGGCCTCGCGGCGGACGGCGAGGATCACCCACAGCGCGCCCGCGCCGAGCAGGCAGCGCCAGGCCGCCACCCAGACCGGGGGCACCCCCGCCTCCACCGCCACCTTGATCAGGGCGAAGCTCGCGCCCCAGATCGCCGACAGTGCCACGAACCCCGGCCACCAGCGCACTCGCACTCCGACCACCCGCCTCTCCCCGACCGCGGTCCGACCCGGGCCGTCCACTCGTACTCGATGGACAGAGGGTCGCGGTTCGGCGGATCATGAGTCCAACAAGTGATGGTGCCGCACGGATGAGGAAGTCTCATGGTCCAGGAGGTGAACCTCGCCCAGCTCAGGGCGCTGGTCGCGGTGGCGGACGCGGGCGGCTTCGGGTCGGCGGCGGCCGAGCTCGGCGTGAGCCAGTCGGCGGTCTCGCACGCCGTGGCCGCGCTGGAACGCGTGCTGGGCGCGCCCGTGCTGCACCGGGGCGCACCCGCCCGGCCGACCCCGCTGGGCGAGCGGATCCTGCCGCACGCCCGGACGGCGGTCGCCTCCGCCTCGGCGGTCCGGTCGATCGCCGAGCACCACAGCGGCGGGCTGACCGGCACCGTCCGGCTGGCCGCGCCGACCACCGTCTGCCAGGGGCTGCTACCGGACCTGCTGTGCGACTGGCGGGCCGAGCACCCCCGGCTGGCGGTCCGGGTCTTCGAGGGCGAGGACGACGAGCTGGCCGTCTGGCTGGAGGCCGGCACCGTGGACGCGGCGGTCCTGGTGGACGCCGACCGGGTGCCGCCGGGGGCGGTCCCGCTCGGCGCCGACTCGATGCACGCGCTGCTCCGCCGCGACCACCCGCTCGCGGGCGAGGCGAGCGTCGACGTGGCGGACCTGGAGGACGACGACTTCCTGCTCTCGGAGGGCGGTTGCGAACGGCACATCCGGGACGCCTACCGCCGGGCCGGTGTCCGCTTCGCGCCCCGGCACCGGATCCGTGACCTCAACACGCTGATCGGCATGGTGCACGCGGGGGTGGGCGTCTCGGTGATGCCGGCGCTGGCGCAGCCGATGCTGCCGCCGGACTGCGTCCTGGTGCCGATCCGGCCGGCCGCGCACCGCACCCTGACCCTCACCGGCCCCGCCGGGCGGCCGTGGTCCCCGGCGGTGACGGGCCTGCTGGCGGCGGTGCGCCCCGGGCGCGCCGGCCTCAAACGCCGAGCGGCGGAGAACGCCTGATCGAGTGAAGCAGTCGGCATTGCGCCGGTGCCTCGCCGAATCGGTCGGCATGGTGGGCGGTACACCTGCCACCGGTACGCGGTGGCCCCATTCCAAGGATGTGCACATGGCCGGCTGGAGCTACGAAGACCGGGGACTCCCGACCGATGTCTTCCTGATCGACAGCATCATGGTGACCCCGGACCCGCCGAGGCCGGGGCTGGACGTGGCGATCAAGGTCGGCGGGCAGCTCCGTGAGGTTCCCGACACCGATACCTATGTCGACATCACCGTGAAGCTCGGGCTGATCAAGATCCTGCAGAAGCGGCAGTCGCTGTCGGAGTTCCTCGCGGAGTGGGGCGCCTCGATGCCCACCAAGACCGGCCCCTTCGCCCTGGAACTCTCCCGCAGTCTGCCGAGGGAGATTCCGCCCGCCAAGTTCAAGATCCGAGTCGATGGCTACACCGGGACGGAGGAGGACGCCTTCTGCCTGGAGTTCACGGCCGACTTCACCAAGCCGTCTTCGTGAAGCGGGCGCTCCACCCGGAAGGCGGCCCGTCAGGGGTCGAGGCGGTACCTCCGTCGAGCCCCCCGGCGGCCCGTCCGTCAACTCCGTGAGACGAGCAGGCCCCATCGGCACCTGATAGGCGGGTGGGACGGGCCGCACCGGCCCGCCCCACCCGCCCGTCAGACCCGCCGCCCGTCAGTCCCTCCGGCCGCCGGCCCTTCCGCCGTCAGCCAGCCGGTCCGCGAGCCGGTCAGTCCGCGAGCCGCTCGCGCAGATCCGCCAGGATCTCCGCGGCCTCCTCCAGCCCGTACCCGCGGCAGCGCTCGACGGCTGCGGCGAGCCGCTTCCGGGCCGCCGTCCGCCGTCCGAGGTCGGTGCCCTCGATCAGCGCGGCCAGCCGGACGGCCTCGGCCCGCGGGGTCTCGGCCCGCTCGCCGCCCGCCTCGTAGGCGGTGATCGCGAGGTCCGCCTCGGTCAGCGCCTCCTCGTAGCGGTCCGCCACCGCGTAGGCGCGGGCCCGCTCGTAGTGGACGGAGGCCCGCAGGTACCAGGCGTCGGCCTCGGGCTCCGCCCGCTCGGCCCGCTCGCGCACGGCGTCCGCCTCCGCCAACCGGGCCAGTGCCTGCTCCAGACCGTCCGCCCCCTCCTGCTGGACGACGAGCCGGGCGAACTGCCGCAGCATCGCGGAGACCGGACCGGTCTGCGGCCACTGCTCCTGCGCGGCCAGCGCCCGGGACCTCGCGGCGTGCGCGGCCTCCCAGCGGTCGGCGAGGGCGAGCGCGACGGCCGCCTCCGCGGCGACCATGGTGCGCAGGTGCAGGTCCTCGGTCCAGCCCTCCAGGACGGTGGCCAGCCGCAGGTACTCCTCGGCGGAGTCCCGGTACTCGTCCAGTGTGTACAGGCCGCGCGCGAGGTCCAGCCTGGCCTGGGCGAACAGCCGGTCGGCCGGTCCGGCGGCGTCCGCCTCGGCCAGCACCGACTCCAGGACGGCCACCGCGTCGGCGGGCCGGTCGGCGTTGCCCAGCAGGTCGGCGAGCTGGAGCCTGGTCCTGGCCGCGTCCCCGGCGGCGGCCGGGCCCTTGCGGTCGAAGCGTCCTGCGGCCTCGGAGAGCGCCCGGATCGCGGCACCGGTGTCCCCCAGGTGGGCGCTGGCGTGCCCGACCATCAGGTAGGTGGCGGCGAACGGATAGGACTCGTCGGCCCAGCGGGTGGCCGCGGCCAGGGCCCGGTGGAGCACCTTCACCGCCTCCGCCTGCTCGCCGTTCTGCAGCAGCGCCTGCCCCAGCAGGCCGTACGCGCGGGGCGTGTGCCAGGGCTGCCCGGCCTGCTCCAACTCGGCTATGAGGGTGCGCAGTTCCTCGGCCGCCTCGGCGATCCGGCCCTGCCGGGCGGCGACGTCGGCGGCGTACTGGCGGGCCACTGTCAGCCGCCGCACGGAACCCCGGGCGGCGGCGGCCTCGCGGTAGGCGGTGACGGTGCGGGCGAAGCGCCCGGCCTGCTCGGCGGGCGGCTCCTCGGGCGGCTCGGGCAGTGCCAGGACGAGTTCGTGGTGCGCGGCGTAGGCGCGGCACTGGAGGACGACCAGGTAGTCGTCGTCGGTGAGGAGGGGGCCGCCGGGCGCGGCGGCCAGCTCGTCGGCCCGAACCAGTGCGGCGTCCAGGGCCGCCCAGTCGACGGCCCGCGCGGTCCCCGCCGGGTCGCCGTCCCCGGCGCGGTCCCCGCCGTCCCCGGCGTCCGAACCACCCCCGGACCCGTCCCCGACGAGGACGGCGACCAGGGCCCGGGTCCGGACCTCCAGGGCCCGCCCGGCCAGCCCCTCCCGCTCGAAGAGGTCACCGGCACGCCCCAGTTCGGCCGCGCCCTCCTCCCAGTCCTCCCGGTCGAGCGCCGCGTGCGCCCGCCGCTCGGCGAGATCGGCGCGCAGCTGCCCGACCGTACCCACCCGGTCCGCGTCGGCCGCACCCGCGACCACGGCCTCGCCCTCGGCGGTGAACCGCTCGCCGATCCGCCGCCAGAGCCGGTCCGCGTCGGGGTGCCCGAGCAGTTGCAGCTCGCGGGCGCGGAGCAGCAGCGCGGCGAAGTCCTCCGGCTCCGGCTCCACCTCCCGGACCGGCACCGCCGGCACGACCGGGGCGGCGGCCAGTTCCGGCGCGGCCGAGGCCCGCACGCCGAGCGCCAGCGGCTCGGCGAGCAGCGGCCGGCGGGCGAGCCGGTCGCGGCGGCGGGAGCCCACCGCCCCGGTGCCGTTGCGGGCGTCGAAGCGCGCGGCCAGGGCGTCGGCCTCGGTGCGCAGATGGGCGAGCAGGGTGTCGACGGTCCAGCTCGCGCCGGGCGGGCCGCTGACGGTCAGCGCGCCGTGGCCGGCCCGGGCCAGGCCGGCGATCAGCACCTCGACGCCGGTGAGGAAGTCCAGCCGCCCGCTCGGATCGCCGGTGACGCCGAACAGGTCGCGGTTCTCGGCGAGGATCTCCAGCCCGCGCGGCTCGTTGCCGGACAGCGCGCAGAACTCGATGTGCTGGCCGACCGAGCGGGCCAGCCCGCTCTTCCCCCGCGCGAAGCGGTAGCCGACCAGGTGGCTGGAGCGGGCCTCGTCCAGCCGGCCCTGGCGCAGCAGCGGAAGCAGCGCCTGGGCGTGGCTGACGTAGGGCTCCTCGGCGCAGGTGCTCTCGCCGCTGAGCACCGGCCGCCAGGCTTCCAGCGCGGCCGCGTCGTCGCCCTGGCGCACCAGGTGGGAGGCCGCGGCGCGGACCTCGCAGGCGTGGCAGTCGCTCAGCTCGGTGCGCGGCCGGGCGGCCCACAGCTCGTAGGCGTCCTGGACGTCCTCGCCGAGGTGGGCGGCGAGGTGGAAGCGCTGGGCGTAGTAGGGCTGGAGGCCGTGGCCGGCGGCGCGGTAGCGGTCGCGCATCTCCCCGTGCCAGCGGCGGACCGAGGCGAGCGGCACGTCGGGGGTGCCGAGCAGCGAGGTGGCGACCCACTTGAAGCGCCAGAACACCTGCTGCGCCGCCCACTCGCCGAAGCTGTCCCGATCGGCGTCCCAGAGCCTGAGGACACGGGCGAAGACGACCGGGGCCTTGCTCCGCTCGCCGTCGTACTCGTAGGCCTCCATGAGTTCGAGGAGGGCCATGGCGCGCACCCCGGTGTCGTCGAACTGGTCGGCGGCGTCGACGAGTTCCTCGGCGGTGACGGTCCGCTGCCGGCCGTAGGGGCGGGCGTCGTTCTCGCGCAGCGCGGCCATCACCGCGTCGATGGTGTCCAGCATCACGCCTCCTTCTGCGGGTCCTGCGGGCCCTGCGGGTCCGGCCGGCCCTGCGCGCCCCCGCCGGAGCCGCCGGACCGGCCGGCGGCCTCGTGGCCGAGCATCGCGTGGTCCAGCAGGCTGATGAACGACCGGTTGAGCAGGGCGCTCTCGCTGGAGGTGAGCGGCCGGCGGGTGAGCAGCACGGCCTGCCCGTAGAGCGTCTCGACGGCGGTGACGGCGAGTTCGCGGTCCACGATCGAGGCGGCCCGGCGCACCAGCGGGTTCAGGTGGTTGAGGACCAGCTGCGCCCGGGGCACCTCGGCGCGCAGGGAGCCGAGGATGTCGGCCCACAACCCGTCGGCCTCCTCGGCGAGTTGGGCACGGCCGCGCTCGTGCCTGGCCTCCCGGTTGTCGAGCAGCAGGGCGGGCGCGCTGGTCGGGTGGAAGCTGCGCAGGGCGACGTCGCAGTCGAACCGGCCGACCACCTCGCGGGCCACGGCGAGGAAGGCCGAGGCGGCGAGTTCGGCGGCCGGGTCGACGGTGTCCAGGTGCGCGGTGACCGTGCTGGGATCGAGGTCGGCGACGGAGGTGCCGGGCCGGATCTCGGGCAGCCGGTGGACGAGGTCGCGGTCGTAGGTGTAGCCGCCGTTGACGACGCCGAGCCCCGCGGCGCCGGCGATCGGGGCGACCTGGCGGAACTCCTCGACGGTGCGGGTGACCAGGACGACCGGGTGGGTGCGGGCGAACTCGTCCAGGGTGACATTGCCGTCGGTGGTCTCGAACGGCAGCCAGGGCAGCAGCATCCGCAGCAACTCGTCGTCGTAGCGCGCGAGTTCCTTGACAGCCAGGTGGTGCACCGAGATGAACCGGTGCAGCAGCGCCGGATCGCTGGCGGACAGGCCGGTGAGCCAGTCGCGGATCCGGGTGCCGAGCGCGTCGCGGACGGCGCCGAGCATCTCGTCGGCGTACAGGCCCTCGCGGGAGGCGGTGGGCCGCAGGCCGTCGGTGTCGACCACGCAGCGGACGAAGAACGCCCAGTCGGGCAGGAGTTCGTCGGCGTGGTCGGAGAGCAGCATGCCCTTGAGGTGGACCCGGTGGCCGGCCCGGCGGGACGGCGGGACGGCGTCGGGCAGCACGTAGGCGACACCGCGCAGGCCGACCAGCGGCAGGTCCAGCTCGATGGTGTCGAGCGGGGTGAAGTCGAAGGTCGAGCGGCAGTACGCGGCCAGCGCCTCGCGGCGGGCCAGCGGGGAGCCGTGCCGCTCGGCCCACGGCGGGGTGTGGTTGACCCGGGTGGTCCCGCCCCGGCCGTCGACCACGGTGACCTCGTGGCGCAGCAGGCTGCCGAAGTCGCGGGCGAGGGAGATCACCCGGTCGGTGCGGGTCCACTCGGCGGCGTCGGCGCGCGGGGCGAGGTGGACGGTGGTGCCCGGCTCGGGCTTGGCCTCGGCCGGCAGGGTCCGGATGGTGTAGCGGCCGTCCGAGCCGCCGCGCCACTCGATGACGGGGGCGTCGGGGGTGGCGGCGGAGCGGGTGACGACGGTGATCTCGTCGGCGACGACGAAGCAGGCCAGCAGGCCGATGCCGAACTGGCCGATGAAGTCGCCCCGGGCGCGGGCGAGTCCGTCACCGTCGAGGCGGCCGTCGGCGTCGCGCTTGGAGCTGCGGCCGATGGTGGCGAGGAAGGTGTGGACGTCCTGCTCGGTCAGGCCGATGCCGGTGTCCGTGACGGTCAGCCCGTGGTCGGTGCGGACGGTGATCGCGGCGGGCGCCGACGGGTCGAGGGCCTGCCGCGCGGAGATGGCGTCGACCGCGTTCTGCAGGAGTTCGCGCAGGTAGACGCGGGGGCTGGAGTAGAGGTGGTGGGAGAGCAGGTCGACCAGGCCGCGCAGGTCGACCTGGAAGGTGTGCGCGCTCGTCGGGTTCTCGGATGGGGACACCGGTGGCTCTTTCGATCGCAAGGGCGGTTCGGGCAGTGGGAGGGGTGGCGGGGCGCCGCCGTCGGCAGTGCGGTCGTGCCGCCCGTGGGACCGGGGCGGCACGACGGCTCCCGGTCGCGACCGGGGTCGCGGGGCCGGGGCGCCGGGGACCCCTAGGGTGCGCAGCGGTCGCGGTGGGTGCGGAAGTTCTCGGCCTCGTCGCCGCCCAGGTAGTACCAGGGCCAGTCGGTGACGACGTCGTCGAGGGTGGCGAACACCGCGTGGGCGAGCTCGCGCTCGTCGGCGAGCGAGAGGACCATCGCGAAGGCGTTGTGGGTGGCCCGCCAGTCGCGCCGGCGGCGGTAGGCGGGGTGCAGCACGGAGCGCAGCGCCGCCTCGCGCAGCTCGGAGCGGACGGCCGGGCCGGTCAGGTAGGCGTGGTCCTCGCCGCCGGGCAGGTCGAGCCAGTGCTCCAGGTGCGCGAGGGCGACGATCTCGCCGAGCGGGCTGCCCTCGGGGGCGTCGAGCATCGTCCGGCGGGCGAAGGAGTGCATCTCCTCGTGCGAGCCGCCCCACTTGGCGCAGAGCTGCTGCAGCCGCTGCTGGTGGGAGGCGAGGTGCTCGGGGTCGCGGCGCAGCGCGGCGTCGAAGCGTGCGGTGGCGACGCTCGGGCCGAGCGAGGCGCCGCGGGCGCCGATCTGCAGGAAGAACCACGGGGCGAGCCAGGACGGTTCACGCTCGGCCACCTCCAGCAGCTGTTCCTCGGCGGTGCCGAGCCGCTCGCGGAAGAGCCGCCACTGCTCCTCGGTGACCTGCTGGGCGCGCTGTCCGGTGCGGGCCTCCCAGGCCCAGGCGATCCGGCGGGCACCGGAGAACAGCAGCAGCAGGGTGTCCTCGGGGTGCTCGGCGACGGTGCCGGCCAGCCACCGTTCGGTGCCCTCGACGGAGGAGAGCCGGTGGAGCAGCCAGGTCAGCTCGGCGGCGTCCTCGATCTCGGTGAGAACGGAGCCGAGCGCGTTCCAGTCGCCGGCCTCGGCGAGGGCGCGCAGCCGGCGCAGTTCCTCGTCGCCGTGCGAGAGGTCGAGCACCGGGGTGAGGCCGCGCGGTGCCTTCCGCCCGAGGCCGCGGCTCCGACGGCCGGCCGGACCCGCCGGGGCGTCATCGGCGGATCGGCGTCGGAAAAAGGACATGGTGCGGCCCCCTGAGACCTCGTCGACCGGGACGGTCAGCGGTTTCGTTCGTATGGCCTCGCAGTGGCCACTCGGATGCACTGCATATCACGCGCCTCCGACGTCCCGTCGACCAGCCCTGCTCCCGGACGCCCCCGGGCACCCGCGGACGCCCGCGGACGCACGGGACCCGGCCCGCCGCCGTGCGGCCGGGCCGGGTCCTCGCCGTGCGGCGACGCGGGATCAGACCCGGTCGGCGGCGATCAGCAGGTACTGGAAGGAGCCGTCCTTGTAGGAGTTGATGAACGCCTCCTCGATGCCGGTCACCAGCGACGGCACGGTGGCGCGCAGCTCCCAGTACGGGAGGGTGGCCGCGGTGAGGTCGATGACCGCGTTCGGCACCAGGCGGTTGTCGGCCATCGCCTTGAAGTACTCGCGGCGGGAGTGGATGTTGCACTCGAAGTGGGCGTTGATCTGGGAGACCCACTTCGAGGGCTGGCCGTAGGTCGGGTTCCAGCAGCCGGTGATGGTGACGTAGCGGCCGCCGACGGACAGGATCCGGGAGTGCTCGCCGAGCAGGTCCTCGAGGTCGACGTACATGCTGGACTCGTTGTTCCAGGACGCCCGGACGCTGCCGCTGTCGAACGGCATGTCCAGCATGTTGCGGACCTGGGCGCGCACCGAGCCGTCGATGCCGAGCTCCTTGGCCCGCCGGTTGCCGAACTCGGCCTGCTTGGCGGACAGGGTGACGCCCTCGACCTTGCAGCCGAAGCGCTGGTGGGCCATCACCATCGAGCCGCCGCGGCCGCAGCCCGCGTCGACCAGGGTGTGCTCGGGGCGGATGTCACCGAGGTTGTCCAGCAGCACGTCGGTCTGCGCGGACTCCAGCCGGTGCAGCTCGGCGACGAGCTTCTTCTCGCGCTCGCTGTCGTCCGGCGCGCCCAGCGCGGCCTGGTCGACCGCGCCGATTCCGTAGTGGTGGTGGTAGAGGCCGTCGACATCGCCGAGGCGCAGGTTCACCGGCCGGGCCTCGTGGTCCCAGTAGCGGGCGATGTCGCCCTGGTACGGGGTGGCCGGCCCGGGGACGGCGGTGCGGTTCACGGGGGTGGTGTCGATGACGGACACGGTTCAGCTCCTTGGTTACCAGAAGTCGGGCAGGCTGTAACGGAAGGTGTTGGTCTGATGCCAGTTGTGGTTGCCGTCGACCCACGCGGCGACGCCGCGCAGGAAGCGCACCACCACCGGGACGGGGCAGGTGGCGGCGAGTGCGGCCGCCTCCGCCTCGAAGGCGTGCATGAGTTCGTTGTGCACCTCGACGGCCTTGAGGTAGCCGTCGCGGTCGCTGACGCCTTCGCGCTCGGAGATCACCACCGGCAGGTTCAGGTGGGTGCCCGGGCTCGACAGCTCCTTGGTGTACGAGTACAGGTCGTTCACGATGGTGGTGGCGTTCGAGGCGAGCGCGATGACCCGCTGCATGGCGGGGCGGGCGTGCAGGTCGCCGGGCAGCTCGTAGCCGCCGACGGTGTCCGTGATGGTCGGGCAGGGGCGGAAGTTGTTGAACTGACGCATCGCCAGGTACTCCCACACCTCCGGCACGTGGTCCTCCTGGGCCCAGGCGCCCTCGGCGAGGTAGCCGAGGTGCAGCCGTGCCATGTCGTGCCGGAACCGGTCCGACTGGGCGGCCGTGGCGCTCCGGTCGAAGTGGTCCATCGCCGAGCGGTAGGCGCGCCGGGGCGCGTCCGCCGCCAGGGACTGCGCCCAGGCGCCCTGGTACTCGGCGGTGGTGTGCACGGGGTCGAGCGCGGTGTGGGCGAGCAGCAACCGGCTGCCGAGGCCGACCGGCGAACCGCCGTGGTCCTCGCAGTAGTAGTCGTCGACGGCGTTCTCGGCGACCATCAGCCGGGTGGCGATCATGACGTGGTCGACGCTGGGCGCGTCGGGATGGCAGCCGACCATGTAGCGGCTGACCGAGAAGCCGTCGAACTCCTCGGCGTAGTCGGGCGGGTAGAGCTGCACCTCCTCCTCGGCCCACAGTTTGATCCGCCGGCTCACCTCCGCGACCCGCTCCGCGTCCGGCTCGCCCACCGGGTGGAAGTACAGCCCCGGGATCGGGTCCCCGCTCGCCGGCTTGCCCCGCGCCGCACCGTCCGGGTCGGCCACCGCGTCCACCCGAGAGGGTGCCTGACGTGACGTCAGACTCAGTCCCGAGGTGCCGATTCCGCTCGGGCCGCGGAGGATCTGCTCCAGCGCCGTCCCGCTCATGACCGCACCGCCGCCCTGCGGCCGGGGCGCGGGTGGTGCGACGTCTGCGGTGTCTCGCCGCTCGTGGCCACGGGCATGGGAGAACCTTCCTCTGTGAAGGGGGACACGTCATGACGGGCCGTCGCCTCGTCCCGAAGAAGGGGATCTCCACATGCGGCGGGGCCCCGTCTCGCTTGCTGCCCAACCGTAGGCGGGGCGGAACGATCTGAGCCGCTTCGCATGATCCTGTGCACTCGAAAGGGTGAACGTTCACGTGTGTTGCGTTTGAAGCGGCGCATCCGATGATCGGTTCGGGCCGGCGCCCACGACAGAGCGGCCCCGCCGGGTGGCGGGGCCGCTGCCGAACGGTGGTGCGTGGCCGGAGGACCGCCTCGGCGGTGGCGGACCGCCTCAGCGGTGCTCGGGGTTGTCGAAGTCGAAGCGGCAGCCCGCGTCCCACTCGGAACGCTGGTTGCCGTGGGCCGGGATCCCGCCCGCGTCCTTGATCATCCGCGCGAGGTGCAGCAGGTTCCAGGTCATGAAGGTGGCGTTGCGGTTGGTGAAGTCGTTGTCCGGTCCGCCCGAACCCTCGTCCAGGTACGACGGCCCCGGCCCGGCCTCGCCCACCCACCCCGCGTCGGCCTGCGGCGGGATCACGTACCCCAGGTGCTGGAGGCTGTACAGCACGTTCATCGCGCAGTGCTTCGCGCCGTCCTCGTTCCCGGTGATCAGACAGCCGCCGACCCGGCCGTAGTACGCGTACTGGCCGTGCTCGTTCAGGATCGACGAGCAGGCGTACAACCGCTCGATCACCTGCTTCATCACCGAGGAGTTGTCGCCGAGCCAGACCGGCCCGGCCAGCACCAGGATGTCGGCGGCCATCACCCGGCTGTACAGCACCGGCCAGTCGTCGGTCTCCCAGCCGTGCTCGGTCATGTCCGGCCAGACCCCGGTGGCGAGGTCGTGGTCGACCGCCCGGACCACGTCCACCCGCACGCCCTGGCGCTCCAGGATCCCGGTGCTGACGTCGATCAGCCCCTGGGTGTGGCTGCGCTCGGGCGAGCGCTTGAGCGTGCAGTTGACCACCATGGCGGACAGATCGTTGTACCGGGCGGGCGAGGAGGACATCGGCGGCCTTTCCAGGTCCTTCGACGGATCGGGTCACCCACCACTCCACCCCGGGCCCGCGCCGCCCGCCCGCCGGGATCCGCCGACCGGCCCCGCCTCACTCCTCCCCGACGGGACCCGGAGCCGACTCGGGCACCGGCTCCGGCGCCGCCACCGGGATCGGGGTGACCAGCATCCGCCCGGCCAGCGCGGTGCCCGCCGTGACGGCGGCGAGGGTGGCGTCGAACAGCGGCCGGATGTTGCGCTGCTGCCAGAGCGACAGGGTGGCGGCCCAGGCGGCCTCCCTGGCCCGGGCGGTCGAGAACGCCCCCACCAGGTGGCGCAGCGGCTCGGCCGCCCCGGCGGCGGCCCCGGCGATCCGCTGCTCGAACCCGGCCCGCTCCTCCGCCTCGGCCCGCACCAGCAGCTCGCCGACCAGGACGTAGTCCTCGTGCACCGGCGGGGTGTCGGGCGTGGTGCGGCGCTCGATGCAGGTCTCGACGACGGCGAGCGGCAGGTCGTGGCAGAGGTGGGCGTTGGTCCCGGCGAAGGCGAACTGCACCGGCCACACCCTCCGGTCGCCCCGCGCGTCGACCAGCGGCTGCCAGGCGTCGCCCACCGCCCGGCCCGCCTCGGCGGCGTCCACCACGTCGAAGTACTGGTTGGCGAGCAGCACCCCGAGCCGCTCGACGAACGCCGGATCCCCGACCTCACCGGCCGCGATCCGCCGCTCCACCAGCGCCGCCACCCGCAGGTGCATCCGGTTGAAGCAGGCGATCCCGTCCCCGGGGTCCAGCCTCGCCCCGATCGCCCGCATCCGCCCGACGACCTCGTCGACGCTCTGCGCGGGCCTGGCGTGTACCTGAGCCATGGGGGCGGTCCTTCCGTCGCGGTTCTCCGGCTGTCACCTATACACACCGTCACCGCCCCCGGATCCACCGCACCGGTGGACGCCCCACCACCGTCACCCGATCCGACGAGTCGGCCGGCCCGGCCCGGGGCCGCCGCGCGGCCCTGCCGAGGAGAGGTCGCTGCGATTCCAGGAACGGGCGAGGCCCAAGCAGGCTGATCCAGTAACCCGCCACTGTCCTCGATCGCCTGCGACCACACCCTCCATGGGCGGCAGCCAGGTCGTCCCCACTAGTCTGACCGACGGCATACACAGCGGTGAACAGACCGCGGCACTGACGGAGGAGAGCGTGGTCATGCCGGGAGTGCCCGAGCGGATCGGCCGGTACACGGTGGCATCCACCCTGGGTTCCGGTGGAATGGGCGAGGTCTTCCTCGCCTTCTCCCCCGCCGGGGATCCGGTCGCAGTGAAGCTGATCCGCTCCGACAGGCTGGACCCGGTAACCCGAGAACGCTTCGAACGGGAGGCACGGGCCGCCCGGAAGGTGGTCGGCACCGGGCGGGTGACGCGCTTCCTCGACGCCGACCCGTACGCGGACCGCCCTTGGATGGCCATGGACTACGTGCCTGGCCGCACCCTGCTGGAGGAGATCGACACCCGCGGTCCACTGCCCGCGGTGCAGGTCGCGAGCCTCGGGGCGCTGCTCGCGGAAGGTCTCGCCGCAGTGCACGCCGCCGACCTCCTCCACCGGGACATGAAGCCGCAGAACGTCATCATGGGTGACTACGGTCCGGTGATCATCGACTTCGGGCTGGCCGCATTCACCGATGCGACGCACGAGTCCCTCTCCCACAGCGGCATGATCGTGGGCACGGTGCGGTGCATGCCGCCCGAGCAGGCCGCAGGCCACCCGCACGTCACGGCGGCGGCCGACGTGTACGCCCTCGGCACCGTCCTGCTCTACGCGGTGGCCGGCCACTACCCGTACGACGGCACCCGATGGGAATCGATCGTCGCGCAGGTGGCCAACCCTGACCAGGATCCGGACCTGAGCGGCGTGCCGGAGACACTGCTCCCGCTCGTCTCGTCCATGTTCGCGCACGAGCCCGAGAACCGGCCGACCATCGAGCAGGTCGCGGACGCGTGTGGTGCGGTGATGTCCGCGTTCGGCATCTCCCCGGCCTCGGCGCGGCAGGCGCTGATCGCGCGCACGGGCAGCGGTTCCGCAGGAGCGGACCGGCTCACCATCGAGGTCGAGGACCGCCTCCCTTCGATCCCCGCGCCGACCTCCGACACGATCGAAGGCCCGGCGGAGCCCACCGCGGTGGCCGACCTGCCCGCGACCCCGGTGACCGAGCCGGGCCCGGTCGGACCTGTCACTCCGGTCCGTCTCCGCGTGCCGGCCTCGCACCTGGTCGCCGAGGAGCTGCGCAAGGCCTACGCGTCGAAGCCTGCGCTCTAGGACGTCCCGGACGATCGTTCAAACGGTGCCGGTCCGGGGCCGGGCCTGGTTGGATGGCACGGTGGCACCGGCCGCGCCCGCGTGTGAGCGGCGCAGTGGTGCCCGGGAAATGGCGAGTGCAAGTGAGTGGGAGTGCGGCGTGGCGGTCGACGCGGAGTCCGGCGGTATGACGGCAACCGAATCGGCGGGGCCCGGGTGGACGGCCTGGGAGCCGGAACCGAAGCCTGCACCCACCTCTGGTGACCGTGCCGCCGGGCCGGGGTTCGCTCCCGGCTCGCAGGTCCTCGTCCGCGACGAACAGTGGCTGGTCCGCAAGGTGACCTTGACCGCCCACGACCGCTGGATGGTGGAGGTCACCGGTGTCTCGTCGTTCGTCCGGGGCACCGAGGCCGTCTTCTACAGCCGCCTGGACGACATCCAGGTCCTCGACCCCCGCGAGACGACCCTGGTGGCGGACGACTCCCCCAACCACCGCCGCGCCCGGCTGTACCTGGAGGCGGTGGTCCGCAAGTCCTTCCTGCCGCAGACCGAGCACGGCCTCGGCCTGGCGGACAACTTCCTCATGGACGCGCAGACCCACCAGCTGCGCCCCGCCGAGCTGGCCCTGTCGATGGCCAACCCGCAGCCGCGCCTGCTGATCGCGGACGTGGTCGGCCTCGGCAAGACGCTGGAGATCGGCCTGGTCCTGGCGGAGCTGATCCGCCGGGGCCGGGGCGAGCGGATCCTGGTGGTCACGCCGCAGCACGTGCTGGAGCAGTTCCAGCGGGAGCTGTGGACGCGTTTCGCGATCCCGCTTGTGCGGCTGGACTCGACCGGCATCCAGCGGATCCAGCAGGAGATCCCCTCGGGCCGTAATCCCTTCGCCTACTTCAAGCGCGTGATCGTCTCCGTCGACACCCTGAAGCGCGACGGACAGTACGCCCACCACCTGGACAGGACCGAGTGGGACGCGGTGGTGATCGACGAATCCCACCGCCTGGTCAACCGGGGGACGGACACCAACGCCCTGGCTCAGCTGCTCGCTCGGCAGACCGACGCCCTGCTCCTGGCCTCGGCGACCCCGCACAACGGCGACGCCCGCTCCTTCGCCGAGCTGATCAAGCTGCTGGACCCGGCGGCGATCGTCGACCCCGACCGCTACGAGGTCGCCGATCTGGAGCACCTCTACATCCGCCGGACCAAGGCCACGCCCGAGGTCCGCGACTCGCTCAAGGGCGCCTGGGCGGACCGGGGGCCGTCGGTACCGGTGCACGCCGCCGCGAGCGAAGCGGAGCTGGCCGTCTTCGAGGAGCTGGCCACGCGCTGGATCCCCCGCGAGGGCGCCGACGATTCGGCGGCCTTCAGCCAGCTCGACGCCTACAACCTGCTCAAGTCGTTCCTCTCCTCGCACCGTGCCCTTCTTCAGACCATCGGCACCCGCATGAAGACCCTGGGTGCGGCCGGCGGCGCTGCGGCGGAGCCCGGACAGGAGGCTCCGAAGGGAGGTCGCCGCAAGCGCACCGCCGAGGAGACCGCGAGCGAGCTCGCCGCGCTGACCGAGTTGGAGCGGCTGGCCCGCCAGGTGAGCGACGACGATTCGGCGAAGCTACGGGCACTGGTCGCCGAACTGCGCGAACTGGGTGTCGGCCCCGGCTCCGACGTCCGGGTGGTCGTCTTCTCCGAGCGCATTCCGACCCTGAAGTGGCTGGCCGAGGCGGTGCCGGCGGCGCTGGGCTTCACCAAGGGCCCGAGCCCGGACGACCGGAAGCCCTGGCTCGCCTACGGCCACGGCCGCAGCGGCACGCACGCGGTGCAGGTGATGCACGGCGAGGCGACCAGCGACCAGGAGCAGATGAAGATCATCGAGGCCTTCGGCCTGCGGGACGACCCCGTTCGGCTGCTCTTCACCGGCGATGTCGCGTCCGAGGGCGTCAACCTGCACCAGCAGTGCCATCTGCTGATCCACTACGACCTGCCCTGGTCGCTGATCCGGATCGAGCAGCGCAACGGCCGCATCGACCGCTACGGGCAGAAGCGCCCCCCGCAGTTCCGCGCGCTGGTGCTGACCAGCGACCTGCCCTGGCGCACCGACCCGGCCACCGGCGAGCCCCGGACCCTGGACGACCGGCTGGTCGGCGAGAAGCTGCTGCGGCGCGAGGAGGAGGCCCACAAGATCGACGGTTCGGCCGAGGCCGCCACCGGCCTCTACCGGGCCCAGGAGGAGGAGAACCGCCTCACCAAGGACCTCATCGCCGGGCGCACGGTCGAGCAGTCGATCAAGGCCTCCCGCCAGGCCGGCGGCGGCATGCTCGCCGGACTGCTGGCCCAGGTCGGTGCGGCACCGGCCCGCCACGAGGTGCCGCGCGCGCAGACCCTGCGGCTCTTCCCCGACACCGCCTCCTACTTCGAGGCGGCGCTGCGCCAGGTGTGCCGGACCAACCCGGAGGACGAGCTGTCGCTGCGCCGGGACCCGGACGGCACCATCGCGTTCGAGCCGCCGCGCGACCTCTCCTACCGGTTCCGGGCGCTGCCGAAGTCCTACCTGGACGAGCAGCGGATCCTCCCCCGCCGCGACGAGCCCGGCCGACTGCGGGTGACCTTCTCGAAGGACCTGGCCGGACGCCGCCTGGAGGTCGCCCGCGACTCCTCCGAGTCGCTGTGGCCGAACGTCTCGTACCTCACGGACATCCACCCGGTGATGGACTGGCTCACCGACAAGGTGCTGGTCGAGATCGGCCGCCATGAGGCGCCGGTGCTCGCCGCCGCCGTCCCCGCGCCGGTCTTCCTCGTCCAGGGCATCTACTCCAACGCGCTGGGCCGCCCGACCGTCGTCGAGTGGATGGCCGTCTCCGGGCTTCCCGACGCCCCGGTCGTGGAGCCGCTGGACAACGCCTTCCTCACCCGGGCCGGGGTCGCGCCGACCATGCCGGGCCGGGCCGCGCCGCGCGACCTGCCCGGTCTCCAGCAGCTGGTACCGGCCGCGATCGACGCCGCGACCGGGTACCTGGAATCCCGTGAGGACGCCTACCGGCAGCAGGTCGACGCCACCCTCGCCCCCTACCGCAAGCGCCTGACCCACTGGAAACAGGAAGCGCTGTTCACCGGTGGCACCGCCGGCAAGCAGCAGGCCGCACTGACCGCGAGCCGCCGCTTCGACCTGGTCAAGTCGCTGGAGACGGCCGGCGCGCCGATGCTGCGCCTGCTCGCCGTCCTGGAGCCCACGGACAACGGCACCGCACCGGCCGGGCCCTCGCACCTGGAGACCTCGCACTGATGAGTACCGTCCACGACTCCTTCGGCAACCGCGGCGAGTACTTCGCCGCGCACTACTTCGCCGAGCAGCTCCCGGCCGACCTCAAGAAGCACCTGTTCGACGCCTGGACGCTGCGCGAGGGCGACGAGCACGACCGGCGGACCACCGCCCGCGAGCGGGTCCGGACCCTGCGCGCGAGCTACTTCAGCGACGAGCTTCGCCCGTACTTCGCCGAGGCCGAGCGCGCCGACGCCGAGGACGCGTACGCACGCCGCACCTACGGCAACATCGAGTGGACGAAACGGGTCTCCGAGTGGCACCAGGAGGTACTGCGCGCCCTCGGGTACGACGACAGCGGCCCCACCGAGCTGACCGTCCACCGGGCGGGCAAGGACCACGCCGTCCAGGTGGCCTACCACGGGCACGGCGTCGTCGCCCTGGACTGCGGGTGGGCGGCGGAGAACGACGCCGCGCTCGACGCGGGCGGCCCCGGCCGACTGCTGGCCCCCCTGCGGGTGAGCGCCGCCGAGAGCTGCACGGACGGTGCCGCGCTTGCCTCCTGGCTCTTCGCCGGCAAGATCGGCGGGCCCGAGGGCAGCCCGCCGCGGTTCGTGCTGCTGCTGATCGGCGGCGTGCTGGTCCTGGCCGACCGCAACAGCTGGGGCGAGGGCCGGTACCTGGCCGTCAACCTGGATGCGGCGCTGGAGCGCAACGACCGCAAGCAGGGTGGCGAACTCGCCATGCTGGCGGCCCTGTTCGGGCAGGAGATGCTTCGCCCCGGCGACAACGGTGCCGAGCCGCTGCTCGACACCCTGCTCAAAGCCTCCTCCACCAGCGCGGTCGGCGTCAGCGGCGAACTGCGCAGCGGGCTCCAGCACTCGGTGGAGATCATCGCCCAGGAGGTGCTCGACCGGATCACCGCCGCCGGGCTGACCCCGGCGGATCTGGAGGACGGCCGCACGCCGTTCGCCAAGCGCCTCACCCGCGAGACCCTGCGCTACCTGTACCGGATCCTCTTCCTGCTCTACGCCGAGGCCCGGCCGGAGCTCGGCATCCTGCCCGCCGACGACGGCAGCTACGAGGCCGGCTACTCGATGGCCCGCCTGCGCGAACTCGTCGCCCGGGACGAGGAGTTGGTCGAGCCGGCCGCCCGGAACGGGTACCACCTGTACGCGTCCCTGGACGTGCTGTTCAACAAGGTCAACCACGGCCACCGCCGCTACGGCAGCGAGCCCGACGACGACCTCCCCGACGACGACGAGGACACCAGGAAGGCCAAGGCCGCCCGCCGCAGCGAGGACCGCGGCCTGCGCTTCGAGCCCCTGCACAGCACCCTGTTCGAGCCCGGGTCGGTCACCCTGGTCGGCCGCGGCACCCAGGACCCGCGTGCCGACGACGACTGCCCGGCCTGGCTGGACCTGCGG
Source organism: Kitasatospora purpeofusca (assembly GCF_034043715.1). GTDB lineage: Bacteria > Actinomycetota > Actinomycetes > Streptomycetales > Streptomycetaceae > Kitasatospora > Kitasatospora purpeofusca_A. The sequence continues at coordinate 26,407 of NZ_JAXCLC010000021.1, read as the reverse complement.
CTGCGCAACGCGGCATTGCACGAGGTGCTGCGGCTGCTGACCATGAAGAACGCCAAGCGCGGCGAGCGCGGCGGCTTCATCTCGTACCGCAACCTGGGCATCAACCAGCTCGGCGCGGTCTACGAAGGCCTGATGTCGTACACCGGCTTCATCGCCGACAAGGAGCTGCGCGAGGTCGCCAAGGGGGGCGACCCCAAGGACGGCTCCTGGATGATCCCGGCCGACCGCCAGGGCGAGTACTCGGACGACGTCTTCGTCGAGTACGACGAGCGCGACGCCCGGAAGGGCCTGCGCGGACGGAAGTCGTACCCGGCGGGCTCGTTCGTCTACCGGTTGGCCGGGAGGGAGCGGCAGACCTCCGCCTCCTACTACACGCCCGAGTCACTGACGAAGGTGACGGTCGAGCTGACGCTCAAGCACCGGCTCGACCAGGAGAAGGACGAGAACGGGGAGACGATCCGGACCAGGGCGTCCGAACTGCTCAAGTACCGGATCTGCGAACCGGCTCTCGGTTCCGGCGCCTTCCTGAACGAGGCGATCAACCAGGTGGCGAAGGAGTACCTGCGCCGCCGCCAGGACGAGTTGGGCATCACGATCCCCACCAGCCGGGCGCTGGAGGAGGAGCAGCGGGCCAAGGCCTACATCGCCCTGCACAACGCGTACGGGGTGGACCTGAATGCCACCGGCGTCGAGCTCGCCGAGGTCTCGCTCTGGCTCAACACCATGCACCCCGGCATGCAGGCCCCCTGGTTCGGCCTGCACCTGCGACGCGGCAACTCCCTGATCGGCGGGCGGCGGGCGGTGTTCACCGGGGAGGACGTCGGGGCGAAGGAGAAGCTCTGGTTGAAGGCCAAGGGCGCGCTCGCCCCGACGCCGCTGCCGTTCCTGGGGGAGGACGGCAAGACGCGACAGGAGCTGCCGGAGGGGGCGGTGCACCAGTTCCTGCTGCCGGCACCCGGGTGGGCGGCAGTCGCGGGCGAGAAGGAGGCGCGGGCGCTGGCGCCGGAGCTGGAGAGGCAGCTCGGGGCGTGGAAGAAGGGGATCCTCAAGCCGCCGACGGTGAAGGCAGCGCGGGGGCAGAAGCACTCACAGCTGGCCCGGCTCCAGGCGGTGGCCCGGCGCGCCGAGTTCCTGTGGGAGGTGGTCGTCCGGCGGATGGAGGAGTCCGAGAAGGAGATCTCCCGCCGGATAGACGTATGGGGCGCGGAGGCCATGGACGGGGAGGACCCGGAGGAGTATGACTTCCTGCGTCGACCCAAGGGGGCAGTAGCGAAGGAGAAGGTCTACCGGGACCTCTTCGAGAATCCCGGATCTCCCTACTGGCGACTCAAGACCATGATGGACGCTTGGTGCGCCCTGTGGTTCTGGCCTGTTGAGCAGGCTGGCCTGCTGGACGGCAGTGCGGCGGTGTACGAGGCGCGGGACGACGAGCTCGCGAGGGCGGCGCTGGCAGGGCTGCCGCAGGTGGGCAGCATCGAGCCGCTGGCAGACCCGAAGCCCGAGCCGGGGCTGCTGCTCGCGGAGCAGGCATCCCTGTTCAGTGTTGGCGGCGAGCAGGAGTCGCTACTCGCCGCGCTCAGCGAGGCCGCGCCCGTGGTGGCAGCGCGCAAGGCCGCGCCCACCGGGACGCGGCGACGCATGCCGACTCCCGTGCGGCGGCCGGTCATCGCGCTGGCGGACTTCGCGGACTGGCTGGACTTCGCCGAGGCGCTGCTGGGCACGTACGACCAGCCCGAGGGCACTCTGGTCGCCGACCTCGGGTCACTCGACACCATCGAGGGATACGAGCAGGGGCTGCCGGGCTTCATGGGCATGGACTCGGTGTCCAAGCTCGACGAGCGGTTCCCTTGGCTGGCTGTCGCCCAGGAGATCGCCGAGCGCCATGGGTTCCTGCACTGGGAGTTGGACTTCGGCGCGGTCTTCGCCCGGCACGGGGGCTTCGACCTCCAGGTGGGCAACCCGCCGTGGGTGCGGCCTCGTTGGGACGAGCCAGCGGTGCTGGCGGAGCACGAGCCGTGGTTCATGCTCACGGAGAAGGCGTCCACGACGGAGAAGCAACGCCGCAAGGGCGAGTTGCTGCAATCAGTGACGGTTCAGCGTTACGTGCTGGACGAATTGACGTCCACAAGCGCGCAGGTCGATATGTTCGCGTCGGAGCAGGTTTATCCGCTGCTGACGGGCACACAGCCGGACTTGTACCGGGCATTCATGAGCCAGGTATGGGCGCACGGCACGCCTACAGGAACGGCAGGATTGGTACACCCTGACACCCATTTCTCCGGCGATAAGGAGAGAGGGCTGCGGGAACTGGCCTACCAGCGACTGCGGGTACACGGGGACTTCGTTAATGCGGGCCAACGATTCTTCCCTGAGCCCGTCGGGCACACCACACACTTCGGCGTACACGTCTATGGCTCCCCCCAGGCGATCGGCTTCGACCACCTCTCCTGGCTCGTGTCGACCGATGCCCTGCTCCACTCAGCGACGCATGACGGGTCCGGCGACGCACCCGGAGTCCGCTACCACAATGGGGATTTCGACGAGCGGCCACATCTCTCCCGAGTGGTTCGCGTTGATCGCGATCAGCTCGCTGTCTGGCAGCGACTACTGAGCGAGGAGGGTCTGCCTGTAGAACAAGCACCGTTGCTATTCCCAGTCAGCACAGCAGAGGCCGCAGCGATCGAGGCCCTGGCGAATTACCCACTACGTCTAGGCTCTCTCCAGCCACAGATCTCACCCGGCTACCACGAGACGGGCGCAAAGTCCGCAGGACTGATCGATTACAACCGTCCCGAAGGTCCGGAAGGGGGGGCCCAGCAGCCGAATCGCTGGCGCCAGGTAATCCTCAAGGGTACTCAACTGAGCGTCGCCACCCCCGTTTTCAAGCGCCACGACGCCAACAGCAATGACCCCTTCGGGGCCGACCTCGTTAACCTTGCAGACGACTTCGTTCCCGACACCGCCTATGTGCGAGTACGAGGGAATATCCCACAGTATCTGGCAGCACAGGACCGCTGGATTGACTATCGAGCCCTTGACCGTCTACGCGCTGACTCCAACTCCGTTGCTTCGGCGCGCACCTCTGTATCTCGCCGGATGGGGATCGCCAAGGACAAGGTCACGTCGGAGGCGGTCGACGCTGTCCTCGTTGCCCGATCCCGCCGCCGGTACGTGGTCTTTCATCGGCTCGCGTGGCGCGAGATGATCGCGCCCAACACCGAACGAAGCCTCTACCCAGCTCTGATCCCACCTGGCACAGCTCATATTCATGCCGTACGCAGTGCCTCTCTCCCTACCCTCCAGGAAACTATCCTCCTAGCGGGCTTCTGGTCCGCTCTTCCCCTCGACTACCTTCTCCGCATCACGGGAACTGGTCACCTGGATGTCAGCGCCGCACGCAGCCTCCCCGCTCCCGCGCCCAATCACCCCCTGGCATCCGCCCTCCTCCTCCGCACGCTGCGCCTGAACTGCCTCACCCGTGCCTATGCCGACCTCTGGTCCGAGCTGTACGACCACACCTGGCCTGCCTACGAACCGTGGGCTTGCGACTGGCCCGGCCTCCAACCGCTGCACGAGGTCACCCCTGAATGGCGCTCGGACACCCCCTTGCGCCCCGAACGAGCTCGCCGGTCAGCATTGGTGGAGATCGACGCACTTGTCGCGGTCTGGCTCGGTATGGACGCGGACGCGCTAGTTGCCGCATACCGAGGCCGGTTCCCCGTCCTCCAGAAGTACGAGGCCGTCACCTGGTTCGACGCCGAGGGGTGGAAGCTCGCCGGCAATGCACGCACCGCAGGGCAGCGCCAGTCCAAGGAAAGCTTCGCCCAGCTCACCGCTCACCTGGCCGACCCAGACACCGCTCCAGTCCCCACCGGCTACACCGCGCCCTTCTACAAGGCCGACCGGGAGCGCGAGATGCGCGAAGCGCACGCCGTGTTCCAGGCCCGCCTGGACGCGGAGGTCGCGCGCGGCAAGTGGGATCCGGTGCGCCAGGAGGTTCCAGGTGCCTCGGCCTCGGCTGCTGACGACGACAGTAGGGTCGGGCCATGACAGACCGCCGGCTTCTTCGACTCGACGTGGAGAACTTCCGCAGCCTTCAACGGATCTCCCTGCCCCTCGGCGGCCTGACCGTCCTGGTCGGGCCGAACGGTGTGGGCAAGTCGAACGTCCTCCAGGTGTTCCGCTTCCTCTCGGACATCATCAACTCCGACCTCGACCCGGCCCTCTCCTCACGGGGCGGGTTCGACGAGGTGGCGTTCTGGGGCGGGGACCGGCCACCGACGATGATGCGCATCGGGTTGCAGGCCCGGTGGACGTCCCATGCATCGGCGGCGGCTCCCGACGAGTACCAGCTGACCATCAACCGGCGCGGCAACAAGCGCGCTGTCGAGGGCTACAGCATCTCCCGCAGCGAGTCGTTCACGTTCAAGCGCAACAAGGGCAGAGGCCGACGAATCACCGTTTCAGGTGAGGAAGCGGTGGTGACCGACACGATCGGGCATGAGTCGTCCGACAATGTCGAGGATTCGGGAGAGCGAAGCCTCGGAATCCGAAAGCTCAGCAGCGGTCTGTCCACTCTTCCGCGCCTTGCTCCGACCGAGGGCGGGCAGGAAGTGGCGACCGTCGCAGAGGTGTTGTCGTCCTTCCGGGTGTTCGACGTGAACGTGTCCGCTGCTCGCAGTCCACAGCGGGTTCCTGCCGGCCCGATCCCGACCCGACCGCTCCGGAGCAACGCCGGTCGCACGCGACAGATGCTCATCACGGGTGTGCCGCACAGTCGTCCGGTGCAGCTGGGACACAACGCCGGCAACCTCGCGATCTTCCTGAGCAATCTCGCGCAGGACGAGACAGCTTGGGACAGGCTGGTCGAGGATGCTCGGATCGCGCTCCCGAACCTGGAGGACATCAACTTCGCCACCATCGGTGGCGCCGGGGAGTTCGTCGAGGTTCAGCTTTCCGAACGAGGTCTGCGCCGCCCGACGCCACTCGCCGATGCGTCCTTCGGCACTGTGCGCCTGCTCAGCCTGCTCGCCATGCTCTACGACCCGGCGCCGCCGGCGCTGACCTGCGTGGAGGAGCTGGACCACGGCCTGCACCCGCAGGCGCTCGAACTTCTGGTGGAGCGACTGCGGGAGGCGAGCGAGCGCAGCCAGTTCATCGTGACGACGCACTCCCCCGCCCTGGTGGACCGGCTCGAACCGGAGGAGTTCGTGGTCTGCGAGCGCGACCGGAACGGCGCCTCGCTCATCCCGTCGCTGAGCACCGACGAGGTACGCGAGATCAGGGCGGCGAGCGAGGGACTTCCCCTCGGCGAGCTGTGGTTCACCGGCGCCCTGGGCGGCGGCCTGTGAGCAAGCCGTCCAGAGGGGCGAAGGGCGGCGGCAGCGCGGCGAGGATCATCGTCGTGGCGGGCGAGAGCTCGAACGACCGGGAGGCGCTCACCCACCTCGTCAGGGCCCAGCTGAGCACCTTCACCGGCAAGGTCGCCTCCATCAACGACCCCGTTGCCCTGAAGGACGCCACGGGCACAAACCTCTCCTCCCGGGTCACCAGACTGGTCCAGAAGGCCAAGGCGGTGGCGGCCAAGGAGAAGGCCGACCTGCACGGTCTCGCGATGCACCTCGACCTCGACGAAGTGTCGCGCGACCGCTACGACGCCGTCCGCGCCAAGCTCCGGGACGAGTTCGCCGCTCGCTGCCCCGCCCCGCTCGCCCTTGCGCTGGCGACGTGGGAGACCGAGGGCTGGCTGCTGCTGTTTCCCGACGCTTTTCCCGAGGTCCACGCGGCCTGGAAGGTGCCGCAGCAGCTCCGGAACCGGGACACGGCGCAGATACGCGATCCGAAGGAGGAGTTGCAGCGTCGGCTCGGTGCGCCGCGCTACCGGGAGAGCGACAGCCAGACGGTCGTCCAGGCCGCCGTCCGACTCGGCCACGCACCGGCGAAGCCCACCGGCAGCAACCACTCGTACCGCGATTTCCTCGACGACCTGAGCGCTTGGTAGGACAGCTGTGCGGGCCGTGATCGTCCACGGCCCGCACGGGCGATTTCGTGCCAACGGCACTCAGGCGAGCGGGAACTCCCCTGCCCTGAGGGCAGTGACGAACTCCGCCCGCGCGTCACCGGCGAACTGGAGCACAGGCCCTTCGGGGTCCTTGGAGTCGCGGACCGGTATGACACCGGACAGGCCGTCTGCCCCCTCTACGCACTCGTTGTCGGGCCCGCTGTAGGTGCTCTTACGCCACACCGCAGCGGGCGGCGCCAGGCGTCGAGGTCATGTACCGAGCTCCTTGATCGAGTTGATCGGCTCCAGCGATTCCACCGGAGACAGTGCCTTCGTCCGTACGTCGTCCCAGAGGTCCGAGCAGGTCGCGATCTCCGGCGGCCGTTCCAGCCACATCGAACCCCATGGGTTGTCGAGCAGCACGACGTCCATCGCGCTGGCTGGACACGGCTTGACCCCGACCGCCACCACCTACGACCACGCCCACCGGTAGGCACCCGCCACCCACAGTGAAGAGCAGTCGCCCCAGCGACCGGGCCATCCCGACCGGCAAGTACCACCGGCTCCGATTCCGCTACGACCCCTGACCCACCCGCCTCCGCAGTAGGCTCGGGGCCCGGCAGGTGGCCCTTTCGGCGCCCCCGGGCCCCGGCCGTGACGACTGTCCGTGTCCGACCGTAAACTCACTCCGCGATCACCACCCGAACACCCGGCGGGGAAGAACACGAGGGGGACCGTCACACCGTGAGGCCGACGCTGGAGGCGCGGGCGCTCAAGGAGAGCCTGCTGCAGTACCTCTCGACCACGTACGCGCTGACGGACGAGGGTGCGCGGCTCGCGCTGCACAGCTTCCTCGGCGACGAGACCACCGGCATGTTCCGGGGCCCGTTCCTGCGGATCCGCACCCCCTTCCTCCAGGCCGATCCGGGCTGGCGCGCGTCGCTCGACTGGGCTCCGGGCGACGGCTGGACGCCGTACGCGCACCAGGCCCGGGCCTTCGCCCGGCTCAGCTCGGCGAACGGTCACGTACCGCAGCCGACGATGGTGACCACCGGCACCGGCTCCGGGAAGACGGAGTCCTTCCTGATCCCCGTCCTCGGCCACTGCCGCCGGGAGAAGGCCGCCGGCCGCCGCGGGGTGAAGGCCGTCCTGCTCTACCCGATGAACGCCCTGGCCACCGACCAGGCGCTGCGCATCAACGACTACCTCCGCGACAACGACGACGACCTCGCCGGCGTCACCGCGGGCCTGTACATCGGCGATGTCTCCAAGACCCGGTACGAGCGCGTCGAAACCAACCGGGCGGCCATGCAGGGCTCCCCGCCCGACATCCTGATCACCAATTACAAGATGCTCGACCTGCTGCTCCAGCGCAGCGACGACGCCCCGCTCTGGAAGGGCGCGGACCTGCGCTACGTCGTGGTCGACGAGTTCCACACCTTCGACGGTGCGCAGGGCACCGACGTGGCGATGCTGCTGCGCCGGCTGGCGTCCGCGCTCGGGGTGTCCGAGCCGGACCGCCCGCTCGGCCCGATCTGCCCCGTGGCCACCTCGGCGACCCTCTCCTCCGATGCAGGACCGGACAGCGCGGAGGCCATGCTGCACGTGGCGGGCGAGGTCTTCGGCACACCGTTCACGGCGGACGCGGTCGTCGGCGAGCAGCGGCTCACGCCCGAGGAGTTCATCCCGTCCGACTCCTTCGATCCGCTACCGGTGCCGACCCCGGAGAAGCTCGCGGCGATGGCCGACCCGACGCAGAGCGAAGAAGCGGCGGACGCCCTCGCGGAGGCGTTCACCGGGGAGCGCGGCCTCGACCCGTTCGAACTCGGCGCGAAGCTGAAGAAGCACATCATCACCCAGGCCGTGATGCTGGCACTGGACGGCGAGCTGAAGTCCGTGGACGAGGTCCTGGCCGTGCTGTGGCGAGCGGGGGCCTACTCGTGGGGCCAGGCGATCACCCAACGGCCCGAGCAGGCCGCGGAGGCGCTCGCCCGGTTCGTCGCCCTGCTGTCCACCGCCCGCGCGCCGGAGTCGCGCACCGGGACGCCGCGGCCGCTGGTCCAGATCGAGGTGCACCAGTGGGCGCGGTCGGTGTCCCGGGTGCTGCGCGGCGTACTGCCGTGGCCCCGGGCCGAGTTCCAGTGGGACACCGGTGACGCCCGGCAGGAAGGTGGGCCGGAGGCGGTGCGCAGCGCCCCGGTGACGACCGCGACAGGCGGGGCGGCGGCCAGCCTCTTCCTCCCGGCCGTCTACTGCCGTGACTGCGGACGCTCGGGCTGGGCGGTGTTCACGCCGGAGAGCGACGACCTGGAGGTGGAGGTCACCCCGTCGAAGATCCGCCGGGCCTCCACCAGCCAGGACCGCATCCGGGTCCGGAACCTGATCGCCGCCACCGACGAGGAGGCCCGGCGGGCCTCGGCCACGGCGCCGGTGCCGGCGTCCGCGAGGGACTCCCGGGGCGGCCAGCTGCACGGTGCGGGCGGCGACCTGATGGTGCTGGACGGCACCCGGCGCCGGCTGCGCCTGCCGGACCCGGCCGGCGACTTCGATCCGACGACGGGCGAACCGAGGGTCGGCACGCCCGACTCGGCCTTCGTCCTGGTCAACCGGGGCGCCACCGCGAACACGGCGGCCAAGGAGGACTGGTGCCCGGCCTGCGGCGAGCGCAATGCCGTCCGCTACCTCGGCACCGGCCAGGCGGCGCTCGCGGCGGCCTCCATCACGCGCCTGTTCACCGGTGGTGAGCTCGACGAGAAAGCGGACGAGCGCAAGACCCTGATGTTCAACGACTCGGTGCAGGACGCGGCGCACCGGGCCGGCTTCGTCGCCAACCGCTCGTACACCTTCTCGCTGCGGGCCCTGCTGGTGGCGCACCTGTCGCAGGAGCGGCCGACCTCGCTCAACGACCTGATCGCCGAGGTGATCGCAGGCACCACCGACGCCGACACGCTGGTCGCCGTCGTGCCACCGGACCTGCACGACCTGCGCGGTGTCGCCCGGCTGCTGTCCGGAAAGTCCAAGGGCGACCGGGCGACCTGGCAGCTGATCGGCGAGCGGCTGGCGTTCCAGACCCTGATGGAGTTCGGCCTGCGGGCCCGGCAGGGCCGCACCCTGGAGCTCACCCGCACGGCGGCCGCGCACGTGCGCCTTACCGACCCGGCGGCCGTGGTCGCTCTGGTCCGCGAGGCCCACGCGTCGAGCGTGCCCGCCGACACGCTGGAGCCGGTCGACGACGCCCGCTACCTGGCGTTCCTGCGTGTCTTCCTGGAGCGGCTGCGCTGGCGCGGCGCGATCAAGCACCGCTGGCTGGAGCAGTACCTGTCCGAGACCGGCACCAGCCGCTACTTCGTCTGGGGGCGTCGCCCGCAGGGCATGCCGGCCTTCCCCAAGGGCGTCGCGGCGCCGGTGTTCCTGCTGTCCGGCCCGAAGGAGCGCAGCGAGTTCGACGTGGTGTCCGGCCGGCTGGCCTGGCACGAGCGCTGGGCCGGGCGCACCCTCGGCGTGCCGCGCGAGCAGTCTCCCGCCTTCTGGGGAGCACTGCTGCCCGCACTGCACGACACCGGCCTGCTCTCCGTGCGCACCGCGAAGGACGGCTCCACCCGGATCCACGGTCTCCAACCCGGGGCGATCGACGCCCTGCTGCTGTCCGACGAGGACGTGGAGACGGCGTACGTGCGCTGCCGGGTCTGCTTCTGGGAACAGACGGTGCACCCGTCCCTGCTGGCGCAGTGGCACGACGCCCCGTGCCCGTCCTACCGCTGCTCCGCCGGGCGGCTGGTGGCCGGCACGCACGCGCGGGAGGCGGACGTGCACGCCCGGGACAGGCAGTTCCGGGACGACTACTACCGCCGCCTCTACCACAGCGCGGGTCCGTACCAGGTGGTGACGGCCGAGCACACCGGCATGCTGAAGCGCGAGCAGCGCGAGACCGTCGAGGCGGCGTTCCGCCGGAAGCGGAGTGAGGGGCGGGCCTTCAACGACCCCAATGTGCTGTCCTGCACCCCCACGCTGGAGCTCGGTATCGACATCGGCGACCTGTCCACCGTGGTGCTCGCCTCGCTGCCGCGCACGTCGGCGAGCTACGCACAGCGGGTCGGCCGAGCCGGCCGCCGGACCGGCAACGCCTTCCTGCTGACCATCCCCGAGCGGCGCAAGAGGGACCTCTACTACCTGGACCGGCCCAAGGACCTGATCGCCGGGCCGATCACGCCGCCGGGCTGCCACCTCTCGGCCGTGGAGATCCTCCGCCGCCAGTACCTGGCCCATCTGCTGGACCTCGCCGCCCGGGGCCGGCTCACCGGCGCCGAGGGGCGGGTGCTGCCCGGTCTGCCCCGGAAGGCCAAGGACCTCTTCGGGCCGACCGGCTACCTGGCCGATCTGGTCGAGGCGGCCCTCGCCAGGGGTGAGGCGGCCGTGGCCGCCTTCCTGTCGCTCTTCCCCACCGGCGTCAGTGACCAGGCCGCCGCCGACCTGCGGGAGTACGCCACCGGCGGCCTGCGCGGTGCGATCGAGCAGGCCGACCGCGCCTGGGCGGCCCGCGAGGACACCCTGCGCTCCCGGATCCGCCACATCAACGAGGCCATCGGCGAGTTGCACGAGGCGGATCCGGAGGAGGCCCGCCAGAAGGCCGAACTGGAGGCGGAGCGCCGCGGTGTCGGCCGGCAGCTCGGCAAGCTGCTGGAGGAGACGCCCGGGCAGGGCGCCCTGGTCGAGCTCGGGCTGCTGCCCAACTACGCGCTGGTCGACGCGTCCACGGTGCTGGAGGCGACGCTCTACTGGCCGGAGGAGACGAAGCCCGGCGAACGCCCCGCCTACGACTCCGAGCTGCGCCCCTACGAGCGGCCGCAGCGCCTCGCCCTGGCCGAACTGGCCCCGGGCAACACCTTCTACGTCAACCGGTACCGGCACGAGATCACCGGCCTCGACATCGGCACGGCCTCGCAGCCGGGCTGGCAGACCTGGCGGGTCTGCGCCCAGTGCGGCTACGTACGGACCGAGAACGCCGAGAACGACCGGTCCGCCTGCCTGCGCTGCGGCAGCGGCACGATAGCGGACGACGGCTCGTGCCTGTTCAAGGTCGTCCAGCCCCGGCTGGTCGCCGCGCGGGACAAGCGCGACGACGCCCGGATCCGCGACGACCGGGACGAACGCGACCCGCGCTTCTACGAGATCGTGCATGCGGTCGACATCCCGGAGGAGTCGCTGGAGCGCGGGTCCTGGCGGCACGCGACCGAGACCTTCGGCGTGGACTTCTCCCGCACCGCCGTGATCCGCACGATCAATGTGGGACCGGCCCGCTACGACATCCCGGCGGCCGACGAGTTCGCCGGGCACACCGTGCGGCTCAACCCGTTCCACGTCTGCACCGGTTGCGGCGCCGCGACCGCCGACGGCCGACCGGTCTTCGACCACGACACGGACGAGGTGAGCGCCTCGGCCGCCCGCAACCCCCAGCTCAAGCACCACCGGCCGTGGTGCCCGTTGCGGCGTGGGAAGGCTGCGGGCGCCGACCAGTTGCCCGTTCTGCTGGCGCACGAGCTGCGGACGGAGGCGCTGCGCGTCCTGCTGCCGGCCGCGACCGTCCTGGTCGAGGAGAAGATCCACTCCTTCCGGGCCGCACTGCGGCTCGGCGTGGACGAGCAGTTCGGGGGCGACCCCCAGCACCTGGAGCACACCCTCGCCTCGATGCCGGACACCGGCACCGGCGAGCGGCGGTGGTTCCTGGTGCTGTTCGACGCCCTTCCCGGCGGCACGGGTTACCTGCACCGGCTCACCGACCCCGAGGTGTTCCGGGCGACGCTCCTCAAGGCCCGGGCGGCCCTGCTGGACTGCGCCTGCAAGGACGAGGAACACCGCCGGGCGTGCCACCGCTGCCTGTACCGCTACACCGCCGAGCGGTACCAGTCCAAGGTCTCCCGCGCGGAGGCCCTGGCCCTGCTGGAGTCGCTGCTCTTCGACCGGGAGGGCGGCGACGTGTGGAGGACCACCGAGGTCGCCTCCACCGGCCTGATCGGCTTGGACAAGCAGGTCGAATCCGACCTGGAGGCCCGCTTCCTCGCTGCATTGCGGACGTGGAGCGAGCAGAGCAAGGACGCCGTTCTGGAGGAGGACGGCCGCGCCAGCGGCCACCTGAAGATCAGCGGCATTGAGGAGCGGCTGCATTGGCGGCTCACCGCCCAGCAGCGGACGGCCGGCTCCCGCACGGACTTCACCTTCACCCGGGTCGGCGGCCCCTCCGAGAGCATCAAGGTGTACCTGGACGGACGCCGCTACCACGCGAGCCAGGAGCACAACCGGCTCGCCGACGACGCCGCCGCACGCACCGGGCTGCGCGCCGACGGGTCCGTGGTCTTCCAGCTGACCTGGGACGATCTCGACCTCTTCGAGGGACGCCCCACCCGGAGCGCCCCGGTCTGGCCGCCCTACGACTGGGCCGCCCAGGAGGCCGCCAAGGGCGTCTACGAGGAGCTGGGCGGCAGCCGGCCACAGCTGGCGGGTGCCGTGTTCGCCAACCCGATCGCGACGCTGCTCGGCTACCTCCGCGACCCCTCGCCCCGGTTGTGGGCCCGCCGGGCCAACGCCCTGGTCAGCGGGCTGACCGCACACCCGGGCACTGCGCTGGCCGGGTCCGCCGACCGGCGGGGAGCGCTCCGGGACACCCTGCGGACGGCGCTCGGCCTGCCGGCGTCGGCACCGGAACCCGGCGACGACGGACCGGTCGAAGCGGTGCACGTCCTGCGCAGCACCGACGGCAACGGCCTGCCGCTCGTCCTCGCGGTGCGCGACGCCGACCAGCAGGCACCCGCCTGGACGGTGCTGGCCTGCCTGGACGACGATACGGCGGTCCTGGACACCGACGACCACAAGCAGCGCTGGCGGGCCTGGCTGTACTGGTCCAACCTGCTCCAGTTCCTGCCCCGAGCAGGCGGCGACGGAGTCCAGTTGACGACCGGCCAGGCCGCGACCTTCGGCGTCGACGCACTCGCGGTGTGCGGCGGCGCGGGTCAATTGCAGTCGTCGAGCACTGCGGCGGCTCCGACCATGCCGCCGTCCCCGTCCCCGTTCGAGGAGCAAATCATCGTGCTGCTCCGCGACAGGGCCTGGGACAGCAACTTCCTCCCGGAGATCGACCCGGACGAGGAACCCGCCCTGCTCGACCTGGCGACCCGGATCGCCGACCGCGGCAAGCAGGCCCCGACGGAATTCGGTCACGAACTGGGCGACAGCAGGTGGCCTGCGGACTTCGTCTGGACGGACGACACCGTCAAGATCGCCGTTTTGCCCGTCCCGCCGACCGCACCCGAGGGTTCCGGCGGCGTGGCCGACGACGAGACGGAGCGCCGGATCGCCGCGTACCGGTCCGACGGCTGGACGGCCCGCACCGCGGCCGACTGGCTCGACCACCTGGAAACCCTGATCTCCCTCCTCCCCGACGCGCCCTCGACCGGTGTACCGCACGACCTGGAAGGCTCCTCCCGATGACAGCCCGGCTCAGCCTGTACCAGAAGGCCGAACAGGAGCTCTACAAGCTCGATCACCAGGTGAAGGCGAAGTTCTACGACTTCAGTCACCTTTTCCGGAAGAACCCCTGGCATACGTCGCTGCGGCTCAAGCCGCTCAAGGGCGACGGTCGGATCTTCTCCGCCCGCCTCGACCCCTCGTACCGCGTGCTGCTCACCCGCACGGGCATCGGCGCCGGCGGCGAGGAGAGCTGGCTGGCCATCGCCGTCCGCCACCGCCGCGACGTCTACGAGCAGTTGTCCGTCGCGGTCAACCGAATCACCGGCGAGATCGAGTTCGTCGACCTCTCGGTGGTCGGCGAGAGCGCCCTGCGACGCGCCGGGATCGAACTGACCCCGGCCGAGCCCGAGGCCGAGCCCGACGAGACCCCGGCCGATCCGGCGCCCGCGCCCGCCACCGTCGACCCGGTGGCGGAGCGGTCCGCGCCACTGCTCGCCGCCTACAGCGCCGACCTGCTCCGCGAGTTGGGTGTCACCGAGGCCCTGGTCGAGCTGGCCCTGGTCGTCACCACCAGCGACGAACTCGACCAATTGGTCCAGGGCGCCCCGCTGCTGACCAAGGACGTACTCTACGGGCTGGCCGCCGGGATCCCGCTGGACGACGTCCGGCGGGAGATCACCGCCCCGGTCGAACTGGAGGAACGACCGAACCCCGAGGACTTCGACGCGGCGCTGGCCCGGACCACCGTCACCGTCGTCACCACGGACGAAGCGCTGCGCGCCGCGATCGAGGAGGGTGACTTCCGAGCCTGGAAGGTCTTCCTCCACCCCACCCAGGCCCGGCTGGTCAACCGTGCCTACAGCGGTCCGGCGAGGGTCTCCGGCGGGCCCGGAACCGGCAAGACCGTCGTCGCCCTGCATCGGGTCGCGCACCTCGCCCAGCAGTTGCCGCCCGGCGAGAACAAACCGATCCTGCTCACCACCTTCACCAAGAACCTCACCACCGACCTGCGGGCCCGGCTCGCCTCCCTGCTGAAGCCCGAGCAACTGAGCCGGGTCGAGGTCGCCCACATCGACCAGCTCACCGCGCGGGTCCTCGCCGAGAACAGCCTCGCCGGCCGCTCGCGCAACCGCGTGGAGAACCCGGTCGCGCTCAGGGAGCTGCGGGACCTCCTGCTGGAACTCGACGAACGCGCCTGGGAGCCGGAGTTCCTGCTGGAGGAATGGGAGCAGGTCGTCCTCGGCCAGGCGGTACCGACCCGGACCGCCTACCTCCAGGCCCGTCGGGCCGGCCGCGGCAGGCCGCTGAACCGCTCCGAACGGACCGCCGTCTGGAAGCTGCTGGATCAGTACACCGCGCGCCTCGACAAGCTGAACCTGGAGACCTGGAGCCAGGCCGCCGAACGTGCGGCCCGGTTCGAGATCGACCGCGCCGCGAAGATCTGCGCCCGCGCCGACTACAAGGAGCAGATCGGCGCCCAGGACCTGATCCACCGCGACGCGGAGTCGGGCATGCGGCTCCTCCGCCACCGCTACCGGCACATCGTCGTCGACGAGGCACAGGACCTGGGCCCCGCGCACTGGAAGATGCTCCGCGCAATGGTCGCCGCCGGTCCCGACGACCTCTTCATCGCCGGCGACACCCATCAGCGCATCTACGACAACCAGGTCTCGCTCGGCGCCGTCGGAATCAACATCCGCGGCCGCTCCAGCCGACTCACCCTCAGCTACCGCACCACCAAGGAGATCCTCAACAAGGCGATCACGGTCGTCACCGGCCGGGAGGTGGAGTTCGACGACCTCGACGACGGTAAGGACAACCTCGTCGGCTTCCGCTCCGTCCTCAGCGGCCCGGACCCCGTCCTGGCCGGGTACCCCACCTGGGCAGAGGAACTCGCCGGCCTGGCCGAGACCATCCGGACCTGGCGGACCGAGCTCACCACCGACGAGACCGGACGGACCACACGCGACGCCCGCGGCCTGATCGCCGTCTGCGTCACGGACCGCAACAAGGTCAACGAGGTCATGTACTTCCTGACCACCACCGCCGGCATCACCTGCGCCGAACTCACCAAGGACGGCGCCCGCGGCGACGGCGAGGTCCACGTCGGCACCATGCACCGGTTCAAGGGGCTCGAATACCAGCGGCTCGCGATCGCCGCGGCCGGCGAGGGCATCCTCCCCCGTGCCTTCATCGAGCAGTACCGGAAGACCGACCACGCCCGCTATCAGCGCGAACTCCGGAAGGCCCGGTCGCTGCTCTTCGTCGCGACCACGCGGGCCCGCGACTCGCTGAGCATCTCCTGGCACGGCACGCCCAGCCGGTTCCTGCCGCGCTGATCGGACCGGCAACGTACCCGGGAGGCATCCGAAGGGACACAGCGAAGGCCGGCCGGCTGTACGGCTCCCGGCATCCCTCCCGGTCACCGTCGCCGTGCGAGATCTCAATCGGATGACCAATCAGCAGGACGACCGATTCGGTTGCGCCGATCTGCGTAACCTGATCGAGTGTTCACTTCTGCCGATCCGGTGATCGCCGAGCAGGAAGCCAACGCCGCCGAGACGAGGCGGCTCGCGGCCCAGGAAGAACGCCGTCGGAAGAAGGATCCAGAGGCCAGAACGAACGGCTTTGCTCTGCGCCGATGGCGACTGGTCGGAGTCAACGGCGCAGAGTCCGTCGCGGCCGTTCTCGTCGTACTCAAAGATCTCGCAGCAGCGAACGAGCGAAGCGCACGGCCGGACTCCGACCAGGACCGAGCGTTGTCCGCCGCGCTGGCCGGCGAGCCCGACGAGAACCTGATGGCAGCAGTGGCACGTGCGCTCCGAAGCTGCTCGGCAGAGGAGGTTCTACGCCACTTGCGGACGCTGCGCGAGGCCCGAATAGAGTGGCTCACTCCGGAGGCTTCCGGACGCCTCAACATCCTCGTCTCAACCGCGCCCGAGCGGCGGTTGGTCCATACGCCGCACGTCGTCGATGCGGGCGCTTCCTACGAACTCTTCGTCTCTCTCACGACACGTCGACCGACCCGGTACGTCCGCAAACATCTCGCCCCCCAGCTCGCCACGCTTCCGCTGCCTCTCGTGGACACACTGATCGACATCAGGGCGCTCGACGCGTCCGATCGGCCCTGGGTCGATCGGACGGCCGAGGAGAGCACCTACCTCCGGGCCAGGACCGGCCCGGACCTGCTGACCACCGCGGAGGCCACGGCACTGGCCTGGCCCTCCTTCGACAGACGCCACGCCTTCATCAGTGGCTGGGTGATCCCGAGCGCTGCGGCGGACAGCCATGAGCCGGACCTCTACGAGTACTTGGTAGGTCTGACGGAGGGCGAGACCCGCCATCTGAGCGAGATCGAACTGATACTGCCGGAGCCTCAGCGGGTGGCGCTCCGCGATCTCCGGTCGTACTGCAGTCTCGGGTCCTGGCCGCCACACCTACTGGCCGACCGGGGCCTCTGGTTGCTCATGGAGGCACTCTGGCAGCCCCCGGAGTCCATTGACCCCAGGCTCAGCGCGTTCCACGCCTGGGCGGCGCTGCGGCGCGCCCGCCACCTGTTCCACACCGGTGATCACCAGAGCGCCGCAGCACAGACCACCCGCCTCCTGAAGGTCGACAAGGCCGGACCGGAGTACCGGGCAGAGGCGCTCAACCTCGACGCCTACCGAGCGTTCTGCACCAACAAGCTGGAGGAGGCGGAGTCGGCACTGGGTGAGGCCCTGCGGCTTCTGCCGCCCGTCGGCGCAGCAGGCCCGTCCGACGGCCGCACGCGGTTGGAATCGAACCTGACCGTTGTGGAGCGCCGAAAGAGCACCACGAGGAACAATCGCACACGCTCGACCAACCCCTTCCTGGAGCTCGGACTGCCCCACGGAACCCTCAGCTGGGAGGACTTGTACCGCGAGCTGACAAAAGAGGCCGTTCACGACACCCAGGAGCGTGCCCGGCTCAACGACATACGGGCGCGGATCGAGTCCGTACTGCGTTCGGGGGCGACGGAGGCCGGAGTATTCGTGATTCCGCACGACGAATCCCCCTACCTGGATCCTGACGAACGGTCCAGCCTGCTGGTACCGCCACTCCCACGTCTCGAACGGCGCACCCCCCAGCTCACCGCCCACGACATGGACTCCATTCGCGCCCGCGCTGCCGTCGAGCTGCTGGACGAATTCCTGTCCGCGCCGCCTCGCGTGAACCGTAGACGCGACTGAGGCCGACCGTCCCTTCCTATTGAACAGTCGATAGAGCACCTCATCACCCACACCACGTTCAGGGATACAGCTCATGCCACTGTCACCGCACAGACGGTCCCGGGGCCGGGCCCGGTCCAAGAAGCCCCCGAAGTTGATCCGGTCCCAGAAGACCTGCCTCCAGTGCGGACAGAAACGAGTTCCTCCGTCGATTCCGACCGCCAAGGCCGACGGCTCAAAGCGCAGCCGGCAAGCGCCCGGACCGACCAAAGCCGGTATCACCCCCGCCGACAAGATCCCAGCGCATTCGTCGACATCGGCTTGGATCCGCGAAACCGAACCTCTGGAGCCCGGCACGGTGGTTCGACGACTGATCGCGGCGATACCGGTCGCGCTGGCCGGGGCGAGCGAGGAACTTCGCGACGCAGGCACCACCAGTACGATCACCTCCGCCGTCCGGTCCGCCGTCCTCTCCGAGTTCCGAACCCGAGCCCAACTCACCGGGCGCATCTGTGAGATCGACGCGAGACTGTGGGCCGAGACCGGGCTCTCCCCGACCGGACGCCGGACGATCGACGATCACCTTCTGCAGCTCGGACTGCGACGGGTCACCGACCCTGCCGAGGCCCCTGATCTCTTCGTCGTGACCGAGGGCCACGGAGAGGTGCTCGAACTTGTCCGACCTGCCTACCGTGACGAGATCACTGGCCAAACCGTTCTCGGGGGCCAGCTTCGGCGCCGAGAGGCCGCGGCATCGCAGCATGGCGGTGCGCATTCTGAAGAGGCAGCCCGGAACGCACGAGGTGAGGCACAGTGACCACCACCGGCATCGACTTCGGCACCACCAACTCCGTGGTCGCCCAGTGGAACGGCGAGTTCGCCGAGGTTCTGGAACTGGGTGCGTACGGCCTGGACGCCGACTGGCGTCGACCGGGCTTCGACCTGCTGTTCCCCTCAGTGGTCGGCACAAGCTCATTGCGCGACGGCACCCTCTTCGGATGGGAAGCGAAGCTTCGCTCCGAGGAGGCCGTCGAGGCCAGCAAGCGGCTTTTGCGGTCCGAGGAATTCGTGACCGTGGGCGGTCGCCGCTTCGCCGCCACGACAACGGCCGCAGGAATCTTTCGGAAGATGGCCGAGCTCGCCGAGCGTGAGGCTGCCACCACGATCGACAGTGCGGTCGTCACCGTGCCGGCCAATGCCACTGGCGCAGCCCGGTTCCGCACCAGAGAGGCAGCGAGGTTCGCGGGGATCAAGGTCAAGATGCTGCTGAACGAACCCACTTCAGCGGCGATCTCATACGTCCACGGGCTTCCGGCCTCGGTGGCCGACGGCCAGTTCCTGGTCTTCGACTGGGGAGGCGGCACGATGGACGCCACGATCCTGGTGCACGACAGCAGGCTGCGATTCCTCGACGAAAAGGCCTCCCGGGGCGTGAACAAGCTGGGCGGCATCGAGCTGGACGCTCGACTGCGGCGGCTGGTCCTGGAACGCACACCTCCGCAGCCCCGCTGGACACCCTCCCAGGAGCGGCAGTTCGCACTGGATATCGAGCGCTCCAAGATCCTGCTTTCGCAACAGCCGTCCGTCCTCGTGCCCACACCGGACGGCAGCCTTGTGGAGATCACCCAAGCCGAATTCGAGAACGAGATTCAGGACCTCATCACACGTGCGCTCGATCCCGTCGAAGAGTGCCTGGACGACCTCCGAATGGATCCGGACGAGATCACCGCGGTTTTGATGATCGGTGGTAGCAGCCAGATCCCGGCCGTACGTGACGCTGTCGCCGATGCCCTGGACTGCGAGCTCGTGGATCCTGCAAAGTGCAACCCCCTTACAGCCGTGGCACGCGGTGCGGCAATCACCGCTGCCACACTGAACGGTGAACTCGACGGCGTGGTACAGGTGGTGAACTCCCACGCGCTGGGAACGAGGATCACCGACGACTCCGGTCGCCGAAGCTTCGGCACGGTGATCCCCCGTCGGAGCCCCTTGCCCCGGAAGCTGGAGAGGTCGTACACCCCGCACGACGCACGGGCGACGAGTCTGAAGGTCGAGGTCTGGGAGGGCGACCCGGACCGGCCGCTCGACGACACCGAGAACTTCAAACTGGACACCTTGACGTTGAAGTATCCCGCCGACCACGACCAAAGCAACAGGTCGTTCCGACTCCAGTACACGTACGACGCCGACGGGCTGCTCCAGGTGAAGGCGTGGTTGGAAGGCGTGGCCGAGCCGATCCTCGACCAGACGGTCGACAGCTTCGGCGGCGCCGGAGTACCCCCGGAGGTGGCACGAGAACTGGATGTGCTCCTTGCCGCGAAGGCTCGCGGACGCAACCACCTGCCCGAGCCCACTCACCTGCCTCTGATTCCGCAGCCCAGTACTCCCAGGCCTGCAGCAGCGGCCGGGACCCCCAGGCCGACCGCACCTCGACCGAAAGCCGGGACAACAGCACCGCTGATCGTCGACGGTTCCAATCTGGCCTGGGTATCGGCGCCCAGCCGCCAGGCCGGCGGGCTCCCCAGCATGGCTCGGCTGCAACACGGGATCGCCGAACTGAGGCGACGCTACCCCGGCCGGGCGATCCACGTGGTGGTGGACGCGACACTCCGCCATGACGTCACACCCGAGGAGCGGGCGGCAGTGGACCGGGCAATCGATTCCGGCACGGTGGTCCAGCCTCCGGCCGGCACCGAAGGCCGAGGGGACGCCCTGGTGCTGGACATCGCAAGTCAGGTCGACGGGATCGTCGTGTCGAACGACAACTTCGCACCGTTTCAGGACAGACATCCCTGGCTTCGACTCCAAGGTCGGGTCCTGGGAGCGACCCTGTCCCAAGGAGTATGGGTGTTCAGTCCGCGCACTCCGCCCTCGCGCCGCAGGTGACCCAGGAGGGCCCGGGACCAGCAATCCCGGAGCAGTGGGGCACCCTGATCGCCGGCATCGACGACTCCTCCGCCGATCGGGCGTCCCGGATCGACATTCGGGCAGACGGGGGAATCGCTGTTCGCGGGTGAGGTCCAGCTGGGATCGCCACAGGAGCTGAAGGTGGAGGTGAGAGGCCGACTGCGGCTTTCCATCTCGTACACGGATCCCGCGAACGGTTGCACCATGGGCACCCTTGTCCTGGGCACGCCCACGCTGGTGCCCTGAGCGGAGCCGAAGCACGCCCGCCGACGCTGCTCCCAGGAAGATCCGCCGCGTGGCGGCCGGCACCCTCCGGAGTACGCCCTCAGCCGTGCTCGGGGTCCTCGAAGTCGAAGCGGCAGCCCGCGTCCCACTCGGAGCGCCGGTTGCCGTGGGCCGGGATCCCGCCCGCGCCCTTGATCATCCGCGCGAGGTGGAGTCCACGGACGGCCCCCGCGCTCCCGTGTCCGTCAGTGGGGCGCTACTGCTTCGAGGCCACCGACACGTAGTCCACCCGCATCGGGTGCCCCGGTTCGGTGGCCGGGGTGACGGAGCCGCCGAAGGCGGCCGGGAGGTTGCCGCCGACGGCGACGTTGAGGATGAGGAACAGGCCGTGGTCGACGGCCTTGTCCCAGGTCGCGCGGTCCATCTGCGCGGCCGTGACCCGGTGGTGCTCCCGGCCGTCGAGGTACCAGCGGACCTCCTCGGCGCCCGGCTTCAGGTCGACCTCGACCGCGTAGCGGTGGAAGCCGCTGCGGCACTCGGCGGCGCAGGGCCGGTCGCCGGAGCCGAGACCGCGCGGCTCCTGGCACGGCCCGCCGTCCAGCACGCCGCAGTGCATCGTGCCGAAGACCGCGTCCCGGCCGTTGACCTGCTCCATGATGTCCAGCTCACCGATGGCCGGCCAGCCGGTGTACCCGTTGCGCAGCTCACCGCCCAGGGTCCAGAAGGCGGGCCAGTAGCCGGCGGCGGCCGGACCGGTCACCTCGGGCAGCGCGATCCCGGCCTCGATCCGCAGCACACCGCCGGGCGGCGGGGCGAGGTCGGCGCGGCGGGACTCGATCCGGCCGGAGGACCAGCGGCCGTCCGCGCCCCGGGTGGGCACGATCTCCAGCGCGCCCCGGCCGTCGAGCCGGACGTTGTCGGTCGAGTCGGTCATGGTCTCGACCTCGCCGGTCCCCCACTGCGCGGCCGGGCAGCCCGGGTAGCAGGTGCCGAGGTCGTACTGCCAGTTCGCGGCGGACGGGCGGCTGCCGGCCGGGCCGTCGAAGTCGTCGCGCAGCAGCGAGGTCCAGCCGGACGCGTCGGGCGCCGGGGCGGCGGCACCACCGGCGGCACCGGCGCGCGGCGGCAGGGCGCCCGCGTCCGTCAGCACCCGCTCCAGGCGCGGTGTCAGGACGACGGCGGCGACGTTGGTCAGGTGCGTGTCGTCGCGGTAGAGCAGGATGCGTTCCAGCACCGCCGGGCAACTCCGGCCGCTGCCGGGGCAGATGACGTCGTTGACCGACACCGAGCGGACGCCCGGCACCCGGCCGGCCGCGATCTCGTCCGCGAGCGGGTCCGCCCAGAGCGCCTTGTCGCGCGGGAACTCGCAGGCCGCCGGGTCGTCGGTGTGGCCCGAGACGCAGGCCGGCACGTCCGTCCCGGGAATCGGGGTGTCGCGCAAGTAGACGATCGGCACGCCGAGTTCGCGCAGCGGGGTGAGCGTCTTCGCCCAGCCCTGGAGCACCGACTCGCGGTCGTCGCTGTACCGGTTGAGGGTGGAGACCACGATCAGCCGGGGCTTGGGCCCGGCGGCAAGCCGGGTCAGCGCGTTCGCCCGCCAGGTGTCGCACTCGCGATAGGTGCGGCCCAACTGCGGGTTCACCACCGAGAGTTCCGGCAGCGGGCAGCCCTGCTTGACCAACTCCTCCAGTTCCCAGCGCCGTTCGGCCGCGAGGGCGAGCAGCGAGGAGAACCACTGGCCGGCGTGCGAGTCGCCGAGCAGCACGATCCGGTCCGGGCTGCCGACCACGCCGAAGCGGCAGTCGGGGCTGGTGGTGGCCGCCGGGTCGACCTCGCACTCACCGTCCGGCGGGAAGTCCTTGCGCGCCTGGACGGCGTCCGGCACCACCGCCGGACCGCTCTTGGCCGGGGCCGAGGTGCGCACCAGCAGCGAGGTGCCGTCCGAGGAACCGGGCGGCAGCCCCTGGAGGTCGACCGGCGCCGCCGGGCCGAGCAGCCGGAGCGTCCCGGTGCCGACGACCAGCGCCAGCACCACCGGGATGACCACCGAGGCGAGCCCCAGCGACAGCCCCCGGCGCGGGAGTTCGGAGACGGTGCGGCTGTGCCGCAGCGGCTGCTCGACCCACCGCATCACGGCCGCGGCGGGGAGGGCGGCGGCCGCGGTCAGCGCCACCTTCACCGGCCAGTCCAGCGGGCCGAACTTCGCGCCGACGAGGACCAGCACCGGCCAGTGCCACAGGTAGAGGTTGTAGGAGAGCCGGCCGATCGCGCGCGGGGCGCGCAGTCCGAGGACGCGGTCGACGCCGAAGCCGGGCGCCGCCTCCCCCTCCCGCCCCGGCGTGCCGGCCAGGACGACGGCCGCCGTGCCCAGGGTCGGCACCAGCGCGGCCCAGCCCGGGTACGGGGTGCTGCTGTCGTACGCCAGCACGCACCACACCACGGCCGCCGCACCGCCCCAGCCCACCGCCGCCCGCAGCGGGCGCGGCCCGCGCAGCAGGTGCCAGGGCAGCAGGGCCAGCAGCGCGCCGACGCCGAACTGCCAGACCCTGGAAGGCGTTCCGAGGTAGGCGAGCGAGACGGAGTCGTGCGTCCAGCGCAGCGAGAGCGCGAAGGAGCCGACGGTCAGCACGGCGGCGAGCGCCGCCGCGACCGGCCGCACCGCCCGCCCGCGCCCGTCCGCCCGACCGCGCCGCAGGACCCGCAGCACCAGGTAGGCGGTGAGGGCCAGCAGCGGGCCCCACGCCAGGTAGAACTGCTCCTCCACGGCCAGCGACCAGAAGTGCAGCAGCGGGCTCTCGTCCCGCCCGGCGGCCAGGTAGTCCGTCTGCTGGGCGACGAAGCGCCAGTTGCCGACCGAGAACGCCGCCGCGAGCACGTCGTACTCCAGGTCGGCCCGGCGCAACGGCACCGTCAGCCAGGCGCCGAACAGGGCCACCGCGCCGAGCACGATCGCGGCCGAGGGCAGCAGTCGGCGGGCCCGGCGGGAGAAGAACTCGCCGAGCCGGATCCGGCCGGTGGTGGTGGCCTCGCGCACCAGCAGGCCGGTGATCAGGTAGCCGGAGACGACGAGGAAGACGTCGACCCCGACGAAGCCGCCGGCCAGTCCGGGGACGGCGGCGTGGAAGGCGAGGACGGCGAGCACGGCGAGCGCGCGCAGACCCTCGATGTCGGGACGGAACCCCGCCGGTGGGCGCGCCCGGCCCGGGGCATCGGAACCCCGGGAGAGGGCGCGGCCGAACCGGCCGCCGCGACCGGCGTGACCGGCGGCGGTCCGCGGACCGGGGATGGTGAAGGCGTCCGGCGCGAGCTCGGCCACGACGGCCGGCGGTTCAGGTGCGGCCGGCGGTTCAGGTGCGGCCGGCGGTTCAGGTGCGGCCGGCGGTTCGGAGGAAGGCGACTTGGGAGGTGACGACATGGGCGGTGGCGACCTTTCAACCCAGCCAGGGCAGCATCGGGCGGACCCAGCCGGACGCGAGCAGAGCGGTGAGCACGAGCGTTGCGGTGGCGGCCAGCCCCTCCGGCCAGCGGCGGGGCAGCATGCCGGACCGGGGCGCCTTCGGCCCGGCTGTGACGGCGTCGCGGCGGTCGGTGCCGCGCACCTCGCCGACGAGGTCGCGGATCAGCGGCAGACCGATCTGCGCCTGCACCGCGAGGTAGAGCCCGAGACCCCAGTTGGGGGCCCATCCGTACTGCGCGACGGCCAGGCCGAGGCCGACCGCGGCGGCCCCGATCGAGCCGCAGAGCCATACCAGCGAGACCAGCACGACCTTGCGCGCCATCCCGCCGGACCGGGACTTGCTCCGCGCGGCGGGCGTGGTGGCCCCCGCCGCGTCCGCCCCGGCCTGACCGGCGGCGCCGGTCGGCACCCAGGCCGCGCTGCGCCCGCGCAGGGTGTGCCAGAAGGCGACCCCGGCGGCGACGCCCATCAGCACGTTGGAGCGGATCACCTCGATCCGCCAGCGGGTGCGGCTGACCCGGGGCATCAGCACGTGCCAGAGCCAGAGCGGCGCCAGCATCGGCAGTACGTGCCAGGGCCGGATCTGGTCCGGGTACCAGAACATCATCACCAGCGGCGGCAGTGGCGCGACGAAGATGTTCACGGCGGCGGCGAGGTAGCCGACGATGCCCTCGTAGAAGCAGAGCCGCATCCGCCAGGGCGCGCCGATCCGCTTGAGTTCGGGCGAGCCGAGCAGGTGCAGGTTGCCCATCGCCCAGCGGTACTGCTGGTTGACGTACGAGGCGAGGTTGTCGGGCGAGGTGCCCTTGGCGACCAGCACCGGGACGTACAGCGTCCGGTACCCCTTGGCGTACAGGCCGAGGCCGGTGAAGAGGTCCTCGCTGTGGTCGAGCCGGGCGAAACCGCCGGCCCGGTCGATCGCGACCCGCCGGTAGACGGCGTTGCTGCCGCAGCAGATGGCGGCGTCACTGGCGTCCCTGGAGGGCTGGATCCAACGGAAGAACCACTCCTGCGCGGCACCGGCGGCGCGCTCGATCCAGCTCATCGACTCGTCGGTGTCGAAGCACTGCGGGCTCTGGACGATGCCGATCCGCGCGTCCGCGAAGTACGGGACGAGATGGCGCAGGAAGTCGGCCCGGGGCGCGAAGTCCGCGTCCAGGATGGCGATCAGCTCGCCGCTGCTGAGCGTGAGCGCGTGGTTGAGGTTGCCGGCCTTCTTGAGGTGCCCCCGGTCGGGCCGCACCACGTACCGGTACCCGTGCGCGGCCGCCAGGTCGGCGACCTCCGCCCGGTCGCCGTCGTCGAGCA
This sequence comes from Kitasatospora purpeofusca, assembly GCF_034043715.1. Lineage (GTDB taxonomy): Bacteria > Actinomycetota > Actinomycetes > Streptomycetales > Streptomycetaceae > Kitasatospora > Kitasatospora purpeofusca_A. The sequence goes on along the minus strand of NZ_JAXCLC010000021.1, from coordinate 858 downwards.
CCCAGACGGTCAGCGCACCGGGCCAGTCGACCTCGGCCACCGCCCGGTAGGCGTTCTCCAGGATGTCCAGCGGCTCACCGCAGGTCGGCAGATAGAGGTCGACGGTCGGCAGTTCCTCCGGCGCCCACGCGTGCACCAGCACCTCGTGGGACTGCCGGGTGAGCCGCCGCTGCCGCAGGCTGTTGACCGAGGACAGCGCCAGCGCGACGACATTGAGCCCCAGCACGGCGAGGAACACCCACAGCGCGGGCGTCCGCAGCGCGAACGTGAACATCGTCCCGGCGGTGAACACGAACGCCGCCGAACTGGCGACCAGCACCCACCGCCGCTGCGGCCCGAAGTACCAGTAGAGCTCCTGGTCGTCCGGCGGCTGCGGCAGATGCGCCGGAGGAGAGGAGGAAGAGGATGAAGTAGACGAAATGGACGTAACTTGTCGGACAGTCATATGGCCCCCACAGCCGTGTTTCTGACAGCTCCAACGGCCACAGTACCGCATTGGTATAGACCATTGGTTCACGGTCCGGGGGCCGGACGTCATCTCCGGGCCACCTCACCCCCTTCCGTGAAGCAGCAGGTCACGGGGGCGTTAACACTCCTCCAACAAGCGCTCCACCCGACCCTCAGGACACCCGGGAACGCCAGCGGGGGGGGGGGGCCGGCGCGCCGGGGGCGGCCCCGGCTGGGGTGGGGGGGGGCGACGGGGGGGGGGGCCGGGGGGCCGGGGCGCCCGGGGAGCCGCCCCCCGCGCCCGCGGCGGGGGGGGGGGGCGCCCGGGGCCGGGCGTGCGATGTGGGGGGGGCGCTGGGGTCGATTGGGTCCCGACGGTCGGCGTGGCGCCGGGTGGTGCCCCTGCCGACG